>CP073744.1:1642857-1971428 GCA_024397955.1 bacterium SCSIO 12696
AAGCCAGAGTCAGACCAACCACCACCAACGCAGCCACCAGCAAGCGCATGGCGTACAGTGACCTCTCCCGCTGGGAATCTTTAAGCTTCTGGTTAATGGTTATACTCCGGAGGACACAAGGCGGAGGATGCTCGCTTCATTATTTATGGTAGGGATGACCCACGTTAATCGTCCAGGCACGGTACAGCTGCTCTGCCAGCAGGATACGCACCAGCGGGTGTGGCAGCGTCAGCGGTGACAGCGACCACTTGGCATCCGCTCTGGCCAGACAGGGTGCCGCCAAACCATCGGGGCCACCGATCAAAAAACTGTAATCACAGCCCTGAAACTGCCAGTCGCTTAATTGACCGGCCAGCTGTTCGGTGCTCCAGGGTTTGCCTTTGACATCCAGCGCCACCACCCGATCATTGTGGCCGATGGCCTTGAGCATGGCCTCCCCCTCCCGGGCAATGGCCCGCTTGAGGTCGGCCCCTTTACCACGTTGGCCAAGAGGTAGCTCGTGCCACTCCAGTTTTAATTCCGGGGGCAGGCGCTTGCTGTATTCAGCAACACCAGCCTCTACCCACGAAGGCATTTTGGTGCCAACAGCAATAATTTTCAGGCGCATGGTTTCGGCAGTTACTGCTGTTCTTTACCAACATCATCCGGGCGCATGGACCAGAGTTTTTCCAAATCGTAAAACACACGGGTGGCCGGCAACATAATGTGCACCACCACATCACCGAGATCCACCAGCACCCACTCTGCGCGGTCGGCACCCTCCACTCCCAATGGCTGGAAGCCGGCGGCCTTGGCCTCGTGAGTAACGTTGTCGGCCAGGGCTTTAACATGGCGGTTGGACGTGCCACTGGCGACGATCATGGTATCCATCACATCGCTCAAACCACTCACGTCCAGAGTGACAACATCTTTTGCTTTAACGCCTTCCAGGGCATCGATAACCAGTTCCTGCAAACCTTGACTCATAAATTTTTCCAAACCATCTTTCAACTCACCTTTTTGTACAGGTTGTGTTCTTTAATGTAGCTTATTACCGGCTCTGGCAACAGGTAACGCACCGATTCTGACTTCACCAGTGCCTGGCGAATACCTGTGGATGATACTGGCAGCAGCGTTAACTGCTCCAACCAGACGCCGCCACAAGGCTGCTCCAGCAGCTGTTGTAGCTGTTCAACACGATAATCTGCCAGCCATTGAGCGATCGGGCCACTGTCTGGCAGGCTCCAGCCGGGCCGAGCCACCACGACCAAATGCGCAAAATCCAGCAGTTCGCGCCAGCGGTGCCAGCTGTCCAGAGATAACAGGGAATCCATGCCAACACATAGGCAGATCACAGCCTGCGGGCCCAATTCGGCGCGCAACTCAATGACAGAATCGATGGTATAAGAAGGCCGGTCACCATTGGTTTTTGCGCGACGCAGTTCCCGATCGTCCACTTGCAAACCGGGCTCATCCACCAGCGCCAATTGCAGCATGGCCAGGCGATGCTCTGCGGTTACCTCCGGAGCATCCCGATGAGGAGGCAGCGCACAAGGCATCAAGCGCATTTCATCCAGTTGCAGATGCTGGCGGAGTTCCAACGCCGAGCGCAGGTGGCCGATATGTACCGGGTTGAAGGTACCCCCAAACAGACCCACAGCGAGCCGCTGGGACGGTGAGCGATGGCTCAACGGTTACTGCCTGATCTGGCCATCGCCAAACACAATCCACTTTTGGGAGGTCAGCCCTTCCAGTCCCACTGGGCCGCGAGCGTGGAATTTGTCGGTGGAGATGCCGATCTCGGCACCCAGCCCGTACTCAAAGCCATCGGCAAAACGAGTGGACGCATTAATCATCACCGAGCTGGAATCCACTTCCGCCAGAAAACGGCGACCGGTGGTGTAATTTTCGGTCACGATGGACTCAGTATGGCCAGAGCTGTACTGAGCGATATGGTCCATGGCTTCATCTGCATCTGTTACCACACGAATGGACAGCACCGGGCCCAAATACTCTGTGACCCAATCCTCCTCGCTGGCCGGGGTGCAGGTAATCAGCTGTTGGGTACGCTCGCAGCCTCGCAGCTCCACCCCTTTGTCCCCGTAAGCCTGGGCCAGGCGCGGCAGAATCTCGCTGGCTACCGCATCCGCCACCAACAGGGTTTCCATGGCGTTACATACACCATAGCGATGGGTCTTGGCGTTAAAGGCAATGTTAAAGGCCTTCTCCAGATCCGCAGCGTCATCAATGTACACGTGGCAAATACCGTCCAGGTGCTTGATAACCGGTACCCGCGCATCGTTGCTGATGCGTTCAATCAGGCCGCGACCGCCGCGGGGAATAATCACATCCACATAGTCTGGCATGGTAATCAGCTGGCCTACCGCTGCGCGGTCGGTGGTTTCAATCAGCTGTATCGCATTTTCTGGCAGCCCTGCTTCAGTCAGCCCCGCCGCTACACAACGGGCAATGGCGCAATTGCTATTAATGGCTTCACTGCCACCACGCAAAATAGCCGCATTGCCGGATTTCAAGCACAAACTGGCGGCGTCGATGGTCACATTGGGGCGAGATTCGTAAATAATACCCACCACCCCCAAAGGCACGCGCATTTTGCCCAACTGAATACCGGTGGGACGATAGCGCAAATCACTGATTTCACCGATGGGATCTTCAAGGCCAGCCACTTGGCGCAGGCCTTCCAACATGCCATCGATACGGTTGTTATCCAGTGCCAGACGATCCAGCAAAGCCGCATCCAGGCCGGATTCACGCCCTGCCTCAAGGTCTTTTTGATTGGCCACCAGCAATTCCTCGCGGGCACTGTCCAGCGCTGCGGCCATGGCCAGCAGGGCACGATTTTTTTGCTCGCTGGTGGCGCGAGCAACGGCCCGGGACGCCTGACGCGCCCGCTGGCCGGTTTCATTCATATACGTAGAAATATCCATGGCGGCGATAATACCCAAGCGGAGGAGAAAAGGGTACAACCGAATGTTGCTCTACGTATCACTGCAAGCGATGAATCGGGTGCCACTTGCCGTGACTGTGGCCAGCAGGGATGCTTATTTTATAAGGAAGGCACGGCGTGTCACCGCAAGTGGTACCCGGTTCACTGCTGACTTGATGCCCTGTTTATTGACAGCCTGTGATACAGTCCGCAACCGAGCCGCACCATGAACATAAGCACCGTAATTAGTACCCATGAATATCCGCAGTCAACTTAACAACAGCCGCCGCTGGGTAGTCAAAATCGGCAGCGCCCTGCTCACCGACAATGGACAGTGTCTGGACAGTGACGCCATCGGCCAATGGGCACAGCAACTGGCGTTTCTGCGAGGTCAGGGCGTTGAAGTGGTGTTGGTGTCCTCCGGAGCGGTGGCTGCCGGTCTCAGCCAACTGGGGCTCAAACAGCGGCCAGACACCATTCATCAGCTACAAGCGGTTGCTGCCGTGGGCCAGATGGGGCTGGTGCAAACCTGGCAGAGCGCACTGCAACAACACGATCTGCAAACCGCGCAAATCCTGCTGACTCACGATGACTTGTCTAACCGCCGTCGCTACCTGAATGCTCGCAGTACCCTGCGTGCGCTGCTGGATTTGGGCGTTATTCCGGTCATTAACGAAAACGATACCGTGGTAACCGATGAAATTCGCTTTGGTGACAACGACACCCTGGGTGCGCTAGTGGCCAATCTGGTGGAAGCGGACACACTCACCATACTCACGGACCAGAAAGGTTTGTACAGCGCCGACCCACGCAACAACCCAGACGCCGAGCTGATTAGCGAAGAGCGCGCCGCCAATAGCAGCCTGGACAAACTGGCCAGCGGCGGTGGCACCCTGGGGCGCGGCGGCATGGTAACCAAGCTGCGGGCTGCGCGCCTGGCGGCTCGCTCCGGTGCCCACACCCTAATCGCTTGGGGACATGAAACTGATATTCTCAAGCGTTTGCACGGCGGCGAAAACCTGGGCACCTGTTTGCGCGCCGACGAACAACCAGTGGCCGCTCGCAAGCAATGGCTTGCCGGTCAACTGCAGTTTCGCGGCACCCTTACTCTCGATGACGGCGCCGTTAAAGTATTGCAACAGCAAGGCAAAAGCCTATTGCCTATTGGAGTGACCAACGTAACCGGTCAATTCCAACGCGGCGACCTGGTGCGCTGTGTGGATAACAACGGCCGAGAGGTGGCTCGTGGCCTGGTGAATTACAGCGCTGAAGACAGCGCCAGAATTTGTGGTAAAAACAGTCGCGAAATTGCTGAGTTATTGGGGTTTATTGATTCCGAGGAATTGATTCATCGCAATAATATGGTGGTGGTTTAGTTATCATCGCAGACGTCACTTGAGAGTTTGGTGCTATTCTTTTTTTGTAAAACAAGCCAAGCTACGATCATTGAATTCAGATAAGCAAAAACTAACAAGCCAACCTTATTAAGCACAATCGTCATGGTCACGCCTTCAGGACTAACCGCATGACTAATAGATGATTTTGCATTCATTAAATTCAAGAACGCCCACCACAATGCTGACTCAGCTGTCGATATATTGGAGTTATAGTCCCGCTCGAACTCCAAAATAAATGCTGCAGACAATGAAAAGGCAAAGAACACCACTAAAAACACACAAAGCGTTAGTGTTTCAAATTTATTTGCATGCAGACTTCCTACAAGGACACGAATAGATTTTATTGCCCTGAGGTATCGAATTATACGAATAACTTTTGAAAGGCGTCCCCATCTCAATGGATCCAATGCTGGTATCGAGGCCAACAAATCTATCCAACCCCATTTCATATATTCAATTTTTGATTTGGCTGCAAAAAAGCAAATAAAGAAATCAATCAAGAATAAAAGGCAGATAAAGAAGTCAACATACTGAAGAATCTTTTTTATCTCTGGATCTGATATCCAAAATGCCTCTATGAGCAGAGCAAAGAGTACATAAACACTTAACACAATCAGAGTCAGTTTATATAAAGGCGATCCCGTCTCTGTCATCACAAATGGTCCTATGCTCAGGCACTTAACACCGGCATCGGACAGTCCAACGCTACCGCCACCACACGCAGCCATTCCCGCTCCCTGGCTGTCACTTGATTATCGTGTTCGATGCAGGCGGCGCAGGCTTTTAGCAGGCGTTCTTTGAGTGGCGCCTGCAACCGTTGCAGACGATTAAGAGCGGCGTCGATAGCTGGCAGGCTCAGCTCCTGCTCACGGACAATGGGAGAAGGCCCGATATTGAGCACATTCAAGGCTTTAAAAAATGCCGTTTCCGCTGGGTAGTAACTTTTGTGACCCTGATGGGCCACCAGGCTCATCAGCTGAAAGCACTCTTTGCTGACCCGATAAAGGGAATCGATGCTTCGGCCTTGTTTACCCGGGAGGCTGTAGCTACTTTCCAGATAGTCGGAAAGCAGGCGCTGCAACATCCATTCAAAAGGGTCCAGTTCACCATCGGCAGCGACCACTTCTTGCAGATAATGCTCAAATTGTTGGTACTGACGAAAAGATTGCTGTTTGAGCACGGGTACTGCCAGCTCAAGCAATGGCAAACGCTGCTCGGCTTTCAATTTAGCAACCGCTGGCAGCAGCGATTCAACCCGCTGGCGCAGACGAATACCATCGTCTACAAATGTTAGTTGCCGTTGTTGCAGTTCTCCCGGCTTCTTGCTTACCACCATCGCCAACACCAGTGCCCTGGCGTAATAAGGGTGGCGGCTGGCCTGGTCCAACACCTTGGGCAGTCCGGCAATCAGTTGTCGCCCTTGCTTAAGATTAGCCTCGGTCAGCTGCCCGGCCAACGGCACTTGTTGCTGCAAGTTTGCCATGTCACCACCGGCAAACTGACTGACCGTTGGCTGCACATCGCTCGATGCAGATTGAGTGGAAGGCTCTATAAATTCCCCGTCCCAGTCCGGCAATATACGTTGGATGCGCTGTTCCAGAGGTGGGTGGGTAGCAAACGCAGAGCGAGCTTTGCGCAGCAGTACGCTACCAAAAAACAAATGGCTGTTTTGCTCGGCACGATTGCTTTGCATGTAGGACTTGGCAGTGCTGCCACCAATCACTTGTAGCGCACCGGCAATACCCTCAGGGTTGCGTGTATATTGCACCGCGGACGCATCCGCCAGAAATTCCCGCTGGCGACTGACTGCCGCGCGAATCAAATTACCCAACATCACGCCCAGATAACCAATCACGGTGAGCCCAAGGCCAAGCAGTACCAGGCCGCCACCGTTTTTGCTTCTTGTGCGCACCATAGACCGGCGCCCGGAACTGCGCATCAGTATTCGACCGGCCTGGCCGATGAACACAATGCCCGCCAATATAGCAATCAGTCGCAGGTTAATGCGGGTATCGCCGTGGAGAATATGGCTGAACTCGTGGCCAATCACACCCTGAAGCTGGTCGCGATTCAACGCTTGCAAGGCACCCCGAGTAACACCGATCACTGCATCCCGGGCACTGTAGCCGGCGGCGAACGCGTTGATGCCCGATTCTTCCAGCAGGTACACCGGAGGTACCGGCATGCCCGCGGCGATGGCCATTTCTTCCACCACATTCAGTAATTGGCGTTCATCCGGGTCGCGGCTGTCACGGCTCAGCAATACGCCACCCATCTGCTCCGCCACCACTTTGCCGCCGCCCCGCAGCTGTAGCCACTTGAACAGAATCACCAGGCCAATGGTGCCCATCACGGCGATGGATACTTTTAAAAACAGGGTTTGATCCACCCCCTGCAAGTTGCCGTTGTAACCCAGAACTGCAGCCACCAGAAGGTTGGTGAGTACCACCAAGCTGAGCACCGCCAGCAAAAACAGCGCCACCAGCCGCCAGGTACTGCGTCGGGCGCTGTCTTGGTGTTGGTAGAAATTCATTGTTGGCACATCCCTGGCGGTTAGTCGCTAAAAATTGGCGTTTAAAAGCTGACTTTGGGCGCCTGCTGGATGGCTTCGCTGTCTTCAAATTCCAACAGCGAGGCATCATTGCCATGGCCAAAAAAGCCGGCGAATATCACTGGTGGGAAGCTCTGCCGGTAACTGTTGTAGGCCGTAACGCAATCGTTAAAAGACTGGCGGGCAAAAGAGACGCGGTTTTCCGTGGAAGTCAGTTCTTCGGTCAGCTGCATCATGTTTTCGTTGGCTTTGAGATCCGGGTAGGCCTCGACGACCACATTGAGCTTGCCCAACGCTCCGGCAAGAGCCCCCTCGGCACCCGCCAACTCCTGCAAAGCGGCCCCACTGGCTGGGTTAGCAGCAGCGGCTTTAAGGCCGGCAAGAGCGCTGTTGCGGGCGCTGATGACCGCTTCCAGAGTTTCTCTTTCGTGCTTGAGATAGCCTTTGGCGGTTTCCACCAAATTGGGGATCAGGTCGTAGCGGCGTTTTAGTTGAACTTCTATTTGCGCAAACGCATTTTGGTAGCGGTTTTTGAACAGCACCAAGCGGTTGTAAATAGAGGCCACGTAAAGGCCAATGCCAATAATGACCAACCAGAAAATGACTGTAGACCAATCCATATCGGTTCCTTATCAAACGGTGAGGTGAAGCATGGCGCAATAATGCAGTCTTGCAATGGCAAACTCAACGCCAGCCATCAGTCAGACAATGAGATACCGCTGTAAGGTAGACGAACAGTGACGCACAACCCTCCTTTTCGACGATTTTGGGCGAAAGCACTGCCGCCGTGGTGTTCGATGGCGCGCTTGGTAATGGCCATCCCCAAACCGTAACCTTGGTCATTAGAACCCCGCTCACGGGCAGCACTGCCGCGAACAAACGGGTCGAACAGTTTGTCCAGCAGCTCATCGGCGACACCGGGGCCGGCATCGCAAACTTCGATATCAAACCAGGCCTCATCTTTGGCAGCTACGGTGACGGTCACTTCCGTACCCGGCTCCGTATAACGCACGCCATTGCGAATCACATTCTCCAGTGCCTGGTGCAACAATTCCGCGTTGGCCAACAGTTGCGGGTGAATGTTCGCCGTCAACACCACTTGCGCTGTTTTGCTGCGAGCTTCGTAGTTAGCGTCGTCAACAATGGCGGCCAGCAACTCCCGCACATCCACCAAATCCTCTTGCGGCTGAGCATTAAGGCCGGTTTCCAGGCGAGACAATGTCAGTACCTGGCCTACCAACTCTCCAAGGCGTTTAATGTCCCGTTCGAATCGATCCAGCTCATCCGGGCTGAGCGAACTTTGCTGCTGGCGTTTGCGGGCCAGACCAACCGCCATTTGCAGCCGAGCCAACGGCGACCTTAACTCATGGGATACGTCGGTCAGCAGCTGTTTCTGGCCATTGATAAGCTCTTGCAGCTTAGCGGCCATGGCGTCGAAGTCGTGGGCCAGGTCGGCAATTTCATCTCGCCTGGACCCAACTCCGTCAGCCACTCGTATATCCAGATTGCCGCCAGAGTAACTGCGGGTAGCCCGGCTCAGTTGTTTGATGGGCCGACTCAGGTAACGGGCCAACAAAAAGCAAAGCACCAGGCTCACCAACAAAGACACCAGCAACACCAACCATGATCCTCCCATCAAAGATTGCTGCGCCTGTTGGTCCTGGGGGTCTCGCAGTGACAGCACTCGATAGCGATTACCGCTTGGCGCAGTCACCCTGCGCTGCGGAAACACCAGAGGTTTATCCAGCGCCCGCTTTAAGCGCTGCATCAAATGCGGGCGAATTTTGCGGCCATTGAGGTCGCGCCCAGTTTCGTCGACAACCACCAAACCGAGGCGGCGGTGAGAAACACCGGAGGAGCGCATTTCACGCAACAGGCGACGGGCAGCGTCTTCGCCCTCGTCGCGAAGGGTGTAGGCAATGGTCACTACTTCTGGATGACTGGAATTTTCAAACAGGTTTTCGATCAGGTGCTGCCGGTACAATTTCAAACCCACAGCAGCGCCGGCAATAATCACCACAAAAGCCAGCCAGTAGGCGGAGAATAGTTTCCAGAACAACCTACCCACTATTTGGCCTCAATCAACTGGTAGCCAATACCACGAATGGTTTCAATCGTCGGCCCTTGAGAACTGCCGCTGGACAGCTTACGGCGCAGGTGGCTGATGTGCATATCGATACTGCGGTCGTAGCGAGCCAGCGGTTTACCCAGCGCTTCACTGGAAATCAATTCTTTGGTCACTACCTCAGCGGCACGGGAGATCAGGGTATACAGAATGTTGTATTCAGAGCTGGTGAGTTCCAAAGCCATTCCGTTCAGCGTCGCCTGGCGGGAGCCGGGCTGCAAGCACAAACCTGCAAAAGTGCATTCCTGCTGATTGTCGGCACTGCGATCCATACGCCGCAAAATGGCCCTCAACCGAGCCGTCAATTCCCGAGGGCTAAAGGGTTTCGGCAAATAGTCATCAGCACCCATTTCGAGGCCAACAATACGGTCAATTTCCTCGCCGCGGGCAGTGAGCATCAGCACCGGCAACCGGGAGCGGGCACGAACCTGGCGCAGCACATCAAAACCGTTCATTTTCGGCAACATCACGTCGAGCACCACTGCATCAAAGTGGCCACTGCAGCCCATTTGTGCGCCTTGCTCACCATCATTTACACAGGTGGTCGCAAACCCCTCCAGGGTCAAATAATCAGACACCATGTCGCACAGCTCAGTATCGTCATCGACAATCAGAATGTGTTGCCCCATGCAGCTCTCCGCGCCCTTTATCAGTGGCTTATGTTGCCATATCCCAAGCGAACACACTGCTATTTACAAAAGATTTACACCTTCTTACACAGGCTAAACCCTCTCTTACAGCAGCCGAGCATAGACTGGCTTCACATTCTAAACAGGCTCAAACACAGGAGACACAGCCCATGAAGACATTACAAGCAACCGGTATTGCCCTGGCCCTGGTTGGCGCGTTCACCATTTCTACGGCCACTTTGGCAGAGTCCGGTAAGGGCGGCAAACACCGAGGCCACCACGCCGAGCACACTTTTAAACGCATGGCCAAGCACCTTAATCTGGACCAAAGCCAACGGGAACAGGCACGTGCCATACACGAAGAAATGCGCCCGCAAATGCGCGAGCTGAAAAAGGAGAGCCGAGAAGTACGCAAAGCACTGGGCGAAGCCGTGCGCAACGGTGCCAGCCAGGCGGAAATTGAAGCCCTGGCGGCACAACAGGGTGAGCTACACGGACAGCTGGTGGCGAAACGGGCAGAAATGAAGGGCCGCATTCACGATTTGTTGACCGACGAACAAAAGCAGCAATTGGAAGAACACCGTCAAAAACGTATGGAGCGCAAGCAACAGCGTCGGGAAAAAATTCAGCAGCGCCGTGAGGAGCGTCAAGCTCAACAAGAAGAGGCTTGATTAGGCAACCACTGTCACTTTAAAAAAGCGGTGTTTTTAACACCGCTTTTTTTGCGAATTTCCTCCCGATAAAGTTTTAAGGGGAAAATTGGTCGAAAATACAAGATTCGAACGGAGTCGGCCCTATTGAGCGCGCCCAACGCAAAGTACGAAATTGCCCGATGTCGACCAAGCCATCTCCTATATTGACGATGCTCGAACCGTCTGCTGTAGCGATATAAGAGTCCGTACCTGATGAGTTGGTCAGAGAATAAATAACCTGTGAACCGTCAGGCGACCAGAACGTATCAGCAATCGAATCCGCTTGGGTATCATTGAGCAATGCTACCTGGCGGCCATCTGGTGATGCAGAATACAGGTTACTGGATGTCGGATTTTGCCCTGCGGTTTGAAACAAAAAATACGCCGAATCCGAAGACCAGGGCAGAAGATCAACAAAGCTACTGGCACCTGTAGGCAATGGCAGCTCATGGGTATCTGAACCATCCGGCAGTGCTGAAAAAATCCTGGGTGATGGCGAAGGGCTAAAGTCGCCGACGTGGGTTCGATAAGTGATACGAGACGAGTCCGGCGACCAACAGGACTCAAACAGTTCTTCTGTGCCAGTCAAAGCCTGGTTGACTTTCACATTGCCACTGCCATCTATTTGTGAGGTGTATAGCTCAAGCCTTCCCTGAATATCCTGGTCAGCCCAGTAGCTCAGACGAGAAGAGTCCGGGGACCAACGCCACAGGCTCTCGATATCTTCACTGACCCGGCCACCAGTGACTAATTCACCATTAACGCGATTCAGGTCTGTACCATCAGCGGCAACGCTAAACAGTTCTACCGGGCCATTAGAATTCGCCAGAAAGCCAATATGGTTAGAATCAAAAGACACTGAGGGAGAAAACTGAACACTCCTAAGAATACCCGAAGGGCTAGAGGCCGCCAGAGTCAAACTACCTCCATCCGGTTCGTTGACATAATAGCGCTGCTCTTCCGTCAGCGTCGAAAAAGCACTGAAAGTAATTCGGGAAGAATCAAACAGCCACAACAAAAACCCAAAAGTTTCATTATTTTCGTCTATACGGCTGACTCTTACAGGCTCGGAGGAAGCGTCAGGCAGCGCCGTGAAAACCTCTGTCGAACCACCGGCAATACTCATCGCGTAGGCTATGCGTGAGCCGTCCGGAGCCCAAGCTGAAGAACCGACAAAGTCGTTTACAGAGGTTAACGGGCTATTAATTCTGATATTGTCCGTACCATCCGGGCGCACTGTATAAAGACCCCTAATACCTTCACGATCTTCAGCGTACAAAATGCGTGAAGAATCGGGTGCCCAGACTGGACGCACTCCCCGACTGGAACTGACGCCGAACCCTGTAGTGGCAAGGCTAACTTTTACCTGCCCAGAACCGTCGGGGAAAGAGGTAAACAGCTCCCAAACACGAGTAAAGGCATTACGTTGCCTAAAATGCAGCCGTGAACCATCAGGGGCCCAACCATAACTAACCCCCAGTCCACGGGTGATTAATTGCCGCCCAGAGCCATCTGGGGACACAACATAAACAGAGCCCTCATCATTGGCATGATCGATACGATAGCCAACATGGCGACGGTCAGGAGCAATAACAAATGTTCTGATTTCGTCGCCAGGCTCTAACGTCTGGCTTAATTTGGACAAAGTGGCGGATTCAGGGTTATAAGCAAACAATTCCCTGGCACCTATTTGGTCCGGATCGGCGATAAAAACAAAAAAATCATTGGAATTGGCATCAATGGTGACGGTATCGCTGGTGCTGAGGCCACCGCTATCTGTTACCTCCAGCATCAACTGAATTTCTGCCGATGTACCAATATCCACGACCGGCGCTCGAAAACTGGGGTTGCTGACTGTGCTATCAGATAGAGCAACCGCCGGCCCACTGACCTGTGACCAAGCAAAACTGACCCCGCCTTCGGCGTCACTTCCAGCCCCTTCTAATTGCACCAAAGTGCTTTCGTTGACTGTTTGGTTGGCACCTGCGTTTGCCGTTGGTGGTGTATTTACAACGGGGGGCTGAACGGTATTACTACCGCCACCTCCGCCGCCACAGGCGCTTAGTACTATAAAACCGATCAACAACAACAGACGATGTAAACAATCCATGTGCAATTTTCCTTGGACTGACAGATTATGGGATATCTAAAATTATGGGAGGGCAATTAGGAAACACTATTTGCTATAGACGTAACCGGATAGGTAATGCCTGAACGAAGCTTACATGAATGAGGTATTTCAGACCACAAAAGTCAGGGCAGAAAATCCACTAACCCCCGAAAAAAGATACTAAACCTTATCCTTCAACCGATTCAGCAACCACTGGTTACTGGGCGCCTGAATAAACAGTGAGAACACCACCACCCCAAACGCAATGGACTGCACCGTCCACCAGCCTTGCATATCGGTTGGCAGTGACAATGCCAACGCAATGGCCACCACACCTCTCAGGCCACCCCACATCAGCACTGGTTGATAGGCTTTCGGTACCGGTTCACCGGCGGGGGTCAATTGGGCCGCTTTAAGGCTCAGCCAGGTGCTGATAATCCGGGCAACCACCACCACACCAATGGCAATAAGGATCGCCAGCCAGCGTTGGGTAAACATGGCCAGGCTGACGGTGACTCCCATCAGCAAAAACACCAGGTTATTACCCAGCTGCCCCAGCAACCCCCACAGCTGCTTGAGTGGCAGCGCCTGTTGTTTATCCAGTACCCGCTGGTGATTGTGACCAAGCACCAAACCCGCTGCCAGTACCGCCATAATGCCGGACACATGTAACCAGTGTTCGCCCACATAAAAAGTACCGTAGGCGAGCAGCAGCGTCAGTATCGGGGCACTGTAGCCGTCTTTCAGTAGCCTGCTCAACAAACTGGCCAGATAACCGGTCACCAAGCCAAAGCCGATGCCGCCAAAAAACAAACGAGCGAAATCCAATAGCGCGGAGCTGGTCGTCACTGCCTCTGCATCACCCACCGCAAGAGTGATAAATAAGGAGAACATCACCACCGCGGTGGCATCATTGAACAAACTCTCTCCCTCCAGCAGGGTTTCCAATTGCTGAGGGGCGTTGCTGCTTTTGATCTGCGCAACTACCGCAACCGGATCGGTCGCGGCCAGCAAGGCACCACACACCAGAGCAGTGGTCCAGGGGAAACCCGTAGGGTGGTTGATGCCAAAATACACCCCCACAGCGGTGAGCAGCGCCGTTAAGCCCATACCCAAAATAGCCATCCACAGCACCGCGGGCAAATTGCGCAGCAGCTGTTTGGCGTTGAGGTGGTAGGCGGAGTCAAAAATCAGGATAGGTAGGAACACATAAAAGATCAGCGGCTGAAAGCTGTTGGCGCGTATGCCGGTATCGCCACCAAAGCCAATGTAAATTTCAGAGGCCAGATAGCCGACCACCACCAATAACGTGGCCACTGGCAACCGCAACAGCCGAGCCACCGGCGGCGTGGCCAGACTGGCCACCAGCAATATAGTCAGGAACGCAATCAGTTCGGTTATGTGCATTTTTATTCCACCAGACGTTTGGGTTGGCCCGCCAAAAAGCCGCGAATGTTTTCCGCGACCTGCTCAATCAGGGTTTGTCGGGCCTGTCTGCCACCCCAGGCGCAATGCGGGGTTATCAGCAGATTGGGCAAATCATTGGCAAGCAGCGGGTTGCCGTTTTTCGGAGGCTCCTCCGTCAGTACATCCACAGCCGCACCGGCAATTTGGCCGGTGCGCAATGCATCGGCCAATGCCTGTTCATTGACAATGCCGCCGCGGGCAACGTTCAACAACAGTGCGGTGGATTTCATCGCCGCCAACTGAGGGGCATCAATCAGGTTGTGGGTCTCGGGGGTGAGCGGGCAATGCAAGCTCAATACATCAACCTGCGGCAGTAACTCTTGCAAGGGTATTCGCCCAGGTCCTTCACGGCCTGGAAGCGCCGCCACCTGTATATCCATGGATAGCGCTTCGGCAATGTGGGCGACTCCCTTGCCCAGTTCACCATAGCCGACAATACCCAGTGTTTTGCCCGACAGTTCCTGAGCGGGATAGTCCAGACGACAAAACATGGGGCTTTGTTGCCAGCGACCCGCCATCACGTCCCGGTGATAGTCGAAGATTCTACTGCTCAGGGCCAACATCAACGCAACTGTGTGCTGGGCCACGCTGTTGCTGCCGTAGGCCACACAATTGCTCACCACAACACCGGCGGCTTTGGCCGCAACCAGATCGATATTGTTGGTGCCAGTGGCGGCAACCACAATCATCCTGAGTTGAGGGATTGCAGCCAGCACTTCAGCACTGATCGGTACCTTATTGGTAACCACGACGTGTGCACCAGCCAGGCGTTCAATCACCTGTTCAGGGGTGGTATTGCCATAACTTTGCCACTGAAGGGGCAACTCATGGATCGTGTTCAGGTCTAAATCGTCGGTACCAAAGGTATCGGTGTCCAGCAAAACACCTTGCAGATCTGTCATCGAGTTACCGTTTTTAGAGTTTATAGGTATGCAATATCAACAAATTCTATCGATTTAGCGGGAAGCAGTTAACGTTTGTTTACCACAAAGGGTATGACTTGCTGCTGCGTTCTCCGTCATAATACCGCGCTTTTTTCTGCGCCATGGTGACGCAGCATTTGTCAGCAAGGACTTTTCATGTCAAAACAGTTGTTTAACTGGTACGAATCCATTGTTCTACGCCACCCTATCGCCACCCTGCTGGCGGTGTTTTTGGTGACTGTAGGGTTGGCCATGGGGCTGCCCAACTTCAAGCTGGATGCCTCTGCCGAATCCCTGACCCTGGAACACGATACGGATCTGGATTATTTCCGTGAGGTCAACAAGCGCTACGGCAGTGGCGATTTTCTGCTGGTGACATTCAAACCTCACAGCGGAGACCTGTTTTCCGATCATTCCCTGAAAGTGCTGGACGAGCTGCGCACCGAACTGCAATCTCTGGATGGCGTACAAGCGGTTACCTCTATCCTGGATGTGCCACTGCTGTTTAGCCCTAACATCACAGTATCGCAATTAAGCAACGAGCCGCGCACTCTGCGCATCGAAGGTGTAGACCGTCAGCTGGCCAAAAATGAATTCCTGGAAAGCCCTATTTACCGGGACTTGATCCTCAGCCCCGATGGCCAGACCACGGCCATATTGGCCACCTTGGGCACCGACCACAAATACATTGAGCTGGTGCGCGCCAGAGATGAGCTGAAACTCAAGAAAGAACGCATTGGCCTGATTCCCGCTGAGACCGAAGAGCTGGCCCGCATCAGTAAAGAATTTCGCGACTACCACACCTTGCGTACCGAGAAAGATCGCCAGCGGGTCGAAAGCGCCCGCGCCCTGATAGAGCCATTCAAGCAACACGCCGAGCTGTTTCTGGGTGGCCCCAGCATGGTCACGGCGGATATGGTGGATTTTATCCGCAGCGACTTGAAGGTATTCGGCATCAGCATCTTGCTGTTCATCATTCTGACCCTGGCGGTGATATTCCGCCAGCTGCGCTGGGTCGTTATGCCACTGATTACCTGCGTGTTAGCGGTGGTGATGATGCTGGGTTTCCTCAGCTGGGTGGACTGGCGACTGACGGTTATTTCATCAAACTTTATCGCTTTGCTGTTGATTATCACTCTGGCGTTAACCATCCATTTGATTGTCCGCTACCGGGAGCTGCACAGCAGCCAACCGGAAAGCAGCCAATACCAGCTGGTTCGTCAAACCGTTATCTCCATGGCACGTCCCTGTCTGTACACAGTGCTGACCACAATAGTAGCCTTCGCATCACTGGTGGTGAGCGACATTCGCCCGGTCATCGACTTCGGCTGGATGATGACCATTGGCATTTCTGTGGCACTGGTGCTGGCCTTCCTGGTCATCCCCGCCAGTATGATGCTCGGTAAGCGGGCCAATGAAAAACAGGGCAACGATCGCTCTGGGGCCTTCACCCTGCACTTTTCCCGTTTTACCGAAAAGCGCCAGGCGGCTATTTGGGCCACAGCACTGGTGGTTGCGGTTGCCGGCGGCTGGGGTATTACCCAACTTCAGGTAGACAACCGCTTTATCGATTACTTCAAGGAAGACACAGAAATTTATCAGGGCCTGTCGGTGATTGACGCCCGCCTCGGCGGTACCACACCTCTGGATATTATTATCGACATGCCGGAACAAAGTCAGGAAACCGGCCTGGAAGAAGGTGAGGAAGATCCATTTGCCGATGACGACGAGTTTGCCGAAAGCGGTGAAGATCCGTTTGGCGACGAAGATCCATTCGCCGAAGATGACCCGTTTGGCGAGGACAGCGGCACGGCGGCCACCAACAGCTACTGGTTCACCAATGCCGGCCTGGAGCCCTTGGAAAAGCTTCACTACCACCTGGAATCTCTGCCGGAAGTGGGCAAAGTCAGCTCCCTGGTTAACGGTTTTGAAGCCGCCAACAAGTTGATGAACCACCGTCTGGACGACTTCGAACTGGCGTTTATGCGCCAGCAACTGTCGCCAGAAGTGGCTGGCATTATTATCGACCCCTACATCGACGACGAACTCAACCAGGCGCGTATCACCCTGCGCACCAAAGAGACCGAAGGTGACCTGCGCCGCTCTGAACTGCTGGCTCAGGTGCGCGATTACATCGTCAATGAAGTCGGCATCGCGCCAGACAAATTCCGCCTTTCGGGCCTACTGGTGCTGTATAACAACATGCTGCAAAGCTTGTTCTATTCTCAGATTGTCACTCTCGGCGCGGTGTTCCTGGGCATTATGGCCATGTTCCTGGTGTTGTTCCGGTCTCTGCGATTCTCGGTGATTGCCATTATTCCTAATATGCTGGCAGCCACTGCCGTGCTTGGCGGTATGGGCCTGGCGGGCATCCCCCTGGATATGATGAACATCACCATCGCCGCCATTACCGTGGGTATCGGGGTGGACCACGCCATTCACTACATCACCCGCTATCGCCGGGAATTTGCCATCGACCGCAACTACGTTGCCGCCATGCACCGCTCCCACGGCAGCATCGGCCAAGCACTCTACTACACCGCCATTACCATCATTATTGGTTTCTCAATTCTGGCTCTGTCGAACTTTATTCCCTCGGTGTATTTCGGTGTATTGACTGCTGGCGCGATGATTGTGGCTTTGATGGGGTCGTTGACGTTGTTGCCGAGATTGATACTACTGATTAAGCCACTGGGGCGGGGGGAATAACCCCCTACCCCGTTGTTGCTTTTGAGTAATTTCTGATTGCAGGTTTCGCCCTGCTGGGCGACTGACTTTCTTTGCTCGTGCAAAGAAAGATAAGTAAAGAAAGCACGCCCCAGCGCCCTTGCCCCTCTGGGGTACCCTCGTTTCTCCAATGCCATGGCAGGGTCGCGCAGAGGGTACTTCCTGTACCCGCTGCACTGAAACGGACGTCCTGTCCGTTTCACCCTATGTCACCTACGTCACTCAGCAAGTGCGAAGGGAAATAGGTTTACTCCGTAGTAAATTCCGTGTGAACTTTCCCCTTTGGAGTTGCCGAGCGCAGCGCAATTGGTAGGGAAACGCGCACACGGATGTGCGCGTTAGGTCGATCGAGCAAGGATGCGAGTAAGACCGGCCCGTGGCAATTGTGCGGAGCGAGGGGAGCCCGAAGGGCCTACGGAACGGGGGCGTGTTTCTTTTGGTTACTTATTCTTTGCACGGGCAAAGAAAAGTCACTCGCCAGCAGGCGAAACCTGAAATAAAAATTCACTTAGAAAACACCGGCAGAGTTAAAGCCACTAGGTTGCCGCGTCGACCTGCGGACTCCTCGCAATGACGAGACTACCGTCACTCCCCCCACCGCGACACCAAATCTTGCTCGACGCCCAAGTGATCCAGTATCCGCGCCACCACAAAATCCACCATATCCTCCACTGACTGCGGGCGCTGATAAAAGCCGGGGCTGGCGGGCATGATGGTGACGCCCAAATGGGCCAAGGCTCGCATATTGTCGAGATGAATGGCGGAGTACGGCATTTCACGTGGTACCAGGATCAATTGACGTTTTTCTTTAATGGCCACGTCAGCAGCCCGCTCCACCAGGTTGTTGCTGGCACCGCTGGCAATGGCGGAGATGGTGCCACCGCTGGCGGGGCAGATCACCGTAGCGGTGGGTGATGCGGAACCAGAGGCCACCGGAGAAAACCAATCGCGCTTGCCAAACACGCGTAGCTGCCCCGCTTCGGTGTCGAAGTGGTTGCAAAGAAACATTTCCAGCTCGTCTTCGTCTCTGGGGAGTTCCAGCTCGGTCTCAGCTTCCACTACGATATGGGCGGCATCGGAAATCAAAAAGTAAACCTGCACACCCGCATCCAGCAGACATTCCAACAAGCGTAAGCCGTACTGAGCCCCAGACGCACCGGTCATGGCCAGGGTGACGGTTTTGTGGAAATCGGACATGCGCTACGCCTCTTTCAGTGTACTAATCAGTTTTTGATGGAAACCGCCAAAGCCGCCATTGCTCATTACAACAATATGGCCACCCTCTTTCGCAGCAGCAACGGTTTGCGTTACCAGCGCCTGCAAGTCGGTTTCGGTGACCGCGGGGACAGAACTGCTGGCCGCTACATCATCCAACCACTCCATACCCTCTGAGCAAAACCACAGTACCTGATCAGCCAGCGCCGTAGATTGAGCCAGTTCGCTTTTGTGGTGGCCCATTTTCATGGTGTTTGAGCGGGGCTCAATCACTGCAATAATTTTTTCGTCGCGAACCTTTTCGCGCAAACCGTGCAGAGTGGTAGCAATGGCGGTGGGGTGGTGAGCAAAGTCGTCGTAGACACACACACCGTTGTGCTCCGCCAGCAATTCCATACGCCGTTTGATGCCTTCGAAGGCGCACAGCGCTTCACAGGCAACTGCCGGCTCCACTCCCACATGGCGTGCTGCGGCAATGGCCATCAAACCGTTATCTACATTGTGCTGCCCGGTCATATTCCAGCGCACTTCGCCCTGTGGCTCAGCGGTCATTAACACCTGAAAATGGCTGCCATCACCAGCCATTAGTTGCGCCTGCCAGTCTTGCTCGTGGCCAGTTTTCTCCAACTCAGACCAGCAGCCTTTATCCAATACTTGAATCAGGTTTTTATCTTCCGCAGGGGCAATGATTTTGCCGATACCCGGCACCGTTCTCACCAGGTGGTGGAACTGGGTTTGGATAGCCGCCAGATCCGCAAAAATATCCGCGTGATCAAATTCCAGGTTGTTCATAATCAACGTGCGCGGACGGTAGTGCACAAACTTGGAGCGCTTATCGAAAAAGACGCTGTCGTACTCATCGGCCTCGACCACAAAAAATGGCGATTCACCCAGCCGCGCCGACACACCAAAATTTTGCGGCACACCGCCAATCAAAAAACCAGGCTGGTATCCAGCGTACTCGAGTATCCACGCCAGCATGGTACTGGTAGTGGTTTTGCCATGAGTACCGGATATCGCCAGCACCCATTTATCTTTTAAAAACACATCCCCCAACCACTGTGGACCAGAAGTATAGGGAATGCCTTTATTCAGCACCGCTTCTACACAGGGGTTACCACGAGACATAGCGTTACCGATCACCACCAGATCTGGTGCCGGTTCCAGCTGGGCCGGATCGTAACCCTGAATAATATCGATACCCGCCTGCTCCAATTGAGTGCTCATAGGCGGGTAGACATTGGCATCGCAGCCGCTCACCCGATGACCGCTGGCCACCGCTAGTTGCGCCAGACTGCCCATAAAGGTGCCGCAGATACCGAGGATATGAATATGCATTGTTGTCCGATTAAGTCATTTTTTTGATGGCGAGATTATCGCACTCGGGATTAGCTGCGGGCAACGGGCTTCGGGCAGCGAGCAGTTCGTGCCACCTGTCATCTTGAGCGCAGCGAAAAATCTCATACTTTCACTATGCAAAGGGATTCTTCGCTGCGCTCAGAATGACAGCCTCGCTCGATCTGCTCGTAGCACGCAGCTAGATGCTCGTAGCCGATTCCGGTATCATCTGCGCCCATCTGCAATCCACCATTTTCGGGAACCCCCATGGCCAAAAAGAACGCTTTTTACGCCCAGTCCGGCGGTGTCACCGCCGTTATTAACGCATCCGCCTGCGGCGTGATTGAAGCGGCTCGTGCCAGCAAAAAAATTGGCAAAGTGTACGCCGGCAACAACGGCATTATTGGCGCGCTACGGGAAGAACTGATCGACGCTAGCAAAGAAACCCGCAGCACCATTAGCGCCCTCAAGCACACACCGTCTGGTGCTTTTGGTTCTTGCCGCTACAAATTGAAAAGCCTGGAAGAAAACCGCGCCGAATACGAACGCTTGATCGAAGTGTTTAAAGCTCACAATATCGGCTATTTCTTTTACAACGGCGGCGGCGATTCCGCCGATACCTGCCTAAAGATTTCCCAGCTTTCTGAAAAAATGGGCTACCCGATTCAGGCCATTCACGTACCCAAAACGGTAGACAACGATTTGCCGTTCACCGATTGCTGCCCAGGCTTTGGCTCCGTAGCCAAATACGTTGCCGTATCCACCAAAGAGGCGAGCATGGATGTGGCATCCATGTGCGAGTCTTCCACCAAAGTATTTATTCTCGAGGTAATGGGCCGCCATGCGGGTTGGATTGCCGCCGCCGGAGCTCTGGCCAAAGAGCAAGAAGACGACGCCCCACACATTATCCTGTTCCCGGAAATTGCCTTTAACAAAGAGAAGTTTTTGCGCAAGGTAAAACAGAACGTAAAGAAAAATGGCTACTGCGTGATTGTTGCCTCTGAAGGCGTTCAATACAAAGACGGCACTTTCTTGGCGGATGCGGGCACCACCGATGCTTTTGGCCACAAACAACTGGGCGGCGTCGCCCCCACCCTCGCCAATATGGTCAAGGAAGAACTGGGCTACAAATACCACTGGGCACTGGCAGACTACCTGCAACGGGCGGGCCGCCACATCGCCTCCGCTACCGACGTAGAGCAGGCCTACGCTGTAGGCCACCGTGCAGTAGAGCTGGCCGAAGCCGGTCAAAATGCGGTGATGGTGACCATCGAACGCGGCAAAGGCAAAAAATACAGCTGGAGCATTGGCGAAGCGCCACTGGACAAAGTGGCCAATGTGGAAAAAATGATGCCCCGCAGCTACATTACCCGCGACGGTTTTGGCGTTACAGAAGCGGGCCGTGCCTACTTGCAACCCTTGATTCAAGGGGAAGACTACCCGCCCTACAAAAATGGCATTCCGCAATACGCCACGTTGAAAAAGGTGTTGGTGGAAAGGAAATTGAAGAAGCGGTTTAAGGTTTAGGTGACGTTTAAATTCTTGGTACAAGGTGGCCCAGCTCAAGCCACCTTGTACCAGAGCACCAAGTTTTTGGGCTAGCCCTCACTATTCAGCTCTAGCCAAAGCTCACTAAAACGTGATTCGCAGTCATCTACCGACGAAAGCGGAGCTTCTCTACCGGTCCCCAGCGTATCCATACCAAACCGGTCGACTTCTGTACGGCTCATCCAGTGAGTCTCTTCAGGACCTGCGGCATCCAGAGTAAACCAGTAAAACTCTGTATCAATTGCCATATCCCGATAGTAGTCCAGGTAAGGTTGATGCTCAGAAGAAGTGCGCGGGTATTCAGCACCAGCTTTTCCACTCAGCCCTTCTGCCCAGGTGTGTACACCAACACAGCTCCCTTGCCCTAAACGACGTTGCTTGCCAGCCAAAAAGAGATCAGTGCCTCCTGATACGACTATACCTCCGGAAGGAACCTCAGTGGTTAGCCCTGCATTTCTGACAGCGCGCGCCACCGCCAAGTTGCTTTCATCATCGATCGAACCGGGCACAAAACGCAAAACTAATGCAGTCACGTTTGGGCTTTCTGACAGTGCATTGCGGAACGCGTCAGGGGTAGTATCGTCAATGATTCCATTGAGTACTAACTTGTCATCAGCCACAGTAAAAACCGCAGATGGGTAGTCCATAAAACCAGTACAAGCAGATAGAGTCAGAAATATAGAGGCCAGAAATAGCCTGGAAAATTTACCAATACTCAAAAGGTTATCCTTATAAATTTACACAGAAAGTACAAAAGTCACCGGCCCATCGTTGCACAACGATACTTGCATATCACCACCAAACTCCCCGGTAGCAACAGGATTATGTTGGCCACTTATCTGTTGCACAAAATAATCGTATAGCTGTTCTGCTTCTGCCGGTGGTGCCGCGGAGGAAAAGCTGGGGCGCAAACCTTTCTGGGTATCCGCTGCCAGAGTGAATTGAGAAATTACCAATACACCGCCGCCAATATCGACAACGCTGCGGTTCATTTTGCCTTCGTCGTCCGAAAAGATGCGGTAGTTGAGCACTTTGTGAATCAGTTTGTCGGCATTGGCCTGGTTATCGCCTTTTTGGATGCCAAGCAATAACAATATTCCACAACCAATTTCACCGACGGTTTGCCCTGCCACCACCACATCTGCGCGGGTAACCCGCTGGATTAAACCTAACAAATTGATCCCCTAGAAATAACGCCACTGAAATGACGGGATAGATAACGTTACGCCAAATCACCCAGTTTATTCGCCATCTCATCCGTGGCTTTGACCAACGCATCTAAGGTACCCGGCTCCGATGAGGCATGGCCGGCATCGCGGATAATTTCCAATCGAGCTTCTGGCCACACCCGGTGCAGGGCAAACGCCTGATCCACCGGGCATACCATATCGTAACGACCGTGGACAATAATACCGGGAATGCCTTTAAGTTTATTGGCATTAGCCAGCAACTGATTCTCTGCCAGGAAGGCCTTGTTGTAAAAATAGTGGCACTCTACCCGGGCAATAGCCAGTGCCACATGGGGATTGGCCACGTGCTCAATAATTTTTGGGCTTGGGTGCAGAGAAGCACAGCGCCCTTCCCAAATCGACCATGCCTTCGCAGCGCTCATGCGCTCGAGCTCATTATCACCAGTCAGGCGACGGTGATAGGCGGCGACCATATCATCTCGCTCTGCTTCTGGAATTGGCGCCATATAATCCCGCCAGTAGTCGGGAAACACATGGTCAGCCCCTGTTTGATAAAACCAGTTTATGTCCCGGCCCCGACACAGGAAGATACCGCGCAATATCAATCCGGACACTCTGTGCGGATGAGCCTGCGCATACAGCAGGCTCAGAGTCGACCCCCATGAACCGCCAAACAGTAGCCACTTTTCCACACCCAGGGATTGGCGAATCACTTCCATATCCGCCACCAACGCCTGACTGTTGTTATCTTCTAGGGACGCATGAGGGGTCGAACGCCCGCAACCACGCTGGTCAAACAAAATAATGCGGTATTTTTCCGGATCAAAAAAACTCCGATCCTGCTTGCTGCAGCCACCCCCTGGGCCACCGTGTACAAACAGCACCGGAATACCATCCGGGCTGCCACACTCCTCAACGTAAATCCGATGAGGTGACCGCACATCCAGCTGATGGGTTTTGTAGGGTTTGATATTGGGGTAAAAGCTGCGCATACCTGTTCCCGCAATGATATTACTTTAAGTCTAGACTAACTCTACTGACAGTACGCTGTCAGTAGCGCTGGCCAATAATACCGACTCTTCAATCATTCACCTCAGGAGTCGCATTGTGAGCAAACAGGTTATGAACCTCTACTTTTTTAAACTGGCCAACGGAGCCAGCGACGAGCAATTTATTCACGCCAGCCAGCAAGCGGAGGAATTTCTGAGGCAGCAACCAGGTTTTTTGTATCGTTCGGTAAGCCGCGAGAACGACAGCGGCCTTTGGGTTGATACTGGCTACTGGGAAAGTGCCGAAGCCTACCAGCAAGTCCACCAGGCATTTGCGCAAGCACCACAATGCCAACAGTTTATGGCGTTAATAGAAGAGAGCAGCCTGCAAACTCGTCATACACAAATCGAAACCACCAGCTGCTCAGGGTAACAATCATCCAGGCCCAACAGGTAGACATGGATAGCCTGCCTGTTGCCATGACACAACAGCTTGCTGACACTATGCTGTCAGGCAATTCTGTTACACAACGTCTAAAAACGGATTAAGGAGACCGCAATGAGTACGACGATTTCTGCCAAAGGGCAATGCCTGTGTGGCTCTGTACAAGTTGAAGCCAACACCCTGGATACCCAGATGGAAGCCTGCCATTGCAGTATGTGTCGGCGCTGGGGCGGCGGGCCGCTGTTGGCAATAAATTGCCAGCAAGATGTCGCCCTGTCTGGCGAGCAGCATATCACCACATACAGTTCGTCCGATTGGGCCGAACGCGGCTTTTGCAAGAGCTGTGGCACTCATCTGTTTTATCGTCTGAAGCACAACAACCAGTACATTATGCCGGCGGGATTGTTCGAGTTGCCCGACACATTGAGCTTTCATCAACAGATATTTATTGATGAAAAACCGGATTACTACTGCTTTGCCAATAACACCAAAGAGATGACCGGAGCAGAGGTGTTTGCCCAATATGCGCCTCAGTAACCCTATGAAAAATCAGGATCGCGCTCTAACGAAGCTGAAAAATATTGGCCCCACCATCGCCGCCCGCCTGAACGAGGTGGGCATTTTCAGTGAGCACGACCTGCGTTTTCACGGAGCGGTGAACGCACACCGCTTGATCGCTCAAAAATACCCATCCATGCGCTTGCCAGTCTGTTACTACCTCTATTCATTCGAAGGTGCATTATTGGACAAACACTGGAACGATATTGGCGAAGTACGCAAACGGGAATTGCGTAGTGCTATAGAAGGCGCGATAAAAAGCGGCATTAAGCATGCGCCGCGCTGACCGCCTCTTTCAGATACTGACCCTACTGCGCAATCGCCGTACAGCGATTACTGCGCGGCAATTGGCGGAGACCCTGGAAGTATCCGAGCGCACCATCTACCGGGATATACAATCGCTTATTTGTTGCGGCACCCCCATTGAAGGAGAAGCGGGTGTTGGCTACCGGCTGAACCGCCACTTCGACTTGCCACCGCTGATGTTCAGTACCGACGAAGTGGAAGCCTTGCTGTTGGGCACTCGCATGGTTCAAGCCTGGAGCGATCGGCAACTGGCATCAGCGGCGGATACTGCCATGCAAAAGATTCTCGCGGCACTGCCAGACAATCTACGACACCGGGATGAGCAACTGGCGCTACTGGTGCCAGATTGCCATATCGACCCGGGCTTGGTGGCATACAGTGACGACATTCGCAGTGCCATCAAAAATCGTTGCAGCGTGCGTATTCAATACTGCCGGGCCGACGGCAAACGTTCCAAACGCACCGTGCAACCACTGGGGTTAATATATTGGGGAAGAGTGTGGACCTTAGTGGCTTGGTGCGAGCTTCGTAACGACTACCGAACTTTTCGTCTGGACCGAATCCAACAACTGACTAACGAACAACAGCCATTTGAAACCGGCCCAGAAAAATCCCTGAAACACTACCTGGACACCATGGAAAAAGCCGATGAAAAACAACTCAAGAACTCGCTGTGAATGGTGTGGTGATAGCGAGCTGTACCAAAATTACCACGACACCGAATGGGGCGTGCCCTGCTACAACGACCAGGTACTGTTTGAGTTTTTGATTCTGGAAAGCGCACAAGCCGGCCTGTCGTGGATCACCATTTTGAAAAAGCGAGAAAACTACCGAAAAGCCTTCGCGGATTTTGACGCTGCCAAGGTAGCGCGTTTTAACAGTCGCAGCGTAGAACGACTGATGCAGGATGCGGGCATTGTGCGCAACCGCCTGAAAATCGAAAGCGCCATCAGCAATGCCAAATGCTTCCTCGACGTGCAAAAAGAATTTGGCAGTTTCAGCAACTATATTTGGGGCTTCGTAGATGGAAAACCGATCCAGAACTGCTGGGAAAGCCTGGCAGAAGTACCCGCTTCAACCCCCCTTTCCGACACCATCAGCAAGGATATGAAAAAGCGTGGCTTCCGCTTCTTTGGCACCACCATCTGCTACGCCCATATGCAGGCAACGGGGATGGTAAATGATCATGTTGTGGGATGTTTTCGGCATAAGGAATGTGCGGAGATGGCAAGAAAATAAATGGCAACTAAGAGTTGCAGACAGAGCGGTGGTTAGCTGTCATTCTGAGCGTAATGAATATAGCTGAGATTGACTCGTTAGTGCGTCTGGCGCGTTGAGATTTTGTTGTCAGGCAAGGCGTGTTGCCGACGAGTAGCGCAGCGTATTGAAATACGTGAGCAACGCAGGCGGTGGCACAACGCCGCATGACAGCAAAAGATCAATGCGCCAGGTGTGCTAACCCGCGACTACCATATCCCGTCCCATCTGCTTGGCCTGATAAAGCCCACGATCGGCGGTAGACACCAGATCATCAATTCCTTCATGGCCCTTCATGCAGGCCAAGCCAAAGCTCATGGTAACGTTCTGAATTTCGCCGGATACTTCCAGCTGAAGAGCGGACACATTGCGCCGCAAGCGTTCTGCAACCTGATGAGCGGCTTCAATTTTCTGGCCACTGAGCAGCACCAGAAATTCATCACTGCCCCAGCGCGCCACCACATCGTCGGAACGCAGCCCACGCTGCAATGCCCCGCTGACTGCTTGCACCATACGATCGCCAAACTGGTGGCCAAACGTGTCATTAAATTGCTTAAAGCCATCGATATCGCAAATCACTATCGAAAACACATCCCCACTGAGGTGGTAGCGATTGATACTGCCGCCCAGCAGCCGCTCCATTTCCCGGCGGTTAGGCAAACCGCTGAGTTCATCCTGGGTAGCGGTACGGCTAAATTGCTCGCTCACACCAACCATGCGTGCTTGACTGCGCTCCCGATAAAAATCCACCACCAACAGAAACAGAGCCATGGCACTGTAACCAACAACAATGCCATTCTCCATGTCGCTGCTGTAGCTGGAAACCTGCCATTGCAGCCAACCATCAAACAACCCAATTAACAGCAACAAATTGAGCACCAAAATGCCGACAGCCAGCCGGTAGCCACAGACAACCACCAGCGCAGGCACAATGGCCAAAGCACCAATAACACCGGTTTCACCCACTGGGCATAATGCAACAATCGCCTGGCACGTCACCAACATCAATACAGCAAACAACCATTGCATAGGGGCGATAGCACGCTTGCCAACGTACTGACATAACACCAACAACACCACTGCGCTGGCACCAATAGCAGTAAGGGCAATGGCAAAAACACCGGGGCTGGTGAAATAAAACCAGGCGGCATAGCCCAGGGTAAATAAAGCCGTAAAGGTGAGACACAGCGGCAGATTAAGCAGTAATTCTTCGCGACGCAGGTCTTTCAGAATCTGCTGTTGATGCTGGTGCTCTTGTTGTCGATAGGATTCCCGACCCTCAGACATAGCTGGTTCTCGTTTTTATGGAGTCTGGTGATGGGGGGATATTATGCGGTGAATGGTTGGGGTTCTCAATCACAACCCAAGCATTGTGGACTTTAAAGATGAAAAGCTTTGGTTGTCTCAGCAATCAACGAGAGATTGATTACTGCGTATTGTTAGGTGCTTTCAACGTGTAGCCTCCACTCTGGAGACCTTTTTGAGTAATCATCACTCTTTGAATATTCACTCATGTAGCTATAACCTTCTCCTCGCCCAGCAATATCAACCAGGAATGCTTGCAATCCAGCAAGTGAACGGCTACTGCCATAAACTCTTAGGATGTCCCGGTTATTCCAGTCATCCATCGACAAATATTCATTTGCCCTATTTTGGAGAGAGGTAAAAAGCTCCTCTTCTAATTCATCCAAAATAACTTCAATTGAAATTTTCGACTCAGATAACATCAGTACTGGCTTTTTTGAGCTAATAGCCTTACCAATAAAACCAGCGAATTGCAGATAATCTTCAGGTTTTGCGTATAAAACAAGGTCATCAATCAATCCGTTTGAGCGGAAGATTTGTCGCGCTTCGATTCTCACTACTGTCTCACATAACAGCGTATTTCAACAGATTGCCACGAATTAGGCCTCGCAATGGCAGGAGCGGAAGCGGAGTTAAAATTTCCGCCCGCGCTTGCGCTCGTTTTCCTTCAACAGTTTTTTGCGAATCCGAATACTCTCTGGTGTGACTTCCACCAGCTCATCGTCTTCAATAAATTCCAGCGCCTGCTCCAGAGTGTGCTTAATGGGCGGAGTCAGTGTCAGCGCTTCGTCGGTACCCGCAGCGCGAATATTGGTCAGCTGTTTGCCCTTGGTGGGGTTCACCGCCAAGTCGTTGTCGCGGGAGTGAATACCAATCACCTGGCCTTCGTACACGTCCACGCCGTGGCCCAGAAATAAGCGACCGCGATCCTGCAGGGTAAACAGCGCGTAAGCCAGGGTTTTGCCATTCACCATGGAGCAGAGCACGCCGTTCTGGCGGCTGACCACTTCACCGGCTTTAACCGGGCCGTAGTGATCAAAAATGCTGGTCATAATGCCGCTGCCGGACGTCAGGGTCAGGAACAAACCACGGAAACCGATCAGGCCACGGGAAGGCACAATAAATTCCAGCTTTACCCGACCTTTGCCGTCCGGCTCCATATTGGTGAGTTCCGCCTTGCGCAGGCCCAACTCTTCCATCACCGACCCCTGATGCTGGTCTTCAACGTCGATCACCACTTGTTCAAAGGGCTCGTGGATTTCGTCGCCGACTTGCTTCTGCACTACTTCCGGGCGGGAAACGCCTAACTCAAAGCCTTCCCGGCGCATGGTTTCAATCAGCACCGACAGGTGTAGCTCACCGCGGCCAGAAACCCTGAATTTGTCCGGGCTATCGCCGGGCTCTACTCTCAGCGCCACATTGTGAATCAGCTCTTGCTCCAAACGCTCTTTGATGTTGCGAGAAGTGACAAACTTGCCCTCTTTGCCCGCAAACGGCGAATCGTTGACCTGGAAGGTCATACTTACGGTGGGCTCGTCCACCGACAGGGGCGGCAGCGCCTCGGGGTTAGCCAAGTCACACAAGGTATCGGAAATATTGAGGCCATCAATGCCGGTAATGCAGACAATATCACCGGCAGAGGCTTGTTTTACCTCTACCCGCTCAAGACCCAGATGCCCCATCACCTGCAACACCTTGGCTTTGCGCTGCTTGCCATCGGCACCCACCACCATCACCTGATCGTTGGGCGACAGAGTGCCACGAGTAATGCGGCCAATGCCGATCACGCCCACATAGCTGTTGTAGTCAAGCGCGGAAATTTGCATCTGCAGGGGGGCTTCCACATCCACTTTCGGCGGCTGCACCTGTTCGACAATCTGCTCGAACAGCGGTGTCATATCTTCCGCCAATTCGTCCGCTTCCAGGCCAGCAACGCCATTCAAGGCAGAGGCGTAAATTACCGGGAAGTCCAGCTGTTCTTCGGTGGCACCCAGGCGGTCAAACAGGTCGAATACCTGGTCCAACACCCAGTCCGGGCGAGCGCCGGGGCGATCTACCTTGTTAATCACCACAATGGGGTTAAGGCCTTTTTCAAACGCCTTGGAGGTCACAAAACGAGTTTGCGGCATGGGGCCATCCACCGCGTCCACCAGCAGCAGCACACAATCCACCATGGACAGCACCCGCTCCACCTCACCGCCAAAGTCGGCGTGCCCCGGTGTGTCCACAATATTGATGTGGTAGCCGTTCCACTCAATGGCGGTGTTCTTCGCCAGAATGGTGATACCACGCTCTTTCTCCTGATCGTTGGAGTCCATAATGCGCTCGGCGCCCTGATCTTTGCGATCCAGGGTGCCGGACTGCTGCAGCAGCTTATCTACCAAGGTCGTTTTGCCGTGGTCAACGTGGGCGATGATGGCGATATTGCGCAGCTGTTCAATACTGGCGTGGCTCATGGGTGCTCCGGGGCAGAGTATGCAAAAGGCGCGGATTATACAGGGGAGTGAGAGACAGCGTTAGACTTGTTTGTCGATGAAGTGCGGTTACTTAGAGCACCCTGAGGTACCGTTTTCACACAACCATGATACGTTCAGAACCAATTGCTTTTTCAGCATAGGCGGTTAGTATGATTGAACATTGCATGAACATGGACGGTAGGCAGTATGAAAACCATAAAAAGGCATGAAGGATTTACGCTAACCGAGCTCATCGTTGTTATTGTGTTGCTGGGTATCCTTGCGGCAGTAGCTGTGCCACGTTTTATCAATTTGAGTTCTAGCGCCAATGCAGCGGTCATAGAAAACCTGGCCGGCACGTTACGCTCAGCAACCACGCTTCAGCACTCTCTAGCCCTCGTAAATGCCAGTAATGGCGGCCTGCAAAATGGATTCGTTTCAGCGGATGGGATTTTTTTTGACCAAGGCTATCCTATTGGCGTGTCTTTTGGTGATTCAGACAACATTCCTGAAATCCTTGAAGCGCTGGATAGCGATTTATCAGGGCTGACTTTTAGTACAGTTTTTGCAGGCACCAGTAGTACAGGAGGCCTGACCCGCGAGCTGTATGTTACTTCCACAGACGTATTGGCAAGTGGTGCAAATGCCGCACAAATCATTGCCACCAATTGCTATGTATCTTTTGAGTCATACGTCGTAGAAGCCACTCCTCCAGAAATCGCTACGGTTACCTCGGGCTGCTAATTTGTCCTGTCGATAACACAAGAAGGCGCTTCGTTTATGGACAGTAGACTTATCTACTCGTCCAATACAGCACGCAGTGCTTTTTCGACAATATACCTGGCCTGGTTCGTATAAGAATAAACACAGGCATGAACCGCTGCCTGTTTCCAGTTTTCAGCACCACAGGTTTGGCTGTATTCCTCGAACGCATTGAGCCGGCGAATTAAATCAACCAGGTGCGAGGGGCAGTCACAATTCAACTTGTTGGCCAATGCTTCGGCTTCCACCAGTGCGGCTTCATCAAATTGTCGCGGCTGGCTCCCGGGTAGGGAGATATCAAACTTTTGACCACTTTGATCCAAAGCCGAAAGATTCGAAGCGAGCCTGATCACTTTGTTGACCGCTTCATCGACACTGTCAGTGTCGATATTTCCTTTGATCAGAGTGATACCTTGGGCATTCAGCTGCTCAACAATGTCTTCGCGGGCGTACAGGTAGAACAAAATAATGTGCACTTTCTGCTCACTGACTCTTAGCAAGGCATCCAGATGCTTGTTGTTGAGTGACTGCTGCTGCAAGACCAACAGTTGTTGATCGCACCCTTGTGCACTATTCAGCCATACCTCCGCATCATAGTCAGAGAATTCAATAGACAGCCTCGGGTAGCGCTTGATATGGCGTTTAAAGTAACGGCCAAGTGCAGTGCCGACCACCAAAGCCGACACTGGCTCACCCTGTTGGCTCTGAACGGTTGGCTGCTCACCAGATTCAAGTAGCAGGCTGGTCAGGGTTTTTGTAGGTAGCTGAGCAATGTCTTTGATCCTCATGCCTTGATCAACTAACTTTTTAATCAAACGCAAATGATCAATATCGGTTGCGGTGTACGCCCTTTGCCCGCCAGCACTGCGCCTTTCTGGACCCAACTGATAACGACGTTCCCACATTCTCAGCGTATGGGGATTTATCCCTGTCATCCGCGCTGCAGCACCAATACTCATTGTTACCTGTTTCACAACAATACCTCCGCAACCTTTGTCTAATTATTGTAATGATTTATTTAGTCAAAAATCAACATAACTCAAAAAATGCATCTATATTTATCAACAAAACATATACATTATTGTTTTTGAACCTGTAGAAACCAATGAAAAGGAGCCTGAACGATGAGAAAGGTCATCTTGGGCGTCTGGGACGCCATTATGAATAGTCGCCGAAATCCGCTAAGACACCTGGATATGGCGTCACAACATTACTTTATGCATGTGCTGGGCTGGATGTGGAGCATGGTGTTTTCACTCTCCGCACTCTCGATACTTCAGTTCCACATGGTTTGGCTGGCTCATGTGCTGCTGATTGCCGGCGTATTTACCACCGTTATCGTTTTTAAACGAGCTGAGGAACACGCCTCTGCGCAGGCTGCCGAGCTGGAACTTGGCCATGGTTCCAGTTGTGTTTGGCAACTTGATCGCGAAGCATAAAACCCACAACAACCCATTGGAGTTTTCCACCATGAGCAAACCACTATTCATTGCTGCAGCCACGCTTGCCTCAGCATTAGCGCTGGCAGAAACGCCACCGCCAGCCAAAGAAGCCACGTGCAAAGCCTGCCATGGGCCTCAGGGTAACGCCCCCATAGTAGCGTCGTACCCAAAGCTGGGCGGCCAAAACAAGGAGTACTTGATCAGCGCTTTGAAAGCCTATCGGGCGGGTCAAAGAAAAGGTGGCCTGGCAGCAGCAATGACAGCACAGGCATCGCAGCTTAGCGACGCAGAAATAGATCAGCTCGCTGAATACTACTCGTTACAGAAACAGAAATAACAAAGGGCACTGCAAGGTGTCCTCATCGTCACAACAGCCTTTACTGTGATTTTTTACCCAGCACATTCAGCTTTTCAAGAAAGGCTATTTTTTCTTTGTTGTTGGTGTACTTGAATGAAAATTTATTGTGAAAGAATACAGTCAGGCTGACAAAATCATTTTGTATAGAAACTGTATAGCCATCAAAATCCGTATACGCAGTTAGCCCATTTAAATGGTACTTGTCATCGATCCGATCACCATCCGTGGTAATTTTATTAAACGCGCGAAGGGCGACTCTGATATCAATTTCACCGCTCATCTGAACACACCTGAACTGTTGAGAATATGTGGACTGGTACCATTTGGCTGTACTCCCGACTATATACTCAAAGGCCCACTGCCTGCGCGATCAAACTTGGACAACAATTAATTACAGGCAGGCTTGGGCTCTCTACTTAAACCGCCTCAGAATCGGCTTATTAATCCCATTGGACCAAATATAACGAAGTACACGTACAAACCAAGGTTTGCGCAAGCTGCGAATTTCATTATCAGTCAGGGGTTCGCCAGCGAGATCCGGCTTCATTTTCAACAAGCTCGCACGGTCGGTGCGTTGCAGATAATTCACCAACCAGGTTTTGACGAACAACAACCATTTTAAGGATTGGGGCTTACGTATCGCCGACGCAAAATCAAAGAAACGCATTTCACCGCCAGGCTGAACCAAAATATTAGCGCGGCGGAAGTCGTTGTGCGCGTAACCAGCCTCGTGAAACAACGCCAAAAACTGTTGAGTCTGTGAATAGGCTTGAGGCCAACGGCCGCGATTCTCCTTGCCGGGGTGCTCACCATCCAAAAACTCCATGGCGAACATATCGCGACCGATGGGTCCGTAGTACTGAGGCACAAAATCACTGTCGGCAAAACTGGCCAGCACACTCACTTCGCGTTTAATCAAACCTCGGCATACCAACACCCGGCTCCACCAGGGGCGCTGACTGAAATCCTTAACCACCGCCAGCTGGTCATCCACATTCACCAAATACACGTCTGCCTGGAACACCCCCCGACTGGGGCGCAATTCCTTGTAGAAGTTCTGTTGCAGCGCACTGGCGATGGCGCTTTGCAGATTGTTGTCCGTCATAGGCGTTTCGGTCGAAAAAACTGGCGCCATTGTAACGGAATCGTTACCAGATTGATTCCTCCGGGCCGCGCACCTAGACTGAACTGGTTATAGAAAACACACCGAAATCTATGGATCACTTCGACACCCTTGCGCGGCAGCTTGCCCCTCACTACTCAGCCTTCAAAGTCGACGAACGGCTACTGTTTACCGGCCATTCCCATCAAGCCTGGCCCGATGTGGCCGCCCAGGGGCAGCTCGAAGCCTTTGAATCCGCCGCACATTCAGTGGATGAAAAGTGGCACACCGCCTTTGCCAAAGCCGATATTCTGCGCAACTACCTGCGGCAGTGGTACGACGACCCAAATGGTCTCTACTGCTTGGCCGAAAACACCCATATCCTACTGGTCAGCTGGCTGTCGTCGCTGAACCTGAAGCGCAAAGCCAAAATCATCACCACCGACGGTGAGTTTCACTCCATGTATCGGCAGCTCAAGCGCCTTGGTGAAGAAGGCATAGAGGTGGTCATGCTGCCCACAGCACCGCTGCACAACTTTGCTGAGCGCCTGGCGGAAGTGGCGGATAGAGGCACTGCTGCAATTATGTTGTCGCGGGTATTTTTTGAGAGTGCCCTGATTCATCCCCAGCTCCGGGAGGTGGCTGACATTGGCCGACAACAAGGCATCCCTGTACTTATCGACGATTACCACGGCACCAACAACGCGCCTCTCTCAATCCGCGATGAAGACCTGGAGGACTGCTACCTGGTGACCGGTGGCTACAAGTACCTGCAATGGGGAGAGGGCAACTGCTTTTTGCGCTTCCCCGAAAGCTGTGAACTGCGTCCGATGATTACCGGCTGGTACGCGTCATTCTCGACTTTGGACAAGCCTCGCAACAATGGGGCCACCGTATTCGACGTTGGTGAACAGCGCTTTTCCACCGCCACTTACGACCCAACTTCTCAGTTTCGGGCCGCCAAAGTGGTGGAGTTTTTTCAGCAACAGCAGCTCACCAAAAGTGTGATCCGCCAGCAGTACCTGGGGCAATTGCAGTACATGCGCCAACTGTTTGAGGACGCTAATTTCAATAGCGATCGGATTCGCCTTGCCCATCAGCAGCCTATAGAAAGCAACGGGGGCTTTCTTGCCCTGAAAAGCCCCCACGCGGAACAGTTGCGTCAGCACTTATTGGACAACGGCGTGCTCACCGACTCCCGTGGAGACACACTGCGCTTTGGGGTAGCTCCCTACATCAACGCACAACAAATAGAACAGGCGGTTCACAAGCTGGCAGAAGCTGTGGCACAGTTGTAGCCATGCGCGCCATCCAACTTCTGTTACTGCTCTGTTCCACCACTCTGTTTGCTGAACAACTACCACTGGCGGACTCTGTTTTAGTGGACAAGTCCGAGCGCAAAATGTGGTTGATCCACAATGGCGAGCGCTATCGAGAGTACGAAATCTCACTGGGAGATAGCCCTGAAGGGCACAAGCAGCAAGAAGGAGACGAACGTACTCCGGAAGGCAATTATTTACTGGACTACCGCAACCCCAAAAGTCGCTACCACCTGTCTATTCATATCAGTTACCCCAACGCGGACGACGAGGCAAAAGCCAAGACCAAAGGCGTTAGCCCCGGCGGCGATATTTTTATTCACGGCACACCCAATGGTATGGACTGGGCAGCGAAATACTATTCAGGCATTGACTGGACCGATGGCTGCATCGCCGTCAGCAACAAGGAAATCGAAGAAATCTGGGCATTGGTAAAAAACGGCACACCCATTGAAATACGCCCATAGCGAAAAAGCACAGAAGACTGCGGCTCAATTTACCACCGGCCTTTAGCCTCTATTGTCTGGACTTGCAGCACCTGCTTTACCTCATCAAAAAATTCCTGCTGCTTGGAGGCCACCGGGTCATCACAAGCAATCACCTGCTCAACCAATTCAATGGCTGACCGCCTCTGTTCATCGGAAAACCTGGCCACACTGGGCTCAAGAAATTTGCTGAGCTGATCTTTCACTTTGTCTTCGTCGGGAATCAAAAAGCTGCAAGACGCCAATAACTCCGTAGATTCACGCTCCGACAGGTGAAATTCCTGCTGAAACAAAGTAAGCATGCAGGACTTCTGCTCCCTGGAAATATCTCCAGAGCACTTGGCTGCCACATACATCAGGCCGGCGGTGGCCTCCATAGGGCTTTCTATGCAAAACCCGGGATCGGCGTTGTATTGCTGCTGCCACTTGCGACGCCGGAAATACCAGAACGGATTGAGGCTATTCAAGCTAATTCCAGCGTCGTCCAAGCGGCGCACTAAAATCAGAATGGTGACAATCGCCCCCAGAATCGTCAGTACGATATGCATGCCATGCTCCCTGCTGTTTTTTATTAATACCCTATCTTAAAAGTCGCCAACACAAGTGGCAACTGACGCCTGCGATCTATAAAATCCGCGCCATGACAGCCCCCCTACCAGACAACTTACCCGACAGCTATCTGCAGCGCTTTGGTGGCATTGCGCGCCTCTATGGCATGGAGGGCCTACGGGCATTACACAGCGCCCATTTTGTAGTTGTCGGTGTCGGTGGCGTTGGCTCTTGGGCCGCCGAAGCATTGGTGCGCACGGGGGCTGGCACCATCACTCTGGTGGATCTGGACGATATGTGTATTACCAACAGCAACCGCCAGCTTCACACCACCGCCGATACTATTGGCCAACCGAAAACCGCGGTATTGGCACAACGGCTGGCTGCCATCAACCCGGACGCGACGGTGCATGTTGTCGATGATTTTGCCGAACCGGAAAATCTGGCCGAGGTTATTCCTGAAGATGCTCAGGTAGTGATCGATGCCATCGACTCTTCCTACGCCAAATCGGCCTTAATTGCCCATTGCCGCCGCCACAAACAAGAGATCATTACCGTGGGCTCCGCTGGTGGCCGCTGCGACCCCACTCGCATCGAAACAGCAGACTTGCGCCACAGCACCGGCGATGCCCTGTTATCGCGGGTGCGGCAGCGATTAAGAAATCATTATCACTTCCCCAAAAACCCAAAACGGAACATGCGGGTACAGGCTGTTTTTTCTGCGGAGCAGATGAAGTACCCCGCAGCCGATGGCCAGGTGTGCCAGAGCAAATCTCAAATGCAGGGCGGGGTTAAACTGGACTGCAGCGGTGGCTTTGGGTCTGTGACCATGGTGACTGCCAGCTTTGGCATGGCAGCCGCAGCAAAAGCCGTAGAGCGCTACTTAAAGAACGACTGAATTATGAAAAATCTCATTATCAAATTAGGCCGCCTCAACACAACGGCCATTTTTACCGTAGCCTGTATCGCCGTATCCGTATTGATTACCGCGATCATCATGGCGATGTTTGCCGGCGGCCTCAATAAAATTGGCCTGGCTATCGCCATTATTGCGCCGGCGATTATTGCCCCACTGGCCACATGGCAATCCACCGGGCTAATTATCAAAATCGCTCAACTGGAAACAGAAGCTCGCAAGCTGGCCACTTACGACCCGCTAACCGAACTGATGACACGAAGAGCGTTCATGGAAAGTGCGCTCAGTGTGATGAAAGTCAATCAGCGCAATCACGCGCCATTGTCACTGGCTTACATCGACATTGATAACTTCAAAAAAATCAACGACAGCCATGGTCATCAGGTAGGTGACAGCGTACTCGAGCAACTGGGTAGGCTGATTCGCAATCAAGTACGAGGCTGTGACCTGGTCGGCCGAATTGGTGGTGAAGAGTTTGCACTGGCGATGGCAGATACCAATTTGCTGGGGGCCATGCACCTGGCTGAAAAGCTGCGTTACAGTATTGCCGAATACCAAGTGCAACATCAGGATTTGCAACTGCAATGCACCGTCAGCATCGGCATTTCAACCATGGATTGGAACAACCCGATATCGTTTGAGCAGTTATGTAATCAGGCGGACAGCGCACTGTACCGGGCGAAAAAATCCGGCAAGAACCGGATCACCCATGCGGTAATGGGCACCCAAATGGCTGGGCCCGCTGCATTATTTTAACTTACACCGTAAGCTCTGCCTTACCGTTGGCCATTCGCTGTCGATGATCGAAAAAACCACAGTATCCCGATAACTGCCATCCGCAGAGCGCTGGTGATTGCGCAATACGCCATCCTGCTTTGCCCCCAGGCGAGCAATGGCGTTTCGCGATGCATGATTGTGCCAGTGGGTGCGAAACTCCACCGCAATTACCCCTAACGTGTCGAACGCGTGCCCCAACAACAACAGCTTGCACTCAGTATTCACTGCCGTACGCTGAAAAGATTTCGCATACCAGGTGTAGCCAATTTCAAGGCGGCGATGGGTCGTATCAATGTTACAATACCGGGTAGAGCCAATCACCTGGCCACTGGCTTTGTGACGCACGACAAAGGGCAACATGGCTCCAACCGCCTGATTATCCAGCGCACTTTTCACATACTTTTCTGTGGTTTCAGGCGTGGGAACACTGGTGTACCAGAGCTTCCATAGCTCACCGTCTGCGCAAGCCTGCTGCAATCCTGAAACATGATCGCTGCACATGGGCTCCAGAACCACATGCTCTCCGCTCAAGGTAATGGGGTTAATCCAATTTTCCATAGTAACCACCCTAGGTTTTATAACGCTGCCGGACACCATCATGGCATACGGGCGGAGTCAGCGATGCCTACCCTAAAAGGGAACCAGATAATTGCAGCACCCTCTCCACCAACGCCCGAAAACCATTGCTGCGGGAAAGGCTAAGGTGCTTTTCCAGGCCCAGTTCTGCAAACAGCCTATCCATATCCACAGCAGCGATTTCAGCCGCGGTTTTGTTGTTCACTAACAGTAACAGCAACGCAGCCAGCCCCTTCACGACCCGCGCATCACTGTCGATCAAAAACTGGTATCGACCTTCCACCACCCGGCAACTCACCCAGGTAGACGCTTCGCAGCCGTTTACCCGGTTGTTGTCAGTACGAATATCGGGCTTGGCGACAATGGCATCCGCCCACTTCAGCAACTGCCGATAGCGTTGTTGCCAACCGGGCTGTTGCCTCAACCGGTCAATAGAAAGCCCTTCAAGGCGATCACTCTCTGCAGCTGGCATCTGCACGGCACCATTCGGCTGGCTGGCCAGACAGCGGGCCAGCGCCTCGATCATCCGATCAATATCGTCACGACAGTTATAGGCGGCGATGGAGGCGCGTACGCTGGTGTCGTGGCCAGAACGCAACGCCATTAACGGCATGGCACAGTGACGACCGGTGCGCACTGCAATATCCTCACCGTCCAGCCAGTGAGCCATATCCATGGCCTGCAAGCCACTGCCAAACACTGGAGCAAAGGTAGCAATACCGACGTTGCTGTCGACACTGGACAGCAGTTCGATACCCGGCAATTGCTGTAGCTGTTGATGCAAGTAATCCGTAAGTTGTTGCTCGTGGGCCGCCATGGCATCTCGATCCAACTGCCGCCAAAACCGCAGACAAGCACCCAGCCCGGCAATGGCCGCCAGTGAGGAAGTACCGGTTTCAAAACGGTGTGGCGGTACCCCATAGGTGCTGCCCTGTAACTGCACCTGCTCAATCATCTCCCCACCGCCCTGCCAAGGGGGGAGCGCTGCCAGGCATTGCTGACGACCATAGAGCAAACCCATTCCAGTAGGGCCATAAAATTTGTGGGCCGAGCACACCAGAAAATCGCAACCGATAGCCTGCACATCGATTATCTGATGAGCAGCCAGTTGCGCCGCGTCGACTACCCAATGGATGTTGCGATCTGCCAATGTCTGCTTCAGCGGCGTTAAATCCGCCCTAAAACCCAACGCATTGGAGGCCGCAGTCACTGACACAACTCTGGTGCGCTCCGACAACACCTCACCAACCCGATGCAACTGCGGCAGGCCGTTGCTGTGGGGCACAAATTTCAGCACAAGGCCGTGGCGCTGCGCCGCCATCTGCCAGGGCACCAAATTGGCGTGGTGTTCTGCCGTGGTCAGCACAATTTCATCGCCGGGGCACAGACCTTCTGTCAGGCTATTGGCCAATAGGTTAAGTCCTTCAGTAGCGCCACGAGTAAATATCACCTCGGCAGGCTCTACAGCATTGAGAAACTGCCCTGCTGCAACGCGGGCCGCCTCCACCATTTCCGTGGCACGGCGCGCCAGGCGATGGCTGGAGCGATGAGTATTGGCATTGCTGGCGCGATAAAAATCCGCGACCGCATCGATCACAACTTGCGGGCGCTGAGTTGTAGCGGCGTTATCCAGATACACCAACTCGCGATTTTCCGGATGGGAGAAAAGTGGGAATTGCTGTTTGAATTGTTGGGGGCTAAACGGCATAGCAGGCGTCTGTGAAAGATAAATACATCAAATACCGAATAGCCGTTGGCTGTTTCGGGTTGTCTGGGCTGCAATCTCTTCTACACATTGCCCACGCAATTGCGCCAGGCAGCTGGCAATTTCCGGCAAATAGAGCGGGCTGTTGGACTGCCCCTGGTGACCCCAAAGTGGCATGTCGGGCGCATCAGTTTCCAACAGCAATGACTCCAGTGGCAACTTCGCCACCGCTTCACGGGTTTTACGGGCACGCTCGTAGGTAATGGTGCCGCCAATGCCCAGATAAAATCCCAGCTTCCAATAGCTGCGACCCAGTTCTGCACTTCCGGTAAAGGCATGGATCACTCCACCACGAGGCAGGTGGTACTTTTTCAGCAGCTCAATAACTCTGTTGTGGGCTTTGAGCACATGGATAATCACTGGCAGGTTGGCGTCACAGGCAAGTTGCAGCTGCTCTTCAAACCAGGGCAATTGCTGTTCGATGGGAATATCCAGATAGCTATCCAAACCACACTCACCCACAGCTACGCACCGTGGGTGCTGAAGGTATGCTTCCAGTACTGCGCCCAACTGCCGCGGGTTTTGCTGCTCGCTCCAACTGGCCACCCACCAGGGGTGCAAACCGACAGCGGCATAAACCCCGGGCAGAGATTCGGCACAGTCAAAAGGCACATCCAATTCAGCGGGATTGACGCCGGGAATGACCAGTTGCTCTACCCCCGCCTGTCGACAGTCGTGCCAACATTGTTCGCGATTGTCGTCAAACGCGCCAAAATCGAAATGGCAATGGCTGTCAATCAGTTTCATGGGCAACCGCAGTTAAAACGAGTGTTTTTTACGCATATCCACCAGCGAACGCGTCACCAGTTCCCGCAATACAGCAACATCCACATCGCTGAGCTTTTTGATGTACAAGCAGGATTTACCGGTTTTGTGCTTGCCAAGCTTGGCCATCAAATCCGGGTAGCGGGAAAACCCATTCATAATGTAGACGGTGAGATTTTGTTTGCGCGGCGAAAAACCAGTGAGCATCCACTCGCCGCCGCCCTGAGTATTGTCGTAGCGATAGCGGCCAAAGCCGACAATGCTAGCTCCCCACATTACCGGTGGTTCACCACTAACATCTTTGAGCAGGTTAAGGAGGCGGTCGCAATCGGTGCGGCGCTCACCGCTGGCAGCCGTATCGAGGAATGCTTTTACACTGGCCTTGCGGGGCTGAGTTTTTAACGTAGCCATGGCAACCTCCTTGGTTCAGAAGATTGCCACGTAGCTGCGCGACTCGCAATGACAAACAACCATTACTACGGGTAACGATAGCCCGGGTGGAGCAACGCGCAACCCGGGAAGGGATAATGATTTAAAAGAATATCGCCCAGAGAATCAGGCCAAACAGTGCCCACTTCACCAAATAGTAAAGCGGCTTGTTAAACGCCTTGAGCTTTTTACCGATAATACGAATCTGATACACACCGCCGAAAATGCGATTGAGCACCCCCACCTTGTCGCTGTCGGTATTTTTGGTGGCGGAAGCGGTCACCACAAAGCGGCCAAAGATTTTGTTAAACCATTTGGCGATGGGGTTGTTCATAGGGCGCTCGATATCGCAGAACAGAATCAGGCGGTCGGTATCGCTGTTATTGGCGGCGTAGTGAATGTAGGTTTCGTCGAACATCACCTCCTCGCCGTCGCGCCAGGAGTACTTTTCACCATCTACAGCGATATAACAGTCATCACTGTTGGGAGTTATCAGACCCAAGTGATAACGCAGAGATCCGGCATAAGGGTCGCGGTGACGCACCAAGGTACCTCCAGGAGGCAGCATGGTGAACATAGCCGCTTTTACCGACGGGCACTGACGCAATAATTCCAGGGTTTGTGGGCACAGCGCTTTGGCAGAGGGCAGGTAATCCTGATACCACTTCAGGTAAAAACGAGTCCAGCCGGTTTTGAAGAACGAGTTAAAGCCCAAGTCGTCCAGCTTTTCACTTTTCTTAATGTGACCACCACCAGAGAGCTGCTTGGCCTCCTCGCGGATGGTTTCCCAGTTGTCCTGCAACAGTTGCAATTCAGGAAATTGCTTTACGTCCAGGTAGGGTGTGTTGGGCACCTTGGAGAACAAGTACATCAAACAATTCACTGGCGCCATAATGGTGGAGTGATCGCTGAGCTGGCGGAAAAATTTATGACGCACCTTGCCGCGGTAGTGGACATAAATACCACAGCCAATAAAGGTGTAGAGGATCAGTAGTTTGGGGGCAAAGATTTGCGCTAGCATGTTGGCTTCCACTTAGATAGTTGTCATTGCGAAGAACGCAGTGGCGATGGTTAAAAATCCCGCGTCACTTTGGCCGAACTATTTAGGTCTATAAACGGCCACATTGCCATGACCTTGCTCAAATAAAATCTCCGCGTGCAGGCGGCTCATGATTCCCTTGGCGCAGTAGAGCATATAACGGGTATTTCCATCCAGTTGTGCAAACTTCTTGGCCAGCTGGTAAAAGGGAATCTTTTTCACCGCAACGCCATTAACCTGCAAAGGACTCAACTCTTCTTCATCCGGATGGCGAATATCCAGAATCACCGATTCCGCCAGTGGTACCGACAACACCTCCACATCAATGTCGGCATCTACAGCCTCCATCACCTCGTGGATCAGCTCTTCGCGACGATCGGTCACCGCCGCGTCAAGAATCGAAAAATCAAAGCGGGACTCTTCCCGCTCGATGCGCTCCATACGAGCCCGTGTAGTGGGTTTGACCGAAATCACACCGCAATACTCCGGCATACTGGCAGAAAATTCTTCAGTGCCAATCTCCCGGGCGGTTTTGATGATGTCGGACTTGTCGGTGGTAATCAGTGGCCGCAACACCAGTGTATCGGTGACTTTATCGATCACCGACAAATTGACCAATGTCTGACTGGAAACCTGTGCCACTGCTTCGCCAGTGACAACCGCGTCCACATTCAGGGCACTTGCGACCTGGCTGGCGGCGCGCAACATCATACGCTTGAGAGTCACCCCCATCTGGGAGTTATCTACCTTCTCCAGAATTTCAGCCACCACTCCCTCAAAGGGCACAGTAATAAATTTCACGGTGTGGGAAGCGCCGTATTTGCTCCACAAAAAGTGAGCCACTTCCTTTACACCCAGTTCGTGGGCACGGCCACCCAGGTTAAAAAACAAGAAGTGAGTACGCAAACCACGCTTCATACACAGATAACTGGCCACGTTGGAATCAAAGCCACCGGATATCAGTGAAATCACTGAATCCTGGGTACCCATGGGAAAGCCCCCCAGGCCCGGCTGGGTATTTTCAATAACGTAGAGGTTGTCTTCTTTAATTTCCAGGCGAACTGTTACATCGGGGTTCTTCAGTTTCACCCCAGCGGCTTCGGTATTCTGATTCAGGCCACCTCCCACATACTGCTCCACTTCATTGGAGGTAAACGGGTGTGTCCCATTACGCTTCACACGAACACAAAATGTTTTCCCCGCCAATGGCTCGCGCCAATGAGTCAGGGTTTGCTCATACATTTGCTGCATATCACCCAGGCTGTAACGATGCACGAGAGAAAAGTTGGCAATACCTGGGGTGTTCCCAAGAATCTCGCAGACCCGCTGCTGCAAAACTTCATTGCCTTGTGGGCCAACCACTTCGATTTTGTCCCAGTCGCGCACCACACGTAGCTCTTCAGAATGCGGCTTGAGCAGCTTGGCCAAATTATTGGTCAATTGCTTAATCATGCGCTTACGCACTGGCGGCGTCTTGACAATGATTTCGGGGAACAGCTTGACAATAAAGTGCATGAACACAACCGGTACGAGCAAAATTCAGGGGGCGAGATTATAGCGGTTGATACAGCTGCGGGCTACGAGCGACGCGCTGCGAGCAGCCTGTAGGTCGGCTTTTCTTGAAACAAAGAGTAGCCTGCCAAGGTTATACGCATATTGGTTTTCACAAAACATATACAAAAACCTCGCTCGATCTGCTCGCAGCCCGAAGCTAGTAGCCCGCAGCCGAACTGCACCAAAATAGAGCGCACGCCCTTATTTGGTGCAATATCTGTCACCTATTTGCCCCTGCACTTTGCTAAAATGCCGCCTTCTCGCCGCCAGCGCCGTAATTTTGAGTTGGCACATCAATTGCTAATGGCAAACCATCTATTTTGTTGAGCCGAACATTTTTACGGAGACCATCATGTCCAAGACCCTCGAACTCATCAACGAAAGCGGCGCCCGCTGGGTAGACCTGCGCTTTACCGACACCAAAGGCAAGGAGCAGCATGTCTCCATACCCACTTCCGAAGTGGACGAAGATTTTTTCGAAGACGGCAAGATGTTCGATGGCTCCTCCATCGCTGGCTGGAAAGGTATTAACGAGTCAGACATGATCTTGCTGCCACAAGACGACACCGCTCTGCTGGACCCATTCACCGACGAACCCACGGTGATCGTACGCTGTAACATCGTTGAGCCCACCACTGGCCAGGGTTACGAGCGCGACCCTCGCTCTGTAGCCGCTCGCGCCGAAGCTTACCTGAAGTCTACCGGCATCGGCGACACCGCCATCTTTGGCCCGGAGCCCGAGTTCTTCGTGTTCGACGACATCAAGTGGGGCGCAGACATGAGCGGCGCTTTCTACAAAATCAACTCTGAAGAAGCGGCCTGGGCCTCTTCCCACAGCTACGACGATGGCAACACCGGCCACCGCCCTGGCGTGAAGGGCGGCTACTTCCCCGTTCCTCCGGTTGACTCCCTGCACGACCTGCGCGCCGCCATGTGTGCCGCCATGGAGCAAATGGGCCTGGAAATTGAAGTTCACCACCACGAAGTGGGCACCGCTGGCCAGTGTGAAATCGGCGTTGGCGCCAACACCCTGACCAACAAAGCGGACGAAGTTCAGGTACTCAAGTACTGCGTTCACAACGTGGCTCACGCCTACGGCAAAACCGCCACCTTTATGCCCAAGCCTCTGGTGGGCGATAACGGCTCCGGCATGCACGTACACATGTCCATCTCCAAAGATGGCGTTAACCAATTTGCCGGCGACACCTACGCAGGTATGAGCGAAATGGCCCTGTACTACGTGGGCGGCATTATCAAGCACGCCCGCGCTCTGAACGCCTTTGCCAACGCGTCTACCAACTCCTACAAGCGTTTGGTTCCCGGCTTTGAAGCCCCGGTTATGCTGGCCTACTCTGCCCGCAACCGCTCCGCTTCTATTCGCATTCCTTACGTGACCAGCCCCAAAGGCAAGCGCATTGAAGTACGTTTCGGCGACCCCACCGCCAACCCGTACCTGATGTTCTCCGCCTACCTGATGGCGGGCCTGGACGGCATCATCAACAAGATTCACCCCGGCGATGCCGCCGATAAAGACTTGTACGACCTGCCACCGGAAGAAGCGGCGGAGATTCCTACCGTTTCCAGCAGCCTGGAACAGGCCTTGGAAGCGCTGGATCAAGACCGCGCCTTCCTCACCCAAGGCGGCGTATTTACTGACGACATGATCGACGCCTACATCGACCTCAAGCGTGAAGAGGTGGAGCGCGTTAACATGACTACCCACCCAGTGGAATTTGACCTGTACTACAGCTGCTAACAACAGCCGCCAAACAAGTACAGTAAGCACCAAAAAAGCAGCCCACCTGGGTTGCTTTTTTGCATTTTGGGGAATTGCGACCGGTGCAAGCAGTCCAATATGCGGTAGGATTAAGGCTCGCAATTGAGGTAAAAGCCATGAAACGCCCACTGGTTTATGTTTTTTCTCTGCTACTGACACTGCTCTGGAGCAGTGCATTCGCCCAGCAGCTTTACAAGGTGGTCGACGAAAACGGCAAAGTGACTTTTACGGACAAGAAGCCCAGCGACCATATCAAATACGAAACCATCACCGTCAACACCGCCGAACCCGACCCCCAGGCGGTAAAAAAATCCCGTGACAACAAAAAGCGTTGGCAAACCGATTCGGAAAACCCCGACCGCAAGAAGCGATTTCGTGGCTACAAGTCCGTCACCATTACCTCCCCAAGCAACGACGCTACTGTTCTCCACGACCAGTTCAGGGTCCCCGTAAAGCTGGCACTCACCCCTGGCTTACAACCTAAGCACAAGGCTCAGTTGATTTTTGATGGCAAAAAGCTGGACGAATCCGACAGCAATACCAACTTCGTACTCACCGACCTGGATCGCGGCAGCCATCGTATCCAAATAAAAATCATCAACGATGCAGGCAAAGTTGTCGCCAGTTCCAACACGGTGACCATTCACGTCAAACGCCCCCAAGTATTCAACGGCGGTCCTCTGGCAGCACCAAGGCTGTAAGAACCCCGGACGCACCAATTTGGTGCAAAAAGAACAATAAGCCGCTAGACTACCGGTTTTACACCGATGCCACCCTATGCCGAAAGCGGATTCACTCAGCCTTGACCATCTCAATACCGCGGTATTGCTGCTGAATGCGGACCTATCCATCGTTCAGGCCAACACCGCCACCGAAACCTTGTTGGGTATTGGCCGAAATCAACTTCAAGGGAAACTGTTCACCGACTTTCTGGCAAACCCGGACTTGCAACAAGAGCTGTTGCAAATACAACAGGGACAAGCGCCCTACACTTACCGGGCCGCAAAACTGACCATTCCCGGGAAAAGCGATATCAAGGCGGACATTACCGCATCACCCCAGCCTGCAGGACAATTACTGCTGGAGCTGCAATCCGTTGATCGCATCTTGCAAATCAATCGCGAAGACGCACTGCTTTCGATTCAAAGCGCCAGCCGCGAACTGGTGCTGGGCCTGGCTCACGAGGTAAAGAACCCCCTGGGAGGCATTAAGGGTGCTGCTCAGCTGCTGGCGTTAGAGCTACCCATTGAACAGCAAGAGTACACCGACCTGATTGTGGCCGAAGCCAACCGCCTCAGCCTTTTGGTAGACGAGCTTTTGGGGCCAGCTCGCCCCTTACAGCTATCGCCCACAAATATTCATGAACTCTGCGAGCACGTGGCCACCCTGATCACCGCAGAGCTCCACAGCGAGCACTCGAAGCCAGCCAATATTGCTATTGAAAGAGACTACGACCCCAGCCTCCCGGAGTTGGAACTGGACGGCCAGCAATTGATTCAGGCCCTGCTAAATATTGTTCGCAATGCCGTACAAGCCCTGCGACCTCAAGGCCGCGGCACCATCGTGATGCGCACCCGTATCCAGCGCCACTTTACTATTGGCAAAGCCTCCCATCGCACCATTTTGCGTGTGGATATTGAAGACAATGGCCCGGGTATTGCAGACGATATTGTCGAGCGCATTTTTTACCCGATGATCAGTGGGCGTGATGGCGGCTCAGGGCTGGGGTTGCACATAGCCCAGACAATTATCGGCCGCCACAACGGTTTGATCGAATGCAAAAGCCAGCCGGGCAATACACTGTTTTCACTGTTTCTGCCATTTCAACAAAGGTAATTTATGACTAACGAATCTGTATGGGTGGTAGACGATGACAATTCCATTCGCTGGGTGATGGAAAAAACCCTGGTTCGCAACCAGATCCCATGCCGCAGTTTCAACAGCGCAGAGAACTTGCTGACCGCTTTAGGGCAAGAAGCCCCCGACGTAATTATCAGCGATGTACACATGCCGGGCATGAGCGGTATGAAACTGTTGGAGAACATTCACCACAACCACCCCAAGGTGCCGGTGATCATCACCACCGCTCACTCCGACCTGGACAGTGCGGTTTCCGCTTACGAAGGCGGCGCCTTTGAGTACCTACCCAAGCCCTTTGACATCAACGAGTTGGTGGCAGTTACTCGGCGAGCCATAAACCACCATCACGAACAAATTGCCAACGAGCTACAAGCCAACCAAAACAACCCCGAGCAAACCACCAGCGGCTCAGAAATCATTGGCGAAGCACCCGCCATGCAAGAATTGTTTCGCGCTATTGGTCGGCTATCCAACTCCCACCTCACGGTACTTATTAATGGTGAATCCGGCACCGGCAAAGAGCTGGTAGCCCGAGCACTGCATCATCACAGTCCCAGGCGCGATCAATCTTTTGTTGCTATTAATATGGCCGCCATCCCCAGTGATTTGATTGAGTCGGAATTGTTTGGCCACGAAAAGGGAGCCTTTACCGGCGCCAACCAACGTCGCGTAGGCCGCTTTGAACAAGCGGATGGCGGCACTCTGTTTCTGGACGAAATCGGTGATATGCCCGCCGACGCTCAAACCCGTTTATTGCGGGTATTGGCGGACGGTAAATTTTACCGGGTTGGTGGCCATAGCCCGGTGAACGTAGACGTACGCATCATCACTGCCACCCACCAAAATCTGGAACAACGAGTGGCCAACAAGCAATTTCGAGAAGACCTGCTTCACCGCCTGAATGTGATTCGATTAAATCTACCAACTCTGGCTGAACGCCGTGAAGACATCATCAAACTGGCGGAACATTTTCTGCAAAAAACCGCCCGAGAACTGGAAATGGAAACCAAGGTGCTACTGCCGGAAAGCCAGCAGTTTTTGCAGCAGCATTCCTGGCCCGGCAACGTACGCCAATTGGAAAACTGCTGCCGCTGGTTAACCGTGATGGCGCCAGGCCGGGAAATCCACCTGGAAGACTTGCCAACAGAATTGTTGCAACAAGAAAATATCCACAACAAACCAACGCTCAACAACAGCGATTGGCAGGCAGCGCTTCAACATTGGTTTGAACAACAGCTGCAGAGCGGCAAAGATGCTGTCCTCTCCAGCACCCAACCGCACATTGAGCGTATCGCGATAGAAGCCGCGCTTACACACACCGGCGGCCGCAAAGAAGCGGCCGCCAAGCTATTGGGCTGGGGCAGGAATACCTTGACCCGAAAAATTAATGAACTTGAAATGGGTTAGCGCTTTACTTGGTTACCACCCAAAGTGCGTGAACCAGGCCGGGAATCCAAAACAAAAAACAGAGTACGATATTAATAATCAGGTCTTTGCCTGCGCCGTTTTTTAGAAAAACCGCCAAGGGCGGCAGCAGAATTGCGATAATAATTAGTACTAATTTATTGTCCATCATATATCCCCAGATTTTTTTGATGTTTATTAATAATATTGAAAGTCGCTTTGACCAATTAACACTCAACCAGCAACCGCATCCAGCGCCTGCTCTACGTCCGCAATAATATCATCGATATTTTCAATGCCGACAGATATGCGCACCAAATCAGCGCTGACACCAGCGGAAGCCAATTCCTCTTCATTCAATTGGCGGTGAGTGGTGGACGCCGGATGACAGGCCAAAGATTTGGCATCACCGATATTCACCAGTCGTAGGATCATCTGCAAAGCATCGATAAACTGGGCTCCCGCTTCCAGGCCACCTTTAATACCAAAGCTCAGAATGCCGGATGCACGGCCGCCAGAAATTTTTTGACAGCTCTCATAGTAGGGGCTGTCTTCCATGGCGCCATAGTTCACCCAGGACACTTTGTCGTGCTCTTTAAGGTATTGCGCCAACTTCAACGCATTTTCACAGTGGCGCTCCATACGCAGACCCAAAGTTTCCAACCCCTGCAGTATCTGGAAGGCATTCATGGGTGAGATGGCAGAACCGGTGTTACGCAGCGGCACTACCCGGCAGCGGCCGATAAAAGCGGCGGGCCCCAAGGCTTCGGTATACACCACACCGTGGTAAGACGGGTCGGGGGTGTTGAACACCGGGAAGCGCGCCTTATTGGCCACCCAGTCAAACTTGCCTGAATCGATAATAATGCCGCCAATGGAGGTGCCGTGGCCGCCGATGTATTTGGTGAGCGAGTGAATCACAATATCCGCCCCCAGCTCGATTGGCCGACACAGGTAAGGCGTGGCCACGGTATTATCAACAATCACCGGCACACCGTGGCGGTGGGCGATTTCTGCCAGCGCCTGAATATCGACAATATTGCCCGCCGGGTTACCGATGGATTCACAAAAAATTGCCTTGGTATTTTCGTCAATGGCGTTTTCAAAACCCTCCAAATCATCAAACGACACCATACGTACATCGATACCCTGATTGGGAAAAGTGTGGGCGAACAAATTGTAGGTGCCACCGTACAGTTGGCTGGTGCTGACAATATTAGAACCCACTTCACACAGGCACTGAATGGCGTAAGTAATGGCTGCCATACCAGAAGCCACCGCCAATCCGGCGATACCACCCTCCATAGCCGCCAGCCGCTGCTCCAGAACATCGGTGGTGGGGTTCATAATGCGGGTGTAAATATTCCCGGGCACTTTGAGATCAAACAGGTCTGCGCCGTGCTGGGTGTTATCAAAGGTATAAGACGTTGTCTGGTAAATGGGCACTGCCGCTGCTTTGGTGGTCTGTTCAGCAGTGTAGCCGTGGTGAAGTGCCAGGGATTCAAGCTTCATGGTGTTGTCTCTTAAAAATTTTTAAGGCAGAAAATAAGGTTACAGAGTACGTCTAAAAATCGTGCATTTTTAGACATGTCCTACAGCTGATCCATGGGTTTTGGCTGAGCCACCGCATACCCCTGCACATAATCCAGGCCGATTTCTCGCAACATAGCCAGCTGGTTTTCGTTTTCCACACACTCGGCCACGGTGCGAATGCCCATTATGTGGCCCAGGTGGTTGATGGTGCTGATCATGGAATAATCCACGTCGTTAAACTCCATATTGTGGATAAAGCTGCCATCAATTTTCAGGAAGTCCACCGGCAGCTGTTTAAGGTAAGCAAACGACGACAGACCACTGCCAAAATCATCCAGTGAAAAGTAACAGCCCTGTGCCTTCAGCGCGCGAATAAATTCCATGGCGCGATCGAAATTTCGCACCGCTGCGGTTTCGGTAATTTCAAACTGAATATGGCGCGGATCGACTTTGGTTTCGCGAAAACGACGCAGTACGTATTCGCGAAAATCTTCATCGCCGATGGTGCCGCCAGAAATATTGACAGAAAAACGCTGCTGATAGCCCTGATTACTGGCCAGCTGCCTTTGCAGATAGCTGATGGTACGTTCAAATGTCCAGCGATCCAGCTCATCAATAATGCCGTAATGTTCTGCGGCGGGAATAAATTCACCGGGAGACACCAGCTTGCCATCCCGCCCGACCATGCGCACCAGCACTTCGTAGTGACGTGCGGTGGGCTCCACTTTGCCCGTGGGCACAATGGGCTGCACATAAAGCACAAAACGATCCTCTTCCAAGGCTTCGGTAATGCGCGGAATCCACTCAGCCACACTTTGACGCCGGGTCACATCTTTGGCGAGGTAGTGAAAGTGAATGCGATTGCGGCCAGACTCTTTCGCGGCGGAGCAGGCGCTGCCCGCCTCAACCAGCACATCAATGGCGGAATGAATACTGCTGTCGATCACTTTGGCGCCGATGCTGGCGCCCACTTTCAGGCGTCGCTCACCCCAGGGGAAGCTGAAGGTTTTAATCTGCCACAACAACTGGTCAGCAATTTCCCGACACTCTTCCACAGATCGATTTTTCAACAACAACGCAAATTCATCGTTACCCAGGCGGGCCACGGTGTCGTCTTTGTCCCCCAGCCGAGTCAACAACCGGGCGAACTGGCGCAGCAGCTCATCACCCGCGTTGTGACCACAGGTGTCGTTAATCACAGAGAAGTTGTAGAGGTCGATGTACAGCAGGGTATGGGTGTCCATGCTGTTTTCGGTTTGTTCAATCAACTGAGCCAGATCCGCCACCAGCTGGCGTCGGTTGGCCAACTGAGTTAACGGGTCGTGCATGGATTGCCACGCCAGGCGGCTGGACATACGCCGGGATTCACTCACCGCCCGAAAAATCACCACCACACCCACCAGGTCGTTCTTGCGATTGCGCAGTGGCATTGCCGACGCCATAGCACTCACTGGCGGGTAATCTGCCACCTTCAACTGGGCACCTTCTGGCAGATTCACCAGAGTACCCCGGCGCAGTGCCTCGCTGGCCGGGCAAGCCAACGGTTCGCCACTGTCATCCACAAACGTCAGCCAGCGACTCACTTTGCCATGCAGAAGGTTGGTTTCACTACTGTGTAACAGTTCCAGACCCACTGGGTTAACGTGCTCCATCAGTCCTTGATCGTCTACCAGAATCAGGCCGTCTGCCACTTGTTCGTAGATAATGCTGATCAGCTCACGCTGTCGAAATAGGGTTTCCTGGGCGCTGCTCAAATTAGAAAGATCGCCACAACAGAGCACATAGTGCCCCGGCGTCTGTACCGCGCGAAACACTTGTATCTGCATTTGCATGGTACGACCATCCGCAGTAGCGGCCTCCAACAGGCCATCACTGCTTTGACGCATCTGCTTCTCAAAAAAACTCTTTAAGTCTGATTCCGGCAGCTCTTCAATCGCAGGAAACAAAATGCGTACTGGGGCGCCTTGCAGTTGCTCATCACGATAGCCAAACAACACCTGGGCAGCTTCGTTGGAGTCTTGGATAACACCATCGCCATCCAGAGTCAGCACCCCGAGCCAGTCGGTTTCCATATAGGCAGGCGCTTCCCCTTCCAGGGCACTGGGCTTTCGAGCTTTTACAAACAGGGGGTCGTAAGGGGCTTCGTCGATCTGCAACAAGCAAAGGCGTTGGCCATCTTGATTCAGGCAACTGATTTGCACCCGGTGCAGTGGCAGCTCTCGGTCACCACGGGTCATGGCCTGCTCAATGGCATCAAGACGTTCCGGATCAACCGTTTGCGTCCAGCATAGAGCACCGCCGCTGGCGAACACCGATTCCACAGCGGCGCACAACTCTCCGCCAGCCAGCGCCGGAAATAAATCATTTAAACCGTGGTGATGTATTTGCTCTGCTTCGATATTGCTCCACTGCTCCATCCAGCGGTTCCACAGTATCACCCGCTGGCGGCTGTCCAGCACAATCACACCCATCGGCTGAGCGGCCAGTACTTGCAGAGCCAACTCGCCAAGTTCGTTATCGCTTTCCAGTTGCACCTGATTCAGTCCGTCTTTAAGTGTGAACTAACCCTGATCCAGCAGGGCCCGCAAATCAATCAACGCCGCATTGGCACGGCTAATATAAGAGGCGACGACCAAAGAATGGTTTGCCATTAAACCGAAACCGTCGCCATTCAATACCATAGGGCTCCACAGGGTTTGCTGGGTTCCCTCCAGCTCGCGAATAATTTGCTGCAAGCTGATTCGGGCGTTTTTCTTTTCGAGAACATCGGCAAAGTCCACTTCCACCGCCCGCAAAAAATGGATCAGCGCCCAGCTAGCACCCCTAGCTTCGTAAAAGCGGTTATCTATTTCCAGCCAAGGTGTTTTATCTTCTACTTCGTCCGCAGTAGGTGTCGATTGGCGGGCAGCGGGATCGCCCGCCAAATCCGTATTCAATCGGGTTTGCCCGACACTGGCAGTGAGCCGCTGAGACAGATTACCCAGGCGAGTCTCCACCGTGCGCAACCAGTAATTGAGGTTGTCGGCACGAGCGTAAAACTGGGCATCGTATTGGTCTTCATCCCGGAGCCGTTTCAGGTAGTTTTCCACATAGTCCGCACCTTCGCGATAGCCGGTTTCGGCGGCAGGAAACATCCACTTGGCATGATCGTAATTAAAGCGTGGTTCCGCCAACGCCAGATCCGCATCTTCTGTGGATTGAGATTGAGGCCGACTGAACGCTTCCCTCATGGCTTTACTGAAGTCACGCAGTTGAATCACCACGCCGTATTCCCAGCTGGGAATGTTATCGAGCCAGATACCCGGTGGCGTTACATCATTGGAAAGGAAACCACCGGGCTTTTCCAACAGCGTGTCCACCACACGAATCATAGTAGTGGCAGTAACGGCCCCCACTGGCTGTTTGGGATAGTCGCTAATACCCGAGCGCACATCAAAAGGCTCGGGCTCCTGGCTCCAATACCAACCGACCAGCAGCAACACCACAAACAAAGCAAGAAGAAACCACAACAGATGCTTCACAAAAGAGCGCTCAACCAGATAGTCTTCGCGCCACTCATTTAAACGTTCTTTAAAACTCGCCATCATGCTTTTTACACCAGCCAACGGATTTACCTCCTGACAGAGCGCACCGCAGTGCCCACAGTCAATGGCTCACACTGCTCAAAATTCAAAGTGACCGACACCGGCTCACCGTCTTTTAACGGGCGCACCCCAAACAACATGACATGAAGACCACCGGGTTTGAACGACACTGTTTCACCCGCTGGCAAATCCACGCCTTTTACCCGACGCATTCTCATCACGCCGTCTTTGTGGATGTGGGTATGAAGCTCGCCACTGCGAGCAATATCCGCAGTGGCGCCCACCAAACGGCAATCGCGAGCCCCTTTATTGTGCAAATCGAAAAATGCCGCTGTCACCGTGCGTCCCGGCGGCATACCGCGCACATAGGCATTATCCACCGCAATAGCGGCCTGATCTGCCACAGTAAAGGGAGAAACCAAAAAACAGCCCAATAATATGAGCAACCGCATAGCCATTACATCCTGAGCAAATTTTCCCGACTATAACAGGAAAAACCCATCAAGCCCTACAGGCAAACCGCTGTTTACTGGGCAATTATTGAACGGCAGCAAGACAAAACAACCAAAAGCCGATTTTTTACAAATTTTACAACCCAAATAACCGATTTTAGGCACAAAATCCTACAACTTCAGCAAAAAAACCGACATCAGTGATGATCTGCAACAAAAATGACTTAAACGTGACAAATTCGGCTTGGCACAAAGTGACAAACAAAGAAATATGCGCAGATATACCCGGCATCTTGCAGCGATTGTCTGCGAAACAGAAACAAAGTGGCAAAAAATTGGACTTGGCGTTTATTTTGGTGCAGACTCCCCAACAGCTTGTTGGCAAACCCCCTTCCCACGCGAGCATTATCTATGGCAACCATTCTGGTACTTCACGGCCCAAACCTGAATTTGTTGGGCAGTCGCGAGCCGGAAGTCTATGGCGCCGACACTCTCGCCAGCATCAATCAACGACTCACCGAGTTGTGCCTCGACGGCGGCCACCACCTGCTCAGCCTGCAAAGCAATGCAGAGTACGAGCTGATTGAGCGCATTCACGACGCAGCCCACGAGGGCGTCAACTATATTTTGTTTAACCCCGCTGCTTTTACCCACACCAGTGTGGCATTGCGGGATGCGCTGTTGGGGGTCAGTATTCCATTTATTGAAGTGCATCTATCCAACGTGCACAGTCGGGAAGCGTTTCGCCAACACTCCTATTTTTCAGATATCGCCGATGGCGTTATCTGTGGCCTCGGCGCTCAGGGTTATGAGCTGGCGCTGCAGGCCGCATTGCAAAAACTAAGCAACAACACACCATAACAAGTTAACCGTTTAACAAGACCTGGGATCTATCATGGATATTCGCAAAATTAAAAAACTCATTGAGCTGCTTGAAGAATCCGATATTGGCGAGCTGGAAATTGTCGAGGGTGAAGAATCTGTTCGCATCAGCCGCGGTGGCCAGGTAGTTGCCGCTGCGCCAGTGGTTGCCGCTGCACCGGCTCCAGTCGCACCAGCGCCTGCCGCTGCCCCCGCACCCAGCGCTGCTCCGGCAGAGCCAGCGGCGGCCCAGCCAGAGGGTCACGTTATCGCCTCCCCTATGGTGGGCACCTTCTACCGCTCTCCGGCACCTGGGGCGCCCAGCTTCTGCGAAGTTGGCCAAAGCGTGAAGGCTGGCGATGTTCTCTGCATCGTTGAAGCCATGAAGATGATGAACCAGATCGAAGCCGACAAGTCCGGCACCGTTGGCGCCATTTTGGTAGACGACGGCGAGCCGGTGGAATTTGACCAGCCGATGATCACCATCGTCTGATAGCACGGGAGTCACACCATGCTGGAAAAAGTGCTGATCGCCAATCGTGGCGAAATTGCCCTGAGAATTTTGCGCGCTTGTAAAGAGCTGGGCATTAAAACTGTTGCGGTTCACTCCAAAGCAGATGCCGAACTCAAGCACGTGCGCCTTGCGGACGAATCTGTTTGTATCGGCCCTAACCCATCCACCGAAAGCTACCTCAATGTGCCGCGCATTATCAGCGCCATGGAAGTCACTGACGCCGTTGCGGTTCACCCTGGCTATGGCTTTTTGGCAGAAAACGCCGACTTTGCCGAGCAAGTGGAAAACAGTGGCTTTACCTTTATTGGCCCCAGTGCGGAGGTAATACGCATCATGGGCGATAAGGTGGCCGCCATTGACGCCATGAAAAAAGCGGGTGTGCCTACGGTGCCCGGCTCCGATGGCCCACTGAGTGAGGACAATGAGCGCAATCTGGAAATTGCCCGCGATATTGGCTACCCCGTGATTATTAAAGCCGCCGCCGGTGGTGGTGGCCGCGGTATGCGCACCGTACACACGGAAGCTCACCTGATTAACGCCATCCAGGTGACCAAGTCAGAAGCGCGTACCGCGTTTGGTGACGATACCGTATATATGGAGAAGTTTCTGACCACGCCACGGCACGTGGAAGTGCAGGTTCTGGCGGACGGCCAGGGCGGCGCCATCCACTTGGGTGACCGCGACTGCTCCCTGCAACGCCGTCACCAAAAAGTCTTGGAAGAAGCGCCGGCACCAGGAATTCCCGATGAAGTGCGCCAGGAAGTGTTTGATGCTTGCACCCAGGCTTGCATCGACATTGGCTACAAAGGCGCTGGCACCTTCGAATTCCTTTACGAAAACGAGCGCTTTTACTTTATCGAAATGAACACCCGTGTTCAGGTGGAACACCCGGTATCAGAAATGATTACCGGCGTAGACATCATTAAGGAACAATTGCGCATTGCCAGCGGGGAAAAGCTGAGCTTCACCCAGGATGAAGTGATCTTCCGAGGCCACGCGTTTGAGTGTCGCATCAACGCCGAAGACGCCAAAACCTTTATGCCCAGCCCAGGGAAAATCACCAACTTCCACGCACCGGGTGGCTTTGGTATTCGGGTGGATTCACACCTGTACAGTGGTTACAGCGTACCGCCTCATTACGACTCCATGATTGCCAAAGTCATTACCTACGGCAAGGATCGTGAAAATGCCCTCAAGCGTATGAACAACGCTCTGGATGAGCTGATCATTGAAGGCATCAAAACCAACATCGACCTGCAGAAAGATTTGGTCAATGACGGTGAGTTCATCAAAGGCTGTGTGAACATCCACTATCTGGAGAAAAAGCTGGGGCTTTCGTAACTCGCCCACTTTTTCAAAAACAAAAACCGGCTTTTCACAAGCCGGTTTTTTATTGTTGCGAGAAAAAAATTTCCCCGTAGTAGGCTCGCGCTGCGCCACCGGCGTTGTCGGAATCCGACATAATCGCCACTCCGTGGGCGGTATCAAAAGAGCGCCCAAAATAGCGCTCAAAATCCTCAGCCACATTGACCCGCTGGCTGTGCCACTGCCCCAACCCCTGTTCCCCACAATGCAGCGGCACCATCACCGCATTTTTGGTAAACGGGCTTTTCCACGAAGTTAACTCGGTTTTGCGATTGCACCACACGTAATTCAACGCCAGCGTATCCCAGGGAAACGGACTCAACTTGACCACCACGTAAAGTCGCGCCGGGTAATCGTCACCGGCTTTTTCCAAGGGGTTTTCAATATCGTGCACATTGTCCACCCGCCAGGACCAATTCAGGTAGGGGGTGCGCGTCAAATCAATATCCAGCTCCCGGTAAAGCGCCGAAGCCGTTGCCGACGTATCCGCCTGCAGTACCGCCCGCCCTTCTTGCTGAACAATTTGGTAGCGAGACTGCCCTTTAAAAGACTGGCGTTGCCACTGTTTGAGCGAGCCATTTGCAAACTCTGAAATAGCGACGCGACCATCGGTTACCACACCCGGCTGACGCACAGCGCAACTGGCCAACAACAGTAAAATAACCACAACCGAAAGTTGGCGGATGCGCGCCAGCGGCTTATCTTTCATAATGTCACTATTCCAACGAAAACCAATTGGCTTTCGACCCAAAACCCACCAGCGCAGTTCCCGCGAACAGCGCCGCGACTCACAGGAACACCATGAGCTGGCTACAATGCAAACTGGATACCACACGTGCGACCGTTGAGGCACTGGAAGACGCCATGCTGGCAGCGGGAGCTGTCTCCGTCACCTTTCAAGACCTTGAAGACGAGCCCATTCTGGAGCCCGGCGTCGGGGAAACCCCACTGTGGAACAACATTCGCCTGGTAGGGTTGTTCACTGCTGACACCGACACCACTTTGGCCACCGTACAGGCCACCGCTCATTACGGCGACCTGCCGCCCCATCGCTGGGAAATCCTGGAAGACAAAGACTGGGAGCGGGAGTGGATGGCCAATTACCACCCCATCCAATGCGGCGAACGGCTATGGGTTTGTCCCAGCTGGACAGAGCCACCTCAAGCGAATGCGGTCAACTTGATGCTCGACCCCGGCCTGGCTTTTGGTACTGGCACACACCCCACCACGTTCCTCTGCCTGAAATGGTTGGACAGCCTCGACCTGACGGGCAAAACGGTGGTGGATTACGGCTGTGGTTCCGGCATTCTCGGTATCGCCGCGTTGTTGCTGGGCGCAGAAAAAGTCGTCGCCATCGACAATGACCCACAGGCACTGATTGCCACAGTAGAGAACGGCAAACGCAACAATATCGATCCAAAACGCCTATCCACCTATTTACCGGACGAGGCACCGGCACTGCAAGCGGATATTACCGCGGCCAACATCCTTGCCGCCCCATTGATTGAACTGGCAGAAACCCTTTCAACGCTCACCCGCAGCGGCGGCCAACTGTGTATGGCAGGGCTAATCGCACCACAAACAGGCTCGGTAAAAGCCGCCTATGAGAACCAGTTCGACTTTGGCCCGGAACAAAGCCAGGATGAGTGGGTGCGCCTGAGTGCGACAAAACGCTAGAATAAAAGCCAAAATACAATAACAAGCACCACCGCCATGGACTACATCACTCGCTGCCCCGCCTGCACCATCGCCTTTCAGGTGAGTGATGAGCAGTTACAGCTCGCCGGCGGCAAAGTGCGTTGCGGCGCCTGCCTGAGTATTTTTGATGCTCGCAGTCATTTCGAATTACCACTGGCAGAGCAACCAGTAAGCACCCCAGATCTTGACGACGAAGTGCTGATCCATGACCAAATGGATGCCAGCCTTGTAGAGCAAATCGAACAACAGCCACCCAGTTACACCGAACCCGAACAACAGTTAGAGCCCGACACACCCAAAGCACCTCTGACATTGCCTCCAGCCGTGCAACACCCACGGTTGACCCACGAGCCATCGGAAGACCTGCCCGCTGAGGAAGCCGAATCCGTCATTGCTATGGGCTGCGACAGTGATGGCTCCATCATAGAACTGAGTTGCGATTCAGAAGACGATGAAGAGCTCGCAGACGGTGAACCGACGGAACCAGAAGCAGCTGAAGAAACTCTTTTTGAAGCGCCAGACCCCGCGGATGACTTCCCCTTTGGCACACGCCCTGCCAAACCCAAACGCAATCCGCTGTGGGCTATTGCCTGTGTCCTGCTCATCACGTTATTGCCACTGCAATATCTGCACTTTCACGCTGCGGAGCTGGGGCAACAATGGCTACAGTATCGACCCTGGATAGACAAGCTATGCGCAATTACTGGCTGCCAGATTCCTCCTCAGGTGGACCTGGCAAAAATAAAACCCAGCTACCTGATGGTCAGCAATCACCCCAGCTCTGCCAATGCCCTGCTGGTGGAAGCAGTGATCGAGAACCAAGCCGATTTTGCACAACCCATGCCCCGGCTATTGCTCAGCTTTAGCAACCTCAGCGGTGAAACTATCGCCCAACGCAGCTTCCACCCCAGCGAGTACCTGCAAGGGGAAATGAGTGGCAAAAACCAACTCCCTCCCAAGCGCCCTGTGCGGGTGCGCATTGAACTGGCAGACCCCGGACCAGACGCCACCAACTACGAAATGCTGGTGGTCAGAAATAATGAACAATAATTAACCAATTTCACTTTATTCCGGTTATCCATTGCGAGTATCATTACCGCCCTTCGCGAAAGGGCGTACTTGCAGCAACTGCCACTGGCGAATAAATCGTGTTCCAAATTGGCCCATACCACATTCAGCAACCCACTGTACTCGCGCCAATGGCGGGGGTCACCGACTTGCCATTTCGGCACTTATGTCGTGACCTGGGTGCTGGCCTGGTAGTGGCGGAAATGGTGACCTCGGACGTGCGTCTGTGGAGCAGCCGCAAGTCACAACAGCGCTTGATTCACCGCAGCGAACCAGAGCCCCGTGCCGTACAAATTGCCGGTGCAGACCCAGCCATGATGGCCGAAGCCGCTCGCGCCAATGTGGCCCTGGGCGCCCAGATTATTGATATCAATATGGGTTGCCCTGCCAAAAAGGTGTGCAAACGAGCCGCGGGCTCGGCACTGCTCCAGGACGAGCCTCTGGTAGCGGATATTCTGCAAACCGTGGTCGCCGCGGTAGACGTGCCAGTCACCCTGAAAATTCGCACCGGCACCACCCCAGAGCAGCGCAACGGGGTGGATATCGCCCGGTTGGCGGAACGGAGTGGCATCGCCGCACTGTCGGTACACGGCCGCACCCGCGCCTGCCGTTTTATGGGGCAGGCAGAGTACGACACCATCGCCGAAATTGTCAGCGCAGTGGGAATACCCGTGGTGGCAAACGGCGACATAGACTCGCCGAGCAAGGCCCGGCATGTACTGGAAAAAACTCAGGCTGCAGCGGTAATGATCGGCCGCAGCGCCCAGGGACGACCCTGGATATTTCGCGAAATAAACCACTACCTGACCACTGGCCAGGAATTGGCAGAACCCTCTTTGGCAGAGGTGAAAAACATATTGTTGCGCCACATCGATGGCCTGCATCGCCACTATGGCGACACTATGGGGCCGCGTATTGCGCGCAAACATCTGGGCTGGTACCTGGCAACACTGAACCTGGCACCGGATCAGCAAAAACAACAGCGAGCTGCGTTTAACAGCCTCACTGAAACTCAACAACAATTGGATTTTTTGGAACAGTTTTTTTCTGGAACCGCGATTCAGGAACAGGTTGCATGACACCCGACACATTCACCATCCAGGCCGACAGCGAAGCGGCCATCGACGATAATCAGCCTCACGAGCATGAGTCTCTGCGCTACTGCACGGAATATGCCCTGAAACACTTTTTTGAATGCCTGGACGGGCAAATGACCACTGGCCTGTACGACCTGGTGATCAGTGAAGTGGAGCAGCCGCTACTAGAGACCGTGATGGCCTACACACGCAACAACCAGAGCAAAGCCGCACAAATCCTTGGTTTGAACCGAGGCACATTGCGCAAAAAGCTCAAGCAGTACGACCTTTTATAACCGCCGTTATCGGCCCACTTTTTACCCCTGCACAAACTGGATACCCCTTCGATGACCGAACAACTGAACACTGTTCTCACACCCGTGAAACGCGCACTGATCAGCGTTTCCGACAAAACCGGTATTGTTGAATTTGCCCAGGCTCTGACTGCCCAGGGCGTTGAAATTCTTTCCACTGGCGGCACTTTCCGTCTGCTCACCGAAAACGGTGTGCCCGCGGTGGAAGTATCCGACTACACCGGCTTCCCGGAAATGATGGACGGCCGCGTGAAAACACTGCACCCCAAAGTACACGGCGGCATTCTCGGCCGTCGCGGCAAAGACGACGCAGTGATGGCCGAGCACGGCATTCAGCAAATCGACATGGTAGTGGTTAACCTGTATCCGTTTAAAGCGACCGTAGCTGACCCCAATTGCGACCTGCCTACCGCTATCGAAAACATCGATATCGGCGGCCCCACCATGGTGCGCTCCGCTGCCAAGAACCACAAAGACGTGGCGATTGTGGTTAACGCCAGCGATTACGATGCGGTACTGGCTGAAATGCAAGCCAACAACGGCGCACTGGGCTACGAAACCCGTTACGGCCTGATGGTTAAAGCCTTTGAGCACACCGCCATGTACGACGGCATGATTGCCAACCACTTTGGTGCTCGCAACACCAATAACGAGAAACGCGACTTCCCCGACACCTACAACGTGCAATACCTGAAAGCACAGGACATGCGCTACGGCGAGAACCCGCACCAAAAAGCCGCTTTCTTTAAAGAAGCCGAGCCTGCTGAAGCATCCGTATCCACTGCCACTCAATTACAAGGCAAAGAGCTGTCGTTCAATAACGTCGCCGATACCGATGCGGCTCTGGAAACCGTCAAACTGTTCGACGAGCCCGCCTGCGTGATCGTCAAGCACGCCAATCCCTGTGGCGTGGCGGTATCGAGCGACATTAAAACCGCCTACGAATTGGCCTTTGCCACCGACCCGGAATCCGCCTTTGGCGGCATTATCGCCTTTAACCGCGAACTGGATGCGGATACCGCAGCAGCCATTGTGGAAAAGCAATTTGTGGAAGTGATTATCGCGCCAGCGGTGTCTGACGCAGCGGTAGAAGTGGTCTCCGCCAAGAAAAATGTACGCCTGCTGGCCTGTGGCGAGTGGCAAGGTGAGCGTCCTGTTGCCTACGATTACAAACGCGTGAACGGCGGCCTACTGATTCAGGAAAAAGACAATGGTATGGTCAACAAAGAAGACCTCAAGGTGGTGACCAAAGTCGCCCCCAGCGACGAACAAATGGACGACCTGTTGTTCGCCTGGAAAGTGGCGAAGATGGTGAAATCCAACGCCATTATCTACGGCAAAGACGGCCAGACCATCGGCGTTGGCGCTGGCCAAATGAGTCGGGTTAACTCCGCCCGCATCGCCGCCATCAAAGCCGAACACGCGGGCCTGGAAGTAAAAGGGGCGGTAATGGCCTCTGACGCTTTCTTCCCGTTCCGCGACGGCATCGACAACGCCGCCAAAGTTGGCATCAGTGCTGTGATTCAACCCGGCGGCTCCATGCGCGATGAAGAAGTCATTGCCGCCGCAGACGAGCACGGCATGGCGATGGTGTTTACTGGCATGAGACATTTCAGACACTAAAATTCGCGCCAAGGAGTAGCCCGGGTGCAGCGCAGCGAAACCCGGGCTACGGAATCGTCAACAACAGGTAACACTGGAGGTACTGCATTTGGTTTTCGACGGCGGCACCAAATCAATATCACCCGCTTCATCCAACAACTGATTAATCTGGCTCTGTGTTTCTGTTCGCTCGCTGTAGCGTTCCGTCAGGTAATCTTTCTGACCACGCATCAGAAGCGTGACTCGAAATAGCTCCTCCAACACATCCATCACCCGATCTCGAAACGGCGACGGCTTTAAACGACCGTCGCTATCAAATTCCTGCCACGCTTTAGCAATAGACGACTGATTGGGGATCGTAAACATTCGCATCCAACGCCCCAAAATGCGCATATTATTAACTGCGTTAAACGACTGTGAACCCCCGGTAATCTGCATTAATGCCAGGGTTTTCCCCTGAGTGGGGCGCACTGCTCCTTCGCTAAGCGGTATCCAGTCAATTTGATTTTTAAATACGCCAGAAAAATTACCGTGAATTTCCGGGCTGATCCACACATGTCCATCCGCCCACAACGCCAATTCGCGCAATGCTTTTACTTTGGGGTCGCCAGCATTCTGGCCATCAAAAATTGGCAGCCCCTCAGGGTCGAATATTTTCACCTCAGCGCCAAAGCCCTCAAGCACTTGGCGAGCTTCAAGGGCCAACTTGCGGCTGTGGGAAGCTTCTCGCAGAGAGCCGTAAATGATTAAAAATCGCGGCGCGCGGTAGTCCTCTGCTTGGTTTTTTAGCAACCGATCAACAACTGACTTTACACTCAAATTAAGGGCCATTTGGCACCTCCTCTATTTATCACTCACAAAATATTTCCGAGCCCTTCACTTCAAAACTCTTTATTTCCGAACTCTTTATTTCCGAACTCTTTATTTCCGAACTCTTTATTTCTAAAAAATTCGAAATATAAACTCAAAAAATTTTAACTATCAGGCCCCACACAGCACTCCGCCATCAAATAAGCGATAACCTCCTGTACGACCACATAGTTGGCAGTACAGCGCAAAACTCGCCCTTCACGCTGTTGATGCACCAAGTTTACTTGCATTAAACGATGCAAATGATGCGACAAGGTAGAACCAGGAATCTTCAGCCTAGCTAACAATTCACTCACCGCCATACCATCGCTACCCGCCTTAATCAGCAAGCGATAAATACTAAGACGAGTATCGTGGCCTAACTCAGCCAAGCATTTGGTGGCATCTTGATGCTTCATGAACGCAACCTTAACTGATTGCATTAAATATTTCCATTATATTCGAAATATTTAATGCAATTGACAAGAATCACGCTAGAGCTGATACCTGCAAACAGGTACAATTCGCGCACTTTTTAACCCAGCAACTTTTCCAGTATTCCCATGAACGTACTCGTAATCGGCAGCGGCGGCCGTGAACACGCTTTGGCGTGGAAAGCCGCACAATCAGCAAACGTAGAAACCGTTTTTGTAGCACCCGGTAACGCCGGTACCGCACTGGAAGCAAAACTGGAGAACGTCGCCATCGATGTGGCGGATTTTGCGGCACTGGCAGAATTTGCCGAAAGCAATAACTGCGGTCTGACCATTGTTGGCCCGGAGGCGCCTCTGGTGGATGGGGTTGTCGACTTCTTTGCCGCAAAAGGCCTGCGCTGCTTTGGCCCGTCACAGGGCGCGGCCCAACTGGAAGGCTCCAAGGCGTTCACCAAAGACTTTCTCGCTCGCCACAACATTCCCACCGCCGGTTACGGCAACTTTACCGATGTGGATGACGCCATTGCCTACCTGCACAAAATGGGCGCGCCGATTGTGGTAAAAGCCGACGGCCTGGCTGCGGGTAAAGGCGTGATTGTCGCCGAAACTCTGGAGCAAGCGGAAGCAGCGGTACGGGACATGTTATCGGGCAACGCCTTTGGCGATGCCGGTTGCCGAGTGGTGATCGAAGAATTTCTGGAAGGGGAAGAAGCCAGTTTTATCGTGATGGTAGACGGCGAGAACATACTGCCCATGGCCACCAGCCAGGACCACAAACGCGCTTACAACGGCGACAAAGGCCCCAACACCGGTGGCATGGGTGCCTACTCACCAGCTCCCGTAGTGACCCCGGAAATCGACCAGCGCATTATGGAGCAGGTGATCCTGCCCACCGTGCGCGGCATGGCGGCAGAAGGCAACAGTTACACCGGCTTTCTGTACGCGGGCCTGATGATTAACCCCCAGGGCCAGCCCAAAGTGATCGAGTACAACTGCCGCTTTGGCGATCCGGAAACCCAGCCCATTATGATGCGCCTGCAGTCCGACCTGGTGGAACTGTGCCAGGCCGCTATCGACGGCCAGCTGAACAGTAAAACCACCCAGTGGGACAGCCGCGCCGCCGTGGGCGTGGTACTGGCTGCCGGTGGCTACCCCGGCAGTTACGCCAAAGGCGAAGTAATCTCCGGCCTTACCGCTCAAGTTGATAACGGCGCCAAAGTCTTCCACGCTGGCACCAAAATCGACGGCGATAACGTGGTCACCAGCGGCGGTCGGGTGCTCTGCGCCACCGCCCTTGGCGACAGCGTCTCTGAAGCCCAGACCAAAGCCTATCAGCTGGTTGAGCAAATCTCCTGGAACGGCGTGGAATACCGCACCGATATCGCTTATCGAGCCATCGCCCGGGAAAACTCGTAAAAAACGCCCTCAGCACCCCATACCCACAGGGTATGGGACTCCTTACGAAATTCAGTAAAGAAATGCAAAGAAAGCGCGCAAAATAGCGAGTATAGCGTTTGCAGTACCAACACCAATTATTTTTGGAGAAACGGGAGAGACAGCCATGTGCATTTTCGAGCTGACCGCCATTCTCGAGCAGTACAAAATTCCCCATCGCCTGGATAACGGCAAAGTGATGGCCAAGGGCAGAGATAACCATTGGCTGGATGTGACCGGCTGGAGCCGATTGCAAATGGCGAAGTGGTTGCAAACCTGACCTTAGCCAATTCTGAAAGACAAAAAAAACCGCGCCAAGTCAGCGCGGTTTTTTTCATTTAGCCAGCCTACTCAACTCTCTCAACGTCACTCCCGCGAAGGCCGGAATGACGAAGAGAAGATCACAAAACCTTCGCCACAGACTCCGCAAAGTAATCCATATTGGCATCATTCAGTCCGGCCACGTTAATGCGGCTGGAGCCCACCATGTAGATGCTGAATTCGTCTTTCAGGCGCGCCACTTGCTCCGGGGTAATTCCCAGGAACGAGAACATGCCAAACTCCTTTTCGATAAAGCCAAAGTCGGCACCATTGCAGGCAGCATTAAGCTTGGCCACGGCTTGGGCTCGCAGGCCGTTAATGCGGTTGCGCATTTCTGCCACTTCGCCCTGCCATTGCTCGGTCAGTTCTGCAGACTCCAAAATGGTGGCCACAATGGCAGCACCGTGTGCTGGGGGCATAGACCAGATACCACGAGCAATATTAATCAGCTGGCTGCCAGCGGCTTCTGCTTTGTTACTGTCTTCGGCAATCACCAACAACAGGCCTATACGCTCACGGTAGAGGCCAAAGTTTTTCGAGCAGGAAACTGACAAAAACATTTCCTTGACTCGCTCACCCATCAGGCGCAGGCCTGCGGCGTCTTCGTCCAAGCCCACACCAAAGCCCTGGTAGGCCATATCGACGAAGGGTATCAGCCCTTTTTCCACACACAGGTCGGCGACTTGCGCCCACTGTTCCAGGTTCAGGTCAGCGCCACAGGGGTTGTGGCAGCAGGCGTGCAAAAGCACCACATCACCGGACTGGGCATCGCGCTCCAAAGTGCCGATCATGTCGGCAAAGGCAACCGAGCAAGTGCTGCGGTCGTAGTAAGGGTATTCCTTGATGTTCAGCCCCGCTTCGCCAAACAACGGTACGTGGTTGGCCCAGGTAGGGTTACTCATCCAGATAGTGGCACCGGGCTTGGCGCGATTGATCAACTCACCACCGAGGCGCAATGCGCCGCAACCACCGGGCGCCTGAATAGAGGCAACTCGATTGGCCAGCAATGCCGGGTGGCCTTCACCCAGAGCCAGCTTGCGCATTTCGCTGTTGTACACGGGGTGGCCCGGGCCGCCGATATACGACTTGGTGGTCTCGGCATCTATCCAGCGTCCTTCAGCGGCTTTTACCGACGCCAAAATAGGGGTTTCGCCAGTAGGTGTCTTATATACACCTACCCCCAAATCCACTTTCTTGGGGTTGTCGTCTTTCAGATATTGGCCCATCAGGCCAAGAATGGGGTCTTGAGGCAATATTTGCAGTGATTCAAACATGGTCGTATCCCGGGGGAGCTGTGGGTCAAATAAACAGGCGTATTGTAGTCGGGATTAACTGGCAAGCAAGGCTGAAAATGACTTTTACAGTCCACCAAAGCGGGAAAAGTAATCCGCCTCTGCATCCGGCAAACAGCCATTGGCAGTTTCCATGGATGTGATAGCAAAAGCCATGGCGTTTTCCTGAATCTGGCGGTACAAATCAGCTGTCATATCGTGCACTTCTTTAGCTTCCCAATCCGCGGGCAGCAATTCCTGGGGTAGTTCGGCATCCTTAAGCAACAACCGCCGATATTCGTGGATCAACAGAGTGCGCAACTGAAAACTGGCTTCCTGATCCAAGCCATCGCCTTTATTGAAGCGCTTGTGTAATGGCGCAAATTGAACCAAAAACTCCCGGTACTGCTGTTGCAGCTGCTCCAAATTCCAACAGTCAAATACCCGCTGGCACAGCTGTTCTGCGGACAGGCCGTCGTCTGGCTGGCAGCGCATCACAACAACCTGTTCTTGCACCCCCAATTCAACCAGGGTTTCGTCCAAGGGCACGCGCTCCACACCGGGCTTTGCCATAACACCGGGAAACAAGTTGCCAAACCCCAACCAGCGCAACTCTTTGCGCAGCAGCTCCCGCTGTTTTTCCGCCAACTCGTTCAAGTACACAAATAACCAGTCGCCGCCATCCAGGCCGTGGTCTGCGGCGTAGATGCGCTGAGCGGCTTTTTGATAACGACGCAGTCCAGAGGCCGTTAAACTGTAATAGCTTTTGCGGCCTATTTGCTCCGAAAAGAGCCAATCATCCTGCATCAGGCGGTAAACTGCCGTTCGCACCAAGCGCTGATTAAGGCCCAGTGGCTCCAACACCCGAATCACACTGCCCAACCATACGCTGTTGCCATGTTGGGAGATGGTGTCGCCAAATAGCGTCACCACCAAAGAGCCGGCGCGCATGGGGCGGCGCTGGCGAAATTGTTGCAATAGTTTGTTCAGTTGGCTGGCAGCGGTGGGCACTGTGTCGGCTCTCGTCTATTGGGCTTGTTATCCAGTAATGGGCAGTTCGCCAGTGAGCTTGTTCTGGCGCATGGAAATCAAAGTACTCACCGAACGTACCCCGCGCAATACCAACAGCTGCGACGACAAAAATTGCTCGTAAGCCTCCATATCCCCGGACACGATTTTGAGCAGGTAATCACACTGCCCGGTGACCGAGTGGCATTCCAGAATTTCCTTATTCTGATGCACACGCTCAAGAAACTTCTCAATGGTTTCCGGGTGGTGGTTTTCCAGGGTTACTTCGGCGAAGGCGATTACCTGCAGGCCCACCTTTTTCTGATTGATGCGGGCGCTGTAACTCTCGATTACCCCCTCGTCCTGCAATCGCTTTACCCGCCGCCAACAAGGGGCAGGTGACAAAGAGATACGCTCTGCCAGGTCGCGATTAGAAAGTCGCCCGTCCAGCTGCAGCTCGTGAAGTATCTGGATATCGTACTTATCCAAGAAATAACCCTTCCCTAAAAAACACTTAAAAGAAAGAATATTGCTTAAATGCACTATTATCAAGCAACAACGAAAACAAATTTCCCACCTTACTATATAAAGTAGTTAGACCTTCGCCACAGCAATAGCCATTCAACAAGGTCGATTTATGTCTTCAGCGGAATTACAGGCTATGGACGCCACCACTGGTCCTCACCAACAAATTATCAGCGCCTACGACTGGCACCGGGTGGCTTACTTGATTCTCGCCTCACGGACGATGGACGATGTTGAAGAACAACAGCTGGTACCGCAAAAACTGGTATTTAATCAGTTTTCCGCTCGCGGCCACGATATGGCCCAGATAATGCTGGGATCATTGCTCACCCATCCCCACGACGGTGCCACCGGTTATTACCGCTCACGCCCTTTTGTGCTGGCCCTGGGGGAAGACTTTGAAGTTTCTCTGGCTGGCCCATTAGCCCGCAGTGGCGGCTACAGCGATGGCCGCGATATCGGCGTAGTGTGCAACTACCCCAACGAAAAGCGCACTGGTGCCATGCTGTTCCCCATGTGTGGTGGCGTCGGCTCCCAGTATTCGCCCATTTCCGGCTGGGCCCAGTCTCTGCTTTACCACCAACACTCCTTAAACGACCACAGCTATAAAGGCGCTATTGGGGTCTCCATGGGCGGGGACTCCTCCATGTCCACCAGCGGTTTTTGGGCGGCATTCAACATTTCCACCACCAACAACCTGCCTCACCTGTTTTATATCGAAGACAATGGCTACGGCATTTCCGTCCCCCAGGAAGTGCAGACCCCCGGTGGCGATCAGGTGGCCAATTTGGCGGCATACAAACAGCTGGAGATTGTCGACGGCGATGGCTCAGACCCGCTGGAAGCAGCCACCAAAATCAAACAGGCGGTGGATTACGTGCGCAGCGGCAAAGGCACTGCCCTGCTGCGCCTGAAAGTACCCCGCTTGTGCGGCCATACTTTCCAGGATACCCAAACCTACAAGCCCGCGGATTTTATCGCCCACGAACAGGCTAATGACCCGCTGCCCAAGCTAAAAAACTTTCTGTTGCAGCAAAGCTTGATTAGCGAAGAGCAATGGTCAGCACTGGAAGACCAGGCAACTCAAGAAGTCCAAGAGGCGGTGGGAAAGGCCCTGCAACGCCCAGAGCCCAACACCACAGAAGTCACTCGTTACCGATACGAAGAGAAAGACGCAAACGGCAATCCGGAGATCCAACTGCGTGGAGGCCTGGCAGCTGCTGGCCACCAGTTCCCCACCTCCAGCGAACAGACCCGACCTGAGGGCGCTCGCCTGAATATGCTTACCGCCATTCGCAAAACCCTGGATTACGAGCTGGACACCAACCCCAAGGTGCTGGTGTTCGGTGAAGACGTCGGCCCCAAGGGCGGTGTGCACGCTGCCACCCTGGGCCTGAGCGACAAATACGGCAACGACCGGGTATTTGATACCAGCCTCTCAGAAGAAGGCATTATCGGCCGCTCCGTGGGTATGGCTCTGGCGGGGTTAATGCCGGTGCCGGAAATCCAGTTTCGCAAATACGCCGAACCGGCCGCCGAACAGCTGACCGACACCGGCATTATGCGCTGGCGCACCGCCAACCAATTTGCCGCCCCCATGGTCGTACGGGTACCCGGCGGTTTTGCCCGCCGCGGCGATCCCTGGCACTCCATGTGCGACGAGGTGGAGTGGGCTCACAAAGTGGGCTGGCAGCTAGCCATGCCCTCCAACGCAGAAGATGCTGTGGGGCTTTTGCGTTCAGCGTTGAGAAGCAACAACCCCACCATATTCTTTGAGCACCGCTCCCTGCTGGATAACAGCTGGGCCCGCCGCCCCTACCCCGGCCACGAATTCGTTGTGCCCTTTGGCAAGGCCAAAACCCTGCTCAGCGGCAACAAACTCACAGTGGTGACCTGGGGCGCGATGGTGCAACGCTGTGAAGCGGCAGCGAGCCAATATCGCAACCAGGTTGAACTGATCGACCTGCGCACCATCCAGCCCTGGGACAAAGACGGCATTTTGGCCTCAGTGAAAAAAACCGGCCGCTGCCTGATTGTGCACGAAGACAATAAAACCGCCGGCTTTGGCGCCGAGATTGCCGCCACCCTCAGCGACGAACTGTTTTTTGACCTGGATGCTCCTATCCGTCGCCTGGCGATGCCCGACATTCCCAGCCCGCACAATATTCACCTGCTCAACGCCACTGTGCCCAGTGCGGAAAAAATCGCCGCGGAAATACAAGAACTGCTGGATATTTAAAAACACGGAATGCCCATGACCGATACCATCGACATCACCCTATCCGCCGAGCAACTGGAAGGCACCGAAGCCACTTTGAGTCAATGGCTGGTTGCGGTTGGCGACACCGTAGAGGAAAACCAGCCGGTGGCCGAGCTGGAAACGGATAAAGTGGCCATCGAAGTCGTGGCACCCAGCAGCGGTGTTATTGTGGAGCTGCTTGCCAAGGCAGGCACCGCCGTCGAGCCCGATCAGCTGCTGGGCAAACTCAACACCGATATCACGGCTGCGGTGCGCCATGTTGCCAACGGCGAGCCGTTTGCAGAGGCCGCACACACAGAATCACCACAAGCCGAGAACAATCCGGCAAATAACGACCACTCTGCCCGCCACCTGGTAGGCCCAGCGGTACGCAAGCTGATCGCCGAGCACGAGCTCAATATCGACCATATTCGCGGCACTGGCCGAGGTGGGCGAGTCACACGGGACGACGTAGTTGCCTACTTAAGCAGTGGCCTTGCCGAACAAGACAAGCGCAGCACCGCACCCAACAAATACCCCAGCTCAAAACCCGGCAGCCAGGGCATGGCCAGCCGCCTGGTGCCCCACAGCCAGATGCGCAAATCTATCGCCAGCCATATGGTGGAGAGCCTGCTGCACAAGTCCCCTCATGTGACTTCGGTATTCGAAATGGACATGAGCAACCTGATTGAACACCGCAAGTGGCACAAAAAAGAGTACCAGGCAAAAGGCGTAAAACTCACTTTCACCGCCTACTTTCTGGCCGCCTGCGTGGAAGCCATGAAGGCAGTGCCACAGATGAATGCCCAATTCCACCAGGACGCTCTGGAGATTTTTGACGACATCAATATCGGCGTTGGCACCGCCTTGGGGGGCGAAGGACTGGTGGTTCCCGTGGTTAGACAAGTGCAAAACCTGGAGCTGTTTGATATCGCCAAAGCCCTGAGCGAACAAACCAGTAAAGCTCGCAACGGCAAGCTGTCGCCAGCGGATATGCGCGGCGGCACCTTTACCCTCTCCAATCACGGGGTCAGCGGCAGTTTGCTGGCGGCACCCATTATTATCAACCAACCTCAAGTGGCGATACTGGGCATTGGCAAACTGGAAAAACGGGTGGAGGTGGCGGAAGTCAATGGAGCGGATGAAATCCGCATCCGCCCCAAGTGTTACGTGTCATTGAGCATTGATCACCGCGCCGTGGATGCGTTTCAGACCAACGCCTGGCTCAGTAAATTTGTGGAAGTGATCGAAAATTGGGGGCAGTAAATTGCGCTAGTGAATGCCGTCCATAGCAGGCACTTACCAAACCCTCTCCACCCCCACAAACAGCGAGCGGGGTTCTCCGGGGAAATAGCGAAAGCCGCTGAACGACGTAAAGTCAGCGCGCTCTGCGTAACGCCGGTCAGTGGCGTTGAGCAGCCGCGCCCGCACAGTCCAATCCGAAGACAATTGCCAGGACGCACGAATATTCAGCAGCCGATGGCCTGGGTATGTGCGCAAATTTTCCGGGTCCAGAAAGTAACTGCCAGCCACTACCCACTCCGCCTCCAGACGCATGTTTTCAGCATCCCCCCAGCCGAGACGTAAGCTGCCAAAACGCCGCGGCGCCGTATCCACATCATTGCCGTTGATATTGATGCCAGACAAAATCTGGTCAGAGTCGTAGCGATGGCGGGCAACGCTGGCATTAGCGGACACATCAAACCCCGCCCCCAGCTGAGCGCTGATTTCTGCCTCAATGCCGTGATGGCTGGTGCGGCTGTTATCCCGGTTAAAAAAATCCGAGTCCCGAAAAATCACGTTGTCTTTGCGCAAGCGGTACAGAGCCAACTCGTAGCGAAGGCGAGGGAAATCGCCACGCACCCCCAACTCCAAACTGTTTGCCTCTTCGGAGTCCAGCTCAGCCACCTGTTGAGCACGCTGCAAGCGATAGAGTTCAGCCGCCTGTGGGGCACGAAAGCCGTGAGTCCAATTGGCAAAAACCAATTGCCCTTCCGCCAGCTGATAGCTGGCACCCAACTTGGGAGAGAGATTGGTAAAAGTGTCGCTGCGATCCTCTGGGCGGCTGTAACGGCAGCCACCAAAGCCACACACAGAGCCGTCTTCACGGGTGCGCCCCGCGGGCAGAAAATTGTCGTAATCGTAACGCATGGACTCCAGGCGCAAGCCCGCTTGCAAAGCCACTTTGGCAGTCAAGTTCCAGTCTACAGACCCGAACACTGCCGCCATTTGTGCATTCACCTGGTAATCGTAGTGACGGCCCACCGGAATGGTTTCCTGCAAGAAAGCCGAACCTTGGGTCGGGGCATCCTGGGACTGACGCAGCCAGGCGTCGGTAAATTCCAGGTCGGCGCCCACGCCCAGCACCAAATCACTATCGCGGTTCCAATAACGCACACTCTGTACACCAATACTGGCCTGGCCGTTTTCCTCTAACGGGTCACCGGGCAAGAAATGTTGCAGAAAATCCATACGGGTGTAACGCAAATAAGGCGTAACCACCGTGCTGCCGCTCTCCAATTCCTGCTCAAAGCGCAGCCACAGCCTTGCAGAAGAGGCATCGCGAAACGCCTCGGGTGTTGGGTTGGTTCTCGACAAGGCTTCCGACAGATAAGCGCCTTCGCCGGTGATAAAGCCCGCGGTTTCCTGGCTGAGGTTGGTTAAAGACAGACCAGCGGTTGCCTGCCAATCGCCGAGCTCGGTACGCCGATGCAAGCTGAGTTTTTGTTGTTCATAACCCGCCTGATCCCGATAGCCGGAATCGTGGCTCAGGGTTAACTTGGCTCCCCAATCTTCGCCGGATTGCCGCCACTGAATACGGCCAAAATGATTGGCCCCAGCTTCCACACTAAATCGGCCACCGGGCTCGCCACCAAAGTCCTGAGTAATCACATTCACCACACCGTGCAGCGCGTTAGAACCGTGCACCGCAGTGCCTGGCCCGCGCTGTACCTCGACACGAAACGCCTGTTCAGTGTGCGACTCAAACAACTCGTTGACATTGCAAAAACCCGCCGCCCGCAGGGGGATGCCGTCTTCGGTAATCGAAAACGAACCACAGGCACCGGCACCGGTTAATACCGGTGAGCGAATCGCCGGCAAGTACTCCTGACCATTGCCACGGTGTAAATTCACCCCGGGCACCCTCAACAAAGCCTGCTGAATATGGCTTTGGGACACAAACGGGATATTGGTGAGAGTACTGATACTGTGTGGACTTTCGAGGCGCGAATCATCAATACGACGGGCCACAGACACCACCTCTTCAGCCGCCTTCTCAACCGTCTCTTGCGCCGCTTGTACACCTTGAGTGGAACAACAGACTGCCGAAACCAAAACAATGCCGAAAGCGGCTACGGGGGTGTTTTTGTGCACATCAAAACTACTGCTCATGGTACTGCCATTTAAACCACTGAGTCGGAAAGCATAACCTCAACTAAACTGAATGTGGCAACTGATTACTGCCCAACCCCAAAACAACACAAAATTTACTTGATTATTGATTTTTTTGTATCATTTTAAAGTAGAATAAATCGCAACACCCGCGAACCCGGATACCCGCAATGAATTACCAAAGTTATGTGTGTGGCCACTGGCACACGGGCACTGAGCCAGGGCAGCAAGTGTTCCATGCCATTACCGGTGAATTTCTGGGGCATATTTCCAGTGCCGGCATCGACTTTAAGGCGGTGGCGGAATACGCCCGCAGTGTGGGCGGCCCGGCTCTGCGGGCGATGACCACTCACGAGCGTGCCACGGCCCTGAAACAACTTGGCCTTCACCTGCTGAGCGTCAAACAGAAGTTTTACGAACTGTCTGCCGCCACCGGCGCCACCAAAGCCGATAGCTGGATCGACATTGAAGGCGGCATCGGTACCATGCTGAGCATCAGCTCCATGGTGCGCCGGGAATTACCCAACGAAACCTTTGCAGTGGAAGGCGACACCGAGCGCCTGTCGGCCAACGGCACCTTTGTGGGCCGTCATATTCTGGTGCCCAAAGAGGGCCTGTCGCTGCACATCAACGCGTTTAACTTCCCGATTTGGGGGATGTTGGAAAAAATCGCCCCATCCCTGGCAGCCGGGGTTCCAGTGATTGTGAAGCCTGCCACCGCTTCTGCCTACCTCACCGAGTTAATGGTGCGGGAGATCATCGACACCGGCTTTTTGCCCGAAGGCTCCATCCAATTAATTTGCGGCTCCACCGGCGATCTGCTGGATCACCTCATCGAGCAAGACAGCGTCACCTTTACCGGCTCCGCCAAAACCGGAAAGATGCTGAAAACCCACCCCAACATTATCGAAAATTCCATTCCCTTCAACATGGAAGCGGACTCGCTGAACTGCTGCATTCTCGGTGAAACCGTTAGCGAGGACAGCGACGAGTTCAGCCTGTTCATCAAAGAAGTGGGGCGGGAAATGACCACCAAAGCAGGGCAAAAATGCACCGCCATCCGCCGCATTCTGGTGCCGCGTAATAAAGTGGGGGTGGTTTCCGAAGCCCTGAAAAATCGCCTTGCCAAAACGGTGATTGGCAACCCGGCCACCGAAGGTGTGCGTATGGGTGCACTGGTGGGCTGCGACCAGGTAAGCGACACCTGGGACGCGGTAAAAACCTTGCAGCAATCCTGCGACACGCTGTTTGGCGGTGACCGCGATTTTGAGGTTGTTGGAACCGACAAAACCCAAGGGGCGTTTTTCCCACCCACCCTGCTGTACTGCGACCAGCCATTAACCACAGCCACGCCTCACGAAGTGGAAGCCTTTGGCCCAGTCAGTACCCTGATGCCCTACGACAATCTGAAACAGGCCATTCAGATTTCCAAACTGGGCAAGGGCTCGCTGGTCAGCTCCGTGTTTACCTACGACAACACAGAAGCCCGGGAAGCGGTGTTGGGCACCGCCGCCTACCACGGCCGCATGGTGATTATTAACCGCGACTGCGCTGGGGAATCTACCGGCCACGGTTCCCCACTGGCTCAGATGGTTCACGGCGGCCCCGGTCGCGCCGGTGGCGGTGAAGAGCTGGGCGGTATCCGCTCGGTAAAACATTATATGCAGCGCACCGCCCTGCAGGGCTCGCCAACTACCCTTGCGGCTATCACCAACGAATATATGCCGGGCGCGGCGATCAACCAGACCGAAGCCCACCCATTCACCAAATACTTTGAAGAAATTCAGCCCGGCGACAGCCTGATTACCCACCGTCGTACAGTGACCGAAGCGGATATCGTCAATTTTGGCTGTCTGTCCGGCGACCACTTCTACGCCCACTTCGACGAAACCGCCGCCGCCGAATCCCTGTTCGGCAAGCGCGTGGCTCACGGTTACTTTGTGCTGTCTGCCGCCGCCGGTTTGTTCGTTTACCCCGGCGTCGGCCCGGTATTGGCCAATTATGGCCTCAACAACCTGCGTTTTATTGAGCCGGTGGGTATTGGTGACACCATTCAGGCACGACTCACCTGCAAACAGAAGATCAAAAAGGACAAACGCCCGGATGATCTCAAAGCCACCGGTGTTGTAGAGTGGGATGTGGAAGTCACCAACCAGGAGGGGGTTGCAGTTGCTATTTACAGCATCCTGACGCTGGTAGAAAGAAAAGAACCGTGACTAAAAACCTGCTCTGCCAGAGCCTGAACACATCGAATAGGACAAAAACATGAGCTTCACCACCATTACCTACACCGTTGAAGACAACGTTGCGGTTCTGGCACTTAACCGCCCGGAGCGCCTGAACAGTTTTAACGCCGACATGCACACGGAATTGCGCGAAGCACTGAAATGCGTGGAAAACGACCCGTTGGTGCGCTGCCTGGTGCTCACCGGGGCCGGCCGGGGGTTTTGCGCCGGGCAGGATTTGAGCGACCGCAACGACACCGAAGTACCGGACCTGGGCGACTCCATCGACAAAAACTACAACCCGCTGATTCGCAAACTGCTTGGCCTGCCCAAACCGGTGGTGTGTGCAGTGAATGGCGTGGCCGCCGGTGCTGGTGCCAGCCTCGCCCTGGCGTGCGACATCGTAGTGGCCGCCGAGAGCGCCTATTTTGTGCAGGCGTTTTGCAATATCGGTCTGATCCCAGACTCTGGCAGCACCTGGCACCTGCCCCGCGCCGTCGGTTTGCCCCGCGCCAAAGGCCTGGCCCTGTTGGGAGAAAAGTTGCCAGCCAAAAAGGCTGAAGAGTGGGGCATGATCTGGAAGTGTGTAGAAGACGACAACCTGATGGAGGACGTGATGGCCATGGCCCGCAATCTGGCCAGCAAACCCACCAAAGCTCTGGGCATGATTAAAGCCGCTCTGCACGAATCCACCGCCAACAGCCACCACCTTCAGCTGGAAGTGGAAAAAGAGTACATGCGCAAAGCCGGCCGCACCAAAGATTTCCGCGAAGGCGTAGCGGCGTTTATGGAAAAGCGGAAGCCCCTGTTTAAGGGGGAATAGTTTAAGGGCGAATAGTCAAAGGGGAACAGTTAAGAAGAACGGCCACAGAGAAATAGCATGAGTGCACTTTCCACATCAGACAGCATTGCCGTTATCGGTGCAGGCACCATGGGTGCAGGCATTGCGCAAGTGGCCGCTGCGGCGGGCCATCGGGTGCTGTTATTCGACGCGGCAGAAGGCGCCGCGCAGTTGGGCATCAATAAAACCCGCAAAGGCCTCGATCGCCTGATCGCCAAAGGCAAAATGACGACCGAGCAGGCTGAGGAACTGGTAGGTCGCATTATAGCTTGCGGCTCGCTGCAAGAACTGTCATCCGCCAAGCTGGTGGTGGAAGCCATCGTCGAAAAACTGGAAATCAAGCAAAGCCTGTTTGCCCAGCTCGAAGAAGTTTGTGGCAACGATGTGATTCTGGCCACCAACACATCCTCCATTTCTGTCACCGCCATTGCTGCCGGACTCAAGCAACCGGAACGCCTGGTGGGCATGCACTTCTTTAATCCGGCGCCGGTGATGAAACTGGTGGAAGTCATTACGGGCCTGGCCTCTGACTGCAATGCCCTGCAAACGGTTTACGATACAGCAGCCAGCTGGGGCAAACACCCGGTTATGGCCAAATCCACACCCGGGTTTATTGTTAACCGGGTGGCACGCCCTTTTTACGCAGAAGCTCTGCGGGTACTACAAGAAGGCGGCAGCGATGTGGCGACCATCGACGCCGTTATGCGCGAAGCTGGCGGCTTTCGAATGGGGCCGTTCGAGCTTATGGATTTAATCGGCATGGACGTCAATTACGCCGTCACTAATTCCGTATACAACGCCTATTTTCAAGACCAGCGCTTCCTGCCATCACTGGTGCAACAAGAACTGGTACAGGCAGGTCGCCTAGGGCGCAAAACTGGCCACGGCTTTTACAACTACGCCGAGGGCACTGAGCAAACATTACCCCACACCGCCGCATCAGGCCCCAAACCCGAACGGGTAATTGTTGGCGGCACACTCGTTTATGGGAAAGGGGGTGTGGCCGAATCACTGATTGAGCAAATTCAAGATGCCGGTATTACTGTGGAACTCAGCGAAGAAGCCGATCACGACTTTTTGTGGGTGGATGGCGTCGAACTGCGCCTGACCAAGGGTGCCATGGCCACCGAACTGGCCGCCGAAGAAGAACTGAACGAACTGGTGCTGTTCGACCTGGCACTGGACTACAACAACGCCACTCGAATTGCCATTGCCAAAGCGGATCAAGCCTCTGAAGAAGCCCTGCAAAAAGCCGCCGGACTGTTCCAAGCTATCGGTAAACAGGTGTCGGTGATCGACGATATTCCCGGCATGATTGTGATGCGCACCGTTTGCATGCTGGCCAACGAAAGCGCCGATGCCGTCAACCAAGGCGTATGCAATGCCGAAGCGGTGGACATTGCAATGAAAGGCGGAGTCAACTACCCGCAAGGGCCACTGGCGTGGGCCGACCACTTGGGCATTCCACTGGTAGCCAGCGTATTGGAAAACCTGGCACTGCTGTACGGCGAAGACCGCTACCGGCTCTCGCCCCTGATTCAACGCAAGTGCTTTGCCGGGAACAATTTTTTCAGTGAATCGTAACCAGAGAACAACATGACCGAAGCCTATATCTGCGACGCAGTACGCACACCCATTGGCCGCTACGGTGGCAGCCTGTCATCCGTGCGCGCCGACGACCTGGGTGCGGCACCGATCAAAGCCCTTATGGAACGCAACGCCTGTGTGAATTGGGCTCAGGTGGACGATGTGTTTTACGGCTGCGCCAATCAGGCCGGGGAAGACAATCGTAATATTGCTCGCATGAGTTCGCTGCTGGCAGGCCTGCCCATTGATGTTCCGGGCACCACTCTCAACCGTTTGTGCGGCTCCGGCATGGATGCGGTGGGCATGGCCGCTCGATCCATTAAATCCGGCGAAGCGGATCTGATTATCGCCGGTGGCGTTGAACAAATGTCCCGCGCACCTTTTGTGTTGGGTAAGGCCAATAACGGATTTGACCGCAACCAGCAGATGTTCGACACCACCATGGGCTGGCGCTTTATTAACAAACTGATGAAAAACCAATACGGTGTGGACTCCATGCCAGAAACCGCCGAGAACGTGGCGGAGGATTACAACATCTCCCGGGAAGATCAGGACGCCTTTGCCCTGCGCAGCCAACAACGCACCGCCGCCGCCCAGGCCAACGGTATTTTTAACGACGAAATCGTCCCGGTAAAGGTGCCTCGACGCAAGCAAGACGATTTAATTGTCGATACCGACGAACACCCTCGAGCCAGTACCACCGCTGAAGGCTTGGCCAAATTACCAACTCCCTTTCGCGATGGCGGCACCGTAACCGCAGGCAATGCGTCTGGTATTAATGACGGCGCCTGCGCACTGTTGATCGCCTCAAAAGCTGCGGTGGAAAAATACGGCCTGACGCCAAAAGCCAAAATCGTCGCCATGGCCACCGCCGGAGTGGAGCCTCGGATTATGGGCATTGGCCCGGTACCCGCTACTCGTAAAGTGCTAGCCAAAGCGGGACTGCCCCTTGAGCAAATGGACGTGATCGAACTCAACGAAGCCTTTGCCGCCCAAGGGTTGGCCTGTATGCGCGAACTGGGATTGGCAGACGACGCCGAGCACGTCAACCGCAACGGCGGCGCTATTGCACTTGGCCACCCGCTCGGTATGAGCGGCGCTCGGCTAGTGACGACAGCGATGTATCAATTACAGGGAGATGGTGGACAGTATGCGCTGTGCACCATGTGTATTGGGGTTGGACAGGGAATTGCGATGATAATTGAGAGAGCATGAACCCCAAAATTCCCGTTAGTACCGAAATCAGCAGCACAGTTTGCTGCGACGCCCCCCCTCTCTTACCTATAGGATTGATTTGTGAAAAACACGATTCTCGTGACGCTCTCCCCCTAACTCAAAGTTAGTCACCCCGACTTCATAAAAGCCATGCTTTTTATAAAATTTGATAGCTGGCTCATTTTTAGAATTAACGGTTAACCACAATTTTTTAAAGCCCGAGTTCTTGCAACACGCCATTGACCCCAGCAACAGATCTGACCCATACCCCCGAAGTGCTCTTGGATATAAAGCCTATCCAGTTCAGGCAACTTCTCATGTGTGGCAGGGCACTCACTATCGAGGTTCAATAGTGAAACACCGACAATATGTTTGTTTTCTTCAGCGACGAAACATTGCTTTTTCGTATCGACTATATCGTTAACTAGCTTTTCTTCTGTAAACTCAGAAAAAACATAGCTTGATATAGCACCCCTAATGCCGTCCTTGGCGTATGTATGCAGCCACACTTGCACCATTAAAGCCGCAATATTTCCTGCATCTTCAACTTTCGCAATTCTTATCATGTTTTATAAACCATATAATGGATTTACCCTGCTTTAGAGGTTTTACCTGTACTATGGCTTACTTACACGTCTTCCCATACTGCACACGAGTCCAGGAATAAGTGCTTTTTAATTTTTAGGTTTTCCGAGCCCGAATTTAGCAAACTCACAGGGATATAGGTGGAAGATTCGTCATTCTTACCAGGCAAAGGTGAACCACAATTTGTACAGAAGCTAGTTTCCCAATCGTGGTTCGGCTTGTGCCAAGTTTTTATGTATTCTTGCCCTGCAGCCCAATTAAAGTTTTCATTCGGCACCACAGAAACGGCGATTCCACCGCTACCCGTCGACTTGCGACAAATCGAACAATGGCAAATATAAACATCTTTAAGATTTAGGCTTATTTCAAATTCAACACAGCCACAATTGCAAGAACCTTTCGCCAATTTATTCATGTTTGCCTCCGTACGCCAAATAGCACCTAACGCCCAGTTAAAGGGCGTTGGCAAATGCGAGATCATTTGGCCCGTTTTCTAGACTGACCAGCCTCACGCATAAAGTTATTTATAATCACCGGTGCCAACAAATCCCACCATACGGCATATTAGGTCGCCATCTTTTTCCAAAAAATACTGACCGAGTTGAACTTGTTCGACACCATCAGGACCCATTCCACTGAAGGCGACCGTGGCACGGGTGACGTTGCCGATGGTATCGCTTTTAACTACTTCAGCTGACCATCCAGGTGCACTTTCACTAAACATGCCTACGTAGTTACTTAATGCCTCAATACCATTTAGAGTGCTGGGTGTGCGAGGGTCGTCGTAGCGTATATTTTCAGTGACAGCACCGGTTATTTTGGTAAATCGAAGTTCAGCCTCCTCGATTCGCCAAGCATCAAAGAAGTTTTTAGTGGAATCAGACACGTTTTTCTCCTAATTCGGTTTCACAAAGATATACAATGCTCTAGCTTATTGGGTTTTTGCGACGCGCCGGCAGGGCAAAAGATCCGGCGAAACCGAGTGTGATGCATCTACTTACTGAATAAGCTCCATGGTTTCTGGGTCTACCCTTTCTGGATCAAAAGTGATCACGTTTCCATCTGTATCATATACAACTCCATCACGTTGTTTATTCCTCAGCCCTTCATCTATTAATAACTGTACTGCCGCAAAGTATTCTTTATTTGTACACTTGAGCACCCTGGTGACTTTATGGTGAACTCGTGGCTTCCAAGGTTGGTCAGGAAGCAATTCATTCACTTTGAGTGCAAAATTCAAATCTACAACTCGATCCTGTTTCCCTCTGGCAGATACTACCCTTGATTGATGTGCATGAAGTTCTTTTGCTCGCTCTACTCTTTCGGGATTAGATATAGAAAACTCAATAGCTGCTTCTTTACACAGCTCAACAAAGTAGCGTTTTCCTCTTACTCTTTTGTCCAAAACATCAGATGAGCGAGTAGTTTGTATAAACCTCCATGTCCTTTCAATTTCCGTAGGCGAGCATAGCGAAACGTCTAGGCTTGAAAGATCTTTCACAGAAAAATCATACTTTCCCAAAAGCCTTGAGACTGTAATAAGACTAGTAATTTGCCTCCAGCGCTTAAGGAATTTTTCTCCACCAACACCTCTTCTTGGGCGAAATGTTTCCAATACTTGATCAGTAAGCTTTAATACCTCTGCGATTACTGGATAAACAGCTAGTGGCACATGATCTGAAAATACTAAATTGTAAGAATCATCAGATCTCATAAATCTAGACTTAAGATTTGAAGCTTTTTGAGGTAACTTTAATACTAGGTTTACAAATCCCGAAGCAAGGTACAGTGGAGTAATAACTTTTGAAGCAGGGTTTCCTATATTGTGATGGTAGTTCTTTCTTCGTTCGTAGAAGAAGTCCGATCGATTAAAAACATCTTCTATGTCCCTCTGAATTTTGTCGGTTGCATGAAGTGATGCCAACTCAACATCAGTTTGATTGTTTGTTGCTCGAATTATCGAATCTCGAACGTCTTCTTCTTGAGAAACGATAACCTTAATTAGAACAGAACGATTAGCATTATCTACACCACCTGCTTCGAAATACCGAAATATTGATTCAGATGTTTGCAAACCATTGACAATTTGTATGTCTTCCATATTTATAGAATCACCTACTACACTTGCAGATGTAGCCAATATTGTCACACCGTTATTTAAGCACCAAAAATCAGTAGATCCTTCATCTTCTAGTGTTGATTTGATGTCTTCATTAACCCTATTTAACCCCATGTAATCACGCACATTGGAATCAAAAAGATATCTTCTCAAATTTCCGTTATCGGTTATAAACTGGTTATAATCACCTAGGTTTGCCAGAAGTACATACCTTTCTCCACTAGACAAAACTTCAGAAAATTTTAATTCAAGACTAAAATTAGGAATCTGCCTATGGAGCACCAATAGTTCTGTAGCCCCCAAAAAATCGAATTTAACCTTACAATTTCCAAATAAATCGTTCGTTATCGAAGATATCTGTTCCGATCGAGCTTGGACTGCTCTACCAATATCCTCAGTATTTCCTCGAGATGCGTATGCATACGAAATATTGAACTCACTTAACCTTGGTGATAATTTTCTATAAGCAAACTTTAGGTTCTCTCGACAATGTAGAACTTCATCGGAGTAGTTTCCTTTAAGGTCTTCGGATGGAGTAGCGAAATCAAATAACTCAGATAAGCTAGCAACCAAACTATCAAGTGGTGCCTGTTTAAATGTTTCATGATGCTTGCATGTGATTACGCGAACTTCTAATAATGACCCAAACCGGGGCCAAGAGAACCCCTCAACATCCATTAGAAGGTGGCCATTAATTAAAATATAGAATCCATCAATTCCACCATCATCTCTCCCGTCAACAGAACCAAAAAGAACTTCTTCTACTGATAGATCGAAAGGCTTTAGCCATTGTTCAAAAGCAAGATATTCAAACGCTTCATCCCGCCTATCAGACGGAATTTTATTCTCGACGCGCTCATCAATTATTCCATCCAGCAAAAAAGTATCATTCCTTGCCATTCGACTCCCCATTTAAATATTATTTATACATAAAACTTTGCTGAACGGTTACCGGAACGCAGGCTATCCGTGAAGAGCTCACTTTTTTGTGCCCGTAACGTAGTTGAGCAAACTGTTAGACAAGTTTTAATCTGAACAATCAATTGTTTCTGTCAACCCCTCGTGCACAGCAAGAATCGGCATACCGCGTGACCCGCAACTATAGGTAACTTTGAGTATTTTTCGCGTTCCTCTCCTGGGGTCTCCGCAATGAGTAAGATCAGAGACGATCGAGCAGGACAATTTCCCTTCGCAAAGCGACTTAATCGAAGAGGTCGCGTTGCAATATACAGTTGCGTCAGGAATTTGAAATACCGCACGATCAATACTGATTTCCTTTGACTCTTGTGAAGGAATGAGACAATTGCATTCAAGTTGAAGTCCGATGACAAGAAAAACAACACCCAATATAGAAGCAACAATTCTTAGGATTTTTGAAAGGATACGCGGGACTTTATACCCGACTATTTTAAAGCCACCTCCCAGTAACCCGGCGCAAAGAAGGATAACTCCACAGGCGATCAAGAATAATGAGGCACCTAGTTCCATTTTTTCTCCTTTTCTGCCTAACAGCTTGCTTAAGAAGCCTTTTGTTTTATAACAATAATTATCGGGATACTCGATTAATATATGATCGAGCCGTAATAACCCTTGCACTCAGCCGGTCGACGAAGGAAAAAATATACTGCTTGAATACAACGCACTGGAAAGGACTTTCAGACACCTCACCACTCCTTCGGTCAATCCGTGAGCAAACGCTTGCTCTACACTGATACCCATACCATAGATCTATACACCGGCAGCTTCAAGGCAACTTATCGTTAACTCCATTGCACTCAATATGGATTCCCAGCTCTGCGAATGTGTCAAAAAGTACGCGAGCCGAACTCTACCTAGGGTGAAGCAACTTTAGACCGCTCAAAAATGATACATATTTGCAATAGATTGTATATTTTTTGTATCATTAAGGAATGCCACGCCCCGGAGCCACCTATGCCTAACAGCGAAGCCAGCCTTGAACAACTGGAAGCAGAGCTGAACAAAGAGTTTCAGGCCCGTATCGATGCTGAAGAGAAGATCGAACCCAAAGACTGGATGCCAGAGAAGTATCGTAAAACCGTATTGCGGCAGATGTCTCAGCACGCCCATTCGGAGGTAATTGGCATGCAGCCGGAGGGTAACTGGATTACCCGCGCACCCAGTTTGCACCGCAAGATTGTTTTATTGGCCAAGGTGCAAGACGAGGCCGGTCATGGCTTGTACCTGTACAGCGCGGCCGAAACCCTGGGGGCCACCCGCGAGGAGTTGGTGCAGCTGATGCACGAGGGCAAAGCCAAATATTCCTCCATCTTTAATTACCCAACTCTCACCTGGGCAGATATCGGAGCTATTGGTTGGCTGGTGGACGGCGCCGCCATCGTTAACCAGGTGGCGTTGCAGCGCACTTCTTATGGTCCCTACTCCCGCTCCATGATTAGGATTTGTAAGGAAGAGAGTTTTCACCAACGCCAGGGTTACGAAATTATGTTGAAGCTGGCCCAGGGCTCGCCAGATCAGAAGGCCATGGCACAGGATGCGTTAAATCGGTTTTGGGAACCGTCGCTGATGATGTTCGGCCCTACTGATGCGGATTCACCCAACTCTGCTCAATCCATGACGTGGAAAATCAAACGCAAATCAAACGATGAATTGCGCCAGGCGTTTGTGGACCAGACCATCAAACAAATTGAAGTGTTGGGGTTGGAAATGCCCAGCAAAAACATTCAGTGGAACGAAGAACGAGGCCACTACGACTTTGGCGAGTTGAACTGGGACGAGTTTTTTGCAGTGATTAAAGGCAATGGCCCTTGTAATCGCCAGCGTTTAGCCCACCACAAAAAAGCCCACGACAACGGTGAGTGGGTGCGGGAAGCGGCCAAAGCTTACGACGCCAAGAAAAAAGCTCGTGCCGAAAAAGCAGCATAACTACCTACCACGTCATTGCGAGCGCAGCGAAGCAATCTGGTAAACGCATCACGAGATCGCCACAGTCGCTCCGCGACTTCGCAATGACGGACGAGAGAGTAAAGACTATGAGCAATATGCCCCTGTTTGAAGTTTTTGTGCGCTCCAAGCGCGGTTTGGATCACACTCACTGTGGAAGCCTGCACGCAGAGAACGCCGAGCAGGCACTGGAATACGCCCGCGACGTGTACACCCGCCGTTCTGAAGGGGTGAGCATTTGGGTGGTGAAAGCCAGCGATATTACCGCATCGCAAGAAAGCGACCGGGACAGTTTTTACGACCCGATGGACGATAAGCCTTATCGACATGCAACGCACTACCAGTTGCCCGATGAAGTTAACAATATGTAATCAGCTCGTCATTCCCGCGCAGGCGGGAATCCGCGGTTTCGAAGAAATGGATCCCCGCCTTCGCGGGGATGACAAGTAAGGCAAATAACATGACAAATACAAACAATCAAGCCATCGCCGACTACGCCATTCGCTTGGCAGACGATTCGCTCACCTTGGGCCATCGCCTTTCCGAATGGTGTTCCAATGGCCCGTTTCTGGAAGAGGATATCGCGCTGATTAACGTGGCGCTGGATTACGTGGGCCGAGCCAGAATGCTTTACGCCTACGCCGCAGAAACTGAAGGCAAAAGCCGAACAGAGGATGATATTTGTTACCTGCGCGACGCTCGCGACTACCGCAACCTGTTAATCAACGAGCTGCCCAAAGGCGATTTTGCATTCACCATGGTTCGCCAGTTTTTTGTGGATACCTTCAATTTGCTGTTTTACACCGAACTGCAAAACAGCAGTGACGATACGCTGGCCGCCACTGCTGGCAAAGCCATTAAGGAAACCACTTACCACTTGCGCCGCAGTAAAGACTGGGTCGTACGCTTGGGCGACGGCACAGAGGAAAGCCACCGCCGCTGCCAACAAGCCATCGACGAGCTTTGGGACTACGTTACCGAATTGTTTGATATGGACGAACTGGAAAATCAGCTTGTTGGCCAGGGTATCGCCGTAAACCGTGCAGCGCTGAGAAGCCAATGGCAACAGATCGTTGAAGATACTGTCAGTGAGGCAACCTTGACTCTACCAGACCATGATATCGCCATTCGCGGTGGCCGCACCGGCATTCACACTGAACACCTGGGCTATTTGCTGGCGGAGTTGCAGTACGTTCAAAGAGCTTATCCAGGTAATACCTGGTAAACCTGACCACCACTCCTCCCTGTGCGAGGAATGATGGGAGAAGAAATAATGACCACACTGATCCCAACCGTAAGCGCCGAACAACTTGAACGCGACCAATGCCGTGCCAACCCCGCGACGGCTGCCATTTGGAATTTGCTGGATAAAGTGCATGACCCGGAAGTGCCGGTATTGTCACTGTGGGATTTGGGTGTGTTGAGAAACGTGGAGAAACAGGGCAACAAAATTACCGTTACCCTCACCCCCACGTACAGTGGCTGCCCGGCTATCAACACCATGGCGGAGGACGTACAAACAGCACTGAGCAGTGCCGGCTATAACGAAGTAGACATTCGCAACCAGCTGGCTCCCGCCTGGACCACAGACTGGCTGAGCCCACAGGGCCGTCGCAAGTTAAGGGAATACGGCATTGCCCCACCTCAGCACGCCAGCAGCGATAAAGCCTCGCTGCTTACGGAAGAGCCCGTGGTACCCTGCCCTCAGTGCGACTCCACCAATACCGTAAAAATCAGCGAGTTTGGCTCAACCGCCTGTAAGGCGCTGTACAAATGCAAAAGCTGCCAAGAGCCGTTTGATTATTTTAAATGCCTGTAGTGACTATTCTGAAGAGATTGTAACCAGAGTAATGCCATGACTGATACCCAGTTCTATCCATTAAAAATCGCCGCGGTTGTGCCAGAAACCGATTCTGCGGTACAGCTGGTGTTTGATGTGCCTGCCAACCTGGAAGAAAAGTACCAGTTTATTCAAGGCCAATATCTAACTCTGAAAGCGGGCATTGATGGTAAAGAGGTACGCCGCTCTTACTCCATCTGTTCTGCCGTTGGCGACTCAGAATTGCGCGTAGGCATTAAAAAAATCAACGGCGGTGTTTTTTCCACCTTCGCCAATGAGAAATTAAAAGCCGGTGACACGCTGGACGTGATGCCCCCCCAAGGCAGCTTCCACACCGAGCTAAACCCAGCCAATGCCAAAAAATATATGTGCATTGCCGCTGGCTCGGGCATCACCCCCATGTTGTCGATTATCAAAACCACTCTGGCTACTGAACCCAATAGCCAGGTCACTCTGATTTACGGCAATCAGCGCACCAACACCATACTGTTCCGCGAAGAATTGTCGGACGTAAAAAATGCCTATATGGATCGCTTTCAGTGGATCAATATTCTCAGCCGCGAAGAACACGATGCAGAAGTGCTGCACGGGCGTATCAACAATCGTAAAGGTGGCGAGCTACAAGCCAAAAGACTCATAAAAATAAGCAGCTTTGACGACGTGTTTTTGTGTGGCCCGGAATCGATGATTTCGGAAGTGTCTCGGGGCCTGCGCAGCGAAGGCATTGCCGAGGCCAACATTCACTACGAACTGTTTGGTTCCTCTGCCGAAGCCGCGGCAGAAGCAGTACAAAAACATCACCAGCGCGCGGAGAAATACGGCGAGCTGGTGAGTAACGTGACATTAATGTCTGGCGGCCGCCGTATTCACTTCGACTTAAGTGCCGATGGCGAAAACTTGCTGGACGCGGGTATCGATAACGGCGTCGATTTACCGTTCTCCTGCAAAGGCGGTGTGTGCGCCACCTGCAAAGCCAAATTAGTTGAGGGAGAAGTGGAAATGGATTTGGCCCACGGCCTGGAACAAGAGGAAATCGACGATGGCTTTATTCTCACCTGCCAAGCCCACCCGGTCAGTAATAAAGTGGTAGTGGACTTCGATCAACACTGAACGGTAGTTATCTAAGACCGGCAACACGACCATCACATTTTTGTCACACAACTGTCACAGTGCAGTTCCATGATAATTTTCTGCACATAATAAAATAAGCAGGAGTGTGGGATGGGGGTCTCAGACAATACGCTGGTTGACAGCGCAGATATCGAACAACAGCTAACCAACATACTGGACAACGACTTACTCAGTATTTGGTTTCAGCCTATTATTGATTTTCCCAACCGCACCATACTCGGCTACGAAGCCTTAGCTCGAGGCCCCAAAGGCAGTCCGCTGCATCTCCCCATCCAATTGTTTGCCGCCGCCGAGCGCTGCAACCTGTTAAGGCAGCTGGAGCAGTGTTGCATCACCTCTGCCATTGACCGCTTTAGTAAATTGGCATTGCCGGGCAAGCTGTTTATCAATATTGCCGCTCCCGATCTTACCGAATTAGACGCAGCCAACAACCCCATTAGCCGCGCATTAATCGACAACAGCGATCGTCTGGATATTGTGTTGGAAATTTCCGAAAAGCACCCGCTGAATGACTATCAGCGCATTCGGGAAATTGCCGACTACTGCCGCCAACACCAGCTTCAGCTAGCTATTGATGACTTGGGCAGCGGTTATTCCGGGTTGCGCACTTGGGCGGAAATTCGCCCGGACTACGTCAAAGTGGATATGCATTTTGTTCACGACATTCATTCGGATTCGGTAAAGCGGGAGTTCGTTAATTCCATCTGTGAAATCTCCCGCGGCCTCAACTGCCAGGTGATTGCAGAGGGCATTGAACAGCCTCAAGAGCTGGAAGCACTGCGCAACCTGGGCATCAAGCTGGGCCAAGGCTATCTGCTGCAAAAGCCAGTGGAGAGCCCGGAAAAATCCGCCAGCGCCTTCCGTGAGCATTTGGACAACAGCGGCACCATGACTGTACGGCGGCTGAAAACACGGCCCAGAGATACCGTCATGGAACTGGTGCAAAATGCCCAAACCCTGAGCCCCAATGTGGCGGCCGAAGACATTAACGATGCTTTTATACGCCATCCAGAAATCAGTTCTATCCCCATTGTTGAGAACAACAAACCTCGGGGATTAATTTCTCGCGCTCAGATTCTGGAATTATTTTCCGGGCGTTTTTCTCATCAACTGTACGGCCGTAAGCCGGTGCAGGAGATTATGAATCGAACCCCGGTAGTGGTGGATTACGAAGCCCGCTTGGAGGAAGTGAGTAAGCGCGTTACCGGCCTCGAGCAGGCGGACTTAAACGACGACTTTATCGTTACCCGGGGTGGCGATTATATCGGCGTAGGTAAAGTCAGCGATCTGTTGCGCCGCATTACCGACTATCAAATGCGCTACGCCCGCTACAGCAACCCACTGACGCTATTGCCCGGCAACGTGCCCATCTACGAGTGGATTGACGAACTGCTGAATCAGAGCGAGCCATTTCGCCTTGCCTATATCGACCTCAATAATTTCAAACCCTTTAACGACACCTACGGTTACAGCCGAGGGGACGAAGTACTGGCGAGCTTGGGAGATATCCTCAACAGTGCAGTGGACACCGACAAGGACTTGGTGGGCCATGTGGGTGGCGACGATTTCGTGATTCTGTTTCGCAGTGACGACTGGCGCCAACAGTGCGAACACATTTTCGAGTTGTTTAATAAAGAGCGACAGCGTTTCTACAGCGAAGAGGCATTAAACGAGGGCGGCATCTGGAGCGAAGACCGCCAGGGCAACAGCGCTTTCTTTGGCCTGTTAACCATTGCCATTGGCGTGGTTTCCCCAGACCCGGCACGTTGCCATTCCCACCACGAAGTCGCTCGGCTGGCCTCCGACGCCAAGCACCAGGCCAAGGCCCGCGGCAACAATGAGCATTTTATTTTCCTGTCTCGCCGCCGCGGCCCTGCAGAAGACCACTTTGCTCGAAAATAATAACTACCAGGGAATTTCGGTACCGTCATAGTTAATAAAATGGCCGGACTGTTCCGGAGTCAGCTCATCCAACACCTTTTTCAAACCCGTTGCACTTTGTTCGGTGGTAATCAGCGCATTGGGGCCGCCCATGTCCGTTTGCACCCAACCGGGGTGTAATACCACAGCCTTGATGCCCAACTCAGCGGTATCAATAGACAGGCTTTTCATGGCTTGGTTGAGCGCAGTTTTGGAGGAGCGATACATGTAGGTGCTGCCCCTTTGATTGTCTTCAATGCTCCCTACCTTGCTGCTCACAGCCGCAATGGTTTTGCCTTTACTGGCGGCCACGTTATCCAGAAACGTCTGCGCCATCAGCAAGGGAGCGATGGTATTGATCCGCACCACTTGTAACCATTCATCCACATCCAGGCTGCCCAAACGGTTGCCGTCACCGCCGTACACACCCGCGTTATTCAACAGCAAGTCAATGGGTTCGCTGCCAATGGCTTCAGCCAACGCCGCAATGCTGCGCTCACTATCCACCTCCAGCGTGTGCACCACCAGCTGCTGGCTGTACTCCTCTTGCAACTGCTGCAAGTCTGGCGACGGCTTGCGGCAACAACCGTGAACCCGCCAGCCGCTCTGCACATACTGGCGAGTTAGCTCCAATCCAATACCTCGGTTGCAGCCGGTAATCAGCAAGGTTTTCATAGTAGGCTCCCGGTAATGTAAAAATCTGATCAGATGTTATCTGTGTGTCATGGTAGTTGCTATACAATGTGCGCTTTATTTCGTCGCCATCCCACTGCAGATACCGTCATGTATAAACGCACCAAGATTATAGCCACCCTGGGCCCAGCCAGCTCCGACGCCGATACCATCAGCCACCTTATCCAGGCCGGTGCCAACGTATTCCGTATCAACTTCTCTCACGGCAACGCCGAAGAGCATATGGAGCGGGCTCGCATTGTGCGTGAAGAAGCCGACAAGCTATCGGCCAACGTGGCCCTGTTAGGGGACTTGCAGGGCCCCAAAATTCGCGTTGCCGGGTTTCGTGATGGCGAAGCCGAGCTGGTAGAGGGTGCAGCCTTTGTACTCGACACCCAGCACCCAGAAAGTGACGGCGACCAACACATTGTCGGCTGCAGCTACCAGGCCCTGCCTCAGGACTGCAAACCCGGGCAAACACTGTTGCTGGACGACGGCCGCCTGCAGCTGGAAATTGAACGCATTGACGGCACTCAGGTTCACACCAAAGTGGTTGTGGGCGGCACTCTTTATCCCCGCAAAGGCATCAACCTGCTGGGTGGCGGGCTGTCTGCTCCGGCGTTGACCGAGAAAGACCTCAACGACCTGACAGTGGCCACGCAAATGAACATTGATTACCTGGCCATTTCTTTCCCGCGCACTGCCGAGGACATGAATTACGCTCGGGAATGCGCCGAAAAAGCCGGTTGCCATGCCCGCCTGGTGGCAAAAATTGAACGTGCGGAAACCGTCGCTAATGACAAAACCCTGGATGACATCATTTGCGCTTCCGACGCGGTGATGGTGGCTCGTGGCGACTTGGGCGTGGAAATTGGCGACGCTGGCCTGATTGGCGTACAGAAAAAAATCATCCTCCGCGCCCGCCAGCTAAACCGCGCCGTGATTACCGCTACTCAAATGATGGAAACCATGATCGACAACGCTATCCCCACGCGGGCCGAGGTGTTTGACGTAGCCAACGCGGTACTGGATGGCACCGATGCGGTGATGCTGTCGGCGGAAACCGCCACCGGCAAGCACCCGGTGACGGTGGTAGAGGCGATGAGCCGCATCGCCCTGGGTGCAGAAAAGCAACGCTGCACTCAGATTTCCGGCCACCGTATGGATCGGCAGTTCCGGGAGTCCGAAGACGCCATCGCCATGGCTGCCATGTACGCTGCCAACCACATGCCCGACGTCAAAGCGATTATCTGTTTGACCGAATCCGGCAACACCCCACTGTTAATGTCGCGGATCCGCTCCGGCATTCCAATTTTTGCTCTGTCCGAGCACCAAAGTACCCTTAACCGTATGGCGCTGTTTCGTGGTGTTATCCCCCGTTACTACGACATCTCCGGTAATAACCGCAACAACTTACTCTCAGATGCGGTGGAACAGCTGAAATCCAATGGCTTCCTGAATAAAGGCGATGTGGTACTGGGTACACGCGGCGACCAGGTTGGTGAAGGTGGGATGACCAATACCTTGAAGGTGTTTGAGGTTTAGCCCCAGATTACCCGCTGCCGGTATCTTCTGCGATCTGGCAGTGGCTTAGCCGCTTAAAACGCCACTTGGCAAACCCGCGATAGCTGATATCAGCCAACTGGCGAACCCCAGGCAGTGCCACCAGCGTCGCCAATATTCGCCAACGTTTCAACTGCGCCCACATCAAGATAAATGCATCGACGCCAATGTGCAGCCGGCCGTTGTTATCGACTGCGTGCAACAGCTTGAGCGCACCCGCCACACTCACCCCCAGCTGACGCAAAGCGTCTTCTGAACAGTTAGCATCCCGCCACGTGAAAATACCCTCGGGGGCAATACGTTGGTAGTGAGCAATCTCTTTGCTGCACAGGCCGCACTGGCCGTCGTAGAAAACCGTGATCATCACCGATCTCCAGAGTTACAAATTGTCCAAAAAGGTTTGGCTGTCGGTACGCACTTGTTCGGCTTTGGCCTCTCCCATCCGGTCGTAGGTTTTGTATATCATGCCCAAACGATGATTAGAACTGAGCCTATCCCGATGGCGAGCCAGAAAATCCCAATACAGGTAGTTAAATGGGCAGGCGTCCGGGCCGTTCTTTTGGCTCACCTTATAACTGCAGTTTTTGCAGTAGTCGGACATTTTATTGATGTAACTGCCACCCGCTGCGTAGGGTTTGCTGGCCAGAAAGCCGCCATCGGCAAACAGCACCATGCCGGACACATTGGGCAATTCCACCCACTCGTAGGCGTCGGCGTAAACCACCAAAAACCATTCATTCACTTGTTTCGGATCAATACCAGCCAATAGAGCAAAATTGCCCAGCACCATCAGCCGTTGAATGTGATGGGCGTAGGCATTGTCGCGAGTTTCCGATACGCATTGGCGCAAGCAGTTCATCGGCGTGTCTGCTGTCCAGTAGAAATCTGGCAAATCACGCTCTGCGTTAAAAAAGTTTTGTTCGCGGTAATCTGGCATCTTCAGCCAATAAATGCCGCGCACGTATTCCCGCCAGCCGATGATTTGCCGCACAAAGCCTTCAACCGCATTCAATGGCGCCTTACCTTGGTGAAAGGCCGCTTCCGCAGCCTGCACACATTCAGCGGGCAACAGCAAACCGCAGTTTAGATACAAGCTGATGTGAGAGTGATACATCCAGGGCTCACCTTCCAGCATGGCGTCCTGGTAATCGCCAAACTTCCCAAGGCGCAGCTCAATAAAGCTGGCCAATACGTGCAGAGCCTGTTTTCGGGTGACCGCGTAATGAAACGGTTCAAGGTTGCCAAAATGATCGGGAAACTGTTTGGCAACCAATGCCAGAACGTCTTTGCTGATGTCGTCGACATCGGTTTTGTAAGGCGGAGGAATGTCCAGTTTGCTGGTGGGTGGTTTGCGGTTGCTGGCATCGTAGTTCCATTTGCCACCGACCGGTTTATCGCCGTCCATTAAAATATTGTATTGCTTACGCATTTCTCGATAAAAATATTCCATGCGCAACTGCTTGCGATCAGCCGCCCAACGTGCAAATCCCGATAAAGAACACATAAAGCGGGTGTCTGGGCGAACCTCTACTGGAATGCTCAAATGTTGTTGCCAAGTTTTGATATTTTCCAGAACTCGGTACTCACCGGGGTAGGTAACAATCACGGAGGACATTTTTTTGTTATTGGAAAATCGGATAACTTCGCTTTGCAGAGAGCCGGTATTTTCGGTGTCATCCAGCTTTACATAGTGAACGGGATAACCTTTTTCAATGAGTTCAGCGGCAAAGTGCCGCATGGCAGAAAACAAAAATGCAATTTTCTTTTTGTGGTGTTTCACATACTGAGCTTCTTGAGCCACTTCGCACATCAGCACAATGTCTTCAGCAGGATTGCAGCCATACAGACTGGAGATGGTTTCAGACAGTTGATCGCCTAGAATAAGCCGAAGAACAGCCATCAATCATTCGCCAGTTGAGTCTGTTGATAAAGACTTAAACGCCTCCAGTGCCTCTACCCGAGACTGCTTTAAATCCACAACCGGCTTGGGGTAAGTCGTCCCCAGATTGATCTTCGCATCCAACAGAACCTGCTCTGGCGCTTCCCACGGGCTGAACAGATACTTATCAGGTAAAGAAGCAATTTCAGGGATGTAGCGCCTTACGTAACTGCCGTCCGGGTCAAATTTTTGCCCCTGAGTGACCGGGTTAAAAATTCGGAAGTACGGTGCGGCATCAGCACCACAGCCAGCGATCCATTGCCAGCTGGCGCTGTTGTTGGCCAGGTCGGCATCCAACAAGGTATCCCAAAACCAGCGCTCGCCGTGGTGCCAGTGCAGGCGCAAATTCTTCACCAGAAATGAACCAACGATCATACGCACCCGGTTGTGCATGTAACCGGTTTGCCACAGCTCGCGCATACCCGCGTCCACCATGGGAATTCCGGTAAGACCTACCTGCCAAGCGTTTAAACGGTCCGGCTGATCAGCCCAGGGAAAGCGATCAAATTTGCTCTGTAAATTTTGCTTGGGCAGCGTTGGGTTGTGGTAGAGCTGGCTGTAGGAAAATTCCCGCCAACCCAGTTCACTGCAAAAATGATCAATATTGGGGTTATCTCCCAAACGACGAACCGTATGCCAAAGTTGATTGGGGGATATTTCACCGAAATGCAGGTAGGGCGACAGTCTGGAAACACAATTTTTTTCCGGGAAGTTGCGCCCCTCTTTATAGTCGTGCAAACCGTTTTCAATAAACTGTTCAAAAACGATTTGAGCGTGATCTTCACCGATTCTCCATTGATCATAAAAAGCCGCATCCCAGGGAATATTGGGCAGCAGGTTTAAATCACCAATACCAGATACACCTTCAATATCCGATAAATAATGGACACCGCGCGGAGCTTTTAAAGGCGCTCGTGGCGGCTGTGCCTGCAGGCAGCCTTTGCGATAAAACGGCGTAAATACTTTGTAATGACCGCCATCATTTTTGTGCACTTGCCAAGGTTCCCACAACAAAGAACCGTTGCTGCTTTTTACCGCAACACCGCTATTGCTCAGCTGTTGTTTTATGTCCGCATCGCGAGTGGTGCGCCAGGGTTCGTAGCAGCGATTCCAGTACACCGCTGTTACGCCCAGGCGTTTGACCAGCTCACCAATAATGATTGCTGGGTCGCCACAGTAAACGGACAAATTGCCTTGCAGGGACTCATTCAGGGACGTCAATGAGTGGTGCAGCCACCAGCGGCTGGCACCTCCCATGGCGTATTCACCGGCGCTGCCCTCGTCCAATATATAAATGGGCAACACCCGTTTATGCTGAGCCGCCAGTGCCAGTGCGGGATTGTCAGACAGCCGTAAATCTTGCCGAAACCAGATAATGGCCAAGTCGTCTGTCATAAAAAATACGCCTCTATCGATTAAAGAACATCAGTCAATGCCTGAGCCAATGCATCGCCGCTGTTAAATGCGGCTTCAACCTTGCCTTCAATCAACCAGTCTCCACACACGCCAATCTGGTGCTCCGCATCAACCAGGCAGGGCTCGCCAGTTTGTTTGAGGGCGTTGGCATAACGCCAACCGTGCAAGGCTTTATGGCTGGCCTGACTGACATCAATACCCAAAATTTCTCCGAGTTGCTGGCTCAAGTGGCCCATCACTTGGTCGCGGTCATCGTCGGTATGCACACCGGCCCACTGGTTACTGGAATGGGCCATTACGCTAAAGGCCTGTGCCCTGTCTGGCTTGGTGTGGTTTAAGGCAATCCAGCTGATGTCTTCGCCGTGTACAGTTGCGCCATCAAAACCCAACTCCAGTGGCTCATCAAAACCCAGCATCAGTGAGAAGCAGGCCTGCATACGAATGGAGGCCACGGTTTGGTAACAACTGCTTTCTGCTGGCAGCAACTCTGCGGTCTGCTCAGCAGGAGCCGCAAAAATGACCCAGTCGTAAACCCCTAGTGATGCACCTTGATCATCCGTAAGTACCCATTTGCTGTGCTCCTTGGCAATAGAACCCACTCGTGTTTGCAACTGCACCGACAGCTGTTGGCGCAAATGCTTGGCCATCGCGCTCATTCCCGGCGCACACACATAGGGGGCAATATTTGATTCTGTTGATGAACACGGTGCCGCTTGCCGATTGTGGATATCCACAAAACGCCCTTCCCATGGCTGGACAACTCCTTGGTCGATCATCGGTGATAGAAACGCTTTAAATCGATCACCCCTGGCACGAAAAAATTGTGCTCCGTGATCAAACGCAAAAGGCTCTGCTCGCCGAGTGGACATACGCCCACCCACGCCGCGAGATTTTTCAAATACCGTCACACTGACTCGCTCACGCAACCCATGAGCAACGGTAAGCCCGGCAAGGCCAGCCCCAACAACTGCAATATCCACCAGTCAGGATCTCCTGTTAAGAACTACTAAAAATAAATGACACCACCAGTGCGGCTGACACAACAGCGGTGACGCCACATCGGATAGAAAAGTACGCTTTGCTAATATGACCCAGCTGAAGCTGCTTGCGATCCATCACCAATAGGCCAACAAACGCGACTACGAGAAGCCATAGAAACACTGACAACGGCAACAGCAGGTACCCCAGCCAGACACCAACGGTGATAATGTTTGTCAACAAACCAATGGATCGAGCCCACTGCTGGTCAGCCTGAAACTGTTGGCCCCAGAGACTGCCAGCCATAAACGAAGCGATCACCAGCCCATAGGTGGACAACACCACTTGAACATCGCCTACGTAAGGCAGGCTGTAGACACCGAGTAGTAAACAGAGGGCGCAGAGCACAAAAGGCAGTGCTCCCAGATAGGCGAGATACGCGTAGAGTTTTCTCATACCAGCAAGTTCGGGGTAATTTCACCCCATACTACGGATATGAGTTCAAGAAAATGTGAAACTGCAGAGTGGCGTTTTACCGGTGACTATTTCTCCAATGCCAACCTTAAGCGTTCAACCTGCCCAGCCTGTACCCGGTCAACAACAGCGGCCAGCTGCTCCAAGCCACCTTCCATAAAGCCGGTGACCTGATAACGGTGTACTACTTGTGTTTTTTGGTCATCCAGTTTTTTGAATTCCCAAGACATTCCACCGTGTATACCCATCATTTGCAGTGGCCCTAAGCCGCCAGTCATATGTACTGCATGGCCGGGCTTCACATAGGTCACTGTCATATGCAGAACTTCCATATCGGCGGTTTTTTCGTAGAAACGCCCACCTGCTTTTGGTTCCAGATACATATTGGCAGCATCGCCAGAGTAGGTGTGGCTGGAATCCCACCACTGGCCTATTTGTAAAAACTGTTGGTAAACCGCTTGCCGCGGCCCATTGACCTGAGTGGAAATTTCAATGGCAAAGCCATTTGCACTTTTAGCGGTTACTTCGGCCAGAGAGGTGGGCGCAAATACTAACGCCACAAGGCTTAAAAACACTTTAGCGACCATCAGGCTTCTCCTGTTCGAACAATGGTGTGATATTGCCAGCATCGATACGGCTTCGATCCGGCTCCACTTCCGTTAATGGCTCAACTCTTCGCAACGTTTGGTGGCAGCGAACAGCCAGCTGCTGATATTCCGCTGTACCCTGAGTTTTCCACTGAATCTGTTCATCACTTACTGGCTTAATCACTTTAGCGGGGCTGCCGACGACCATGCTGCGCGGTTCGCACTGAAACGCCGCTTTTACAAACGCACCAGCTGCGACGATGGATTCCTCGCCAATAACCGCTCCATCCATCACCACTGCGTTCATGCCCACCAGGGCGTTGCGACCAATACGACAACCATGCAGTACCGCGCCGTGGCCAATATGGCCATTTTGCTCCACAACAGCGTCTTTGCCGGGAAAGCTGTGCATCACACAGGTATCTTGAACATTAGCCCCCTGCTCCACAACGATGCGACCGAAGTCACCGCGCAAACAAGCGCAAGGGCCGATGTAACAATCTGGCCCAATAATGACATCGCCAATCAGCTCCGCAGACGGATGCACATAAGCAGTAGGGTGAACAACCGGAGTCAGGCCGTCAATCGCATAGCAAGGCATGGGATTCTCCGCCGATTTAAGAATATCGAGAATGCAGGGCCACAGGCGCGCCGTCAAGGCTGTGGCAGGTGAAGAAAACCGAAGCACAAAAAAGCCCGCAAGTTGCGGGCTTTTAAAGATGAAGAAAGCTGCTTTGCTTTAGTGAGCGGTTTCAGCAGCGCCTTCTTGTTGTTGCTCCGCCTGGGCTTTGGCTTGAGCCAGTGCTTGCATAAACAACGCATCAAAATTGATGGGGGGCAACATCAACGCCGGGAAAGAACCCTTGGTCACTACGTTATCGATAACTTCGCGAGCGTAAGGGAACAGCATGTTCGGGCAAGCGGTATTCAGCACCTGAGCCAACTGCTGGCCCTCCAGGCCTTTTACGGTAAACAGACCAGCCTGCTGTACTTCCACCAGGTAAAGGGCTTCTTCTTCGCTCTTTACGGTGATGGTCAGCTGCAGGGTGACTTCGTACAAACCATCTTCCACCTTTTTGGTTTTGGTGGTCATTTCCTGGTTAACGTTGGGTTTCCATTGCTTGCGAAACGCTTCAACACCTTGAGGAGTTTCGAAAGAGAGGTCTTTCAAGTACATACGCTGCATGGCGAATTGCACTTGTGGCTGATCTTGACCTTGGGCAGCAGCCTGCTCACCCTCTGCGGTGCCTTCGGTTTCAGTGGGTTGTTCAGCGTCAGTGGTTTCTTCAATGTTTTCGTTGGTGGTTTCGTCAGCCATGGAATTTGCCTTCTTTCTTGAGTATTCAAGTGTTAATGAGGAGCGCCTACCGCTCTTTTATATTGGTTGTGAAAGGTATATGGAGCCAGCCTGGCACATTTCAAGCACTGGCCAGTAATTTATCCAGATTACCTTGCTGGTCCATACGTTGCAGGTCGTCAAACCCGCCCACATGGGTGTCGCCCACCCATATTTGAGGCACGGTGCGCTGGCCACTGCGCTGCTTCACCTCTGCTCGAAGCTTGGGGTTGGCATCTACGGAAATGTCCTTAAAGTCGACCTTTTTGGACTTGAGCAAGCGCCGGGCAGCGATGCAGTAGGGGCAGAATTTGGTGCCATAAAGTACTACGTTGGCCATTACTGTTTACCTTTTTTCTTGGACTTGGTTTTTTCCTTACTCTTACTGTCTTTCCCTTTGACCAGTGGTAGGTTTTGATTCTGCCATTCAGAAATGCCACCACGAATACGACGCACATCAAAGCCCTGCTTGCGCAGCACCTTGCCAGCAGCACCGGCGTGCTGGCCCAGTTTATCGGCCACCACCAGGGTTTTGCCCTTGTGCTTGTCCAACTCTGTCAGGCGGTCCGCCAGCTTATCGTGAGGGATATTGATCGCGTCAGTAATATGACCAGCGTCGTATTCTTTGTGGTTGCGCACATCCAGCAGAACACCATCGCCAGAATTCAGCAAAACCACCACCTCGCTGGTAGACAACAGTTTGCCGCCTTTATTCCCTTCGGTAATCGCCAACAGGTAAACCAGTACCAGACCAATGCTGACCAGTAGCCACTGGTCGCTGATAAACACAAAAAAATCCACGACTTCAATTCCAGTCAGTTATTTCAAGAGGCGGGAGTATAAACGAGCTGTGGCCGGTGAGCCATGGGGTAGCAACCATGGAGTTGACCGCTAGAAACCGTTACCATTCACCGCTGTTTTCACCGTCTGACTTATGGATACCATGAACACGCCCAAGAAACCCCTGGTACTACTGATTCTCGATGGTTGGGGGCACAGCGATGCCACCGAACACAATGCCATTCACGCCGCCAACACACCGATTTGGGACAAGCTGTGGGCAGAGGCACCACGCACCCTGATTCAAACCTCAGGCATGGCGGTAGGTCTGCCCGAGGGCCAAATGGGCAACAGCGAAGTGGGCCATATGACATTGGGCGCTGGCCGGGTGGTGTATCAAAACTACACCCGCATCAATAAAGCCATTGAAGATGGCGACTTTTACAACAACCCGGCTTATGTAGACGCCATCGACAAAGCCGTGACGGCCGGCAAAGCGGTTCATATTCTGGGACTGTTGTCTCCAGGGGGTGTTCACAGCCATGAAAGCCACATCGCCGCCGCCTGCGAATTGGCCGCCCAGCGAGGGGCAAAACAACTGTATGTTCACGGCTTTTTAGATGGGCGTGACTGCCCGCCACGCAGTGCACAACCGTCTTTGGAACAACTGCAGGCCAAACTGGCGGATTTGGGCGTCGGTGAAATCGCCAGCCTCTGCGGCCGCTACTACGCCATGGATCGGGACTCACGCTGGGATCGCGTGCAGAGCGCTTACGACCTGCTGACCCTGGGGCGCGCCGAGTTTAATGCCGACGACGCCGTAGCTGGCCTGCAAACGGCCTACGATCGGGAAGAAAACGACGAGTTTGTTCAAGCCACCACCATCAACGGTGGCCGTGTCATTGAAGATGGCGATGCGGTGCTGTTTATGAACTTCCGCCCTGATCGCGCTCGCCAGATTACCCGCGCCTTTGTGGATTCGGATTTTGACGGCTTCGAGCGCCAAGCCACACCGGCACTGGCGGATTTTGTGATGACCACCGAGTACGCCGCTGATATCAACACCCCCTGCGCATTCCCGCCCCAGGCACTGGTCAATTCCATGGGTGAGTACCTGGCCAACCAGGGCAAAACCCAATTGCGCATCGCCGAGACGGAAAAGTACGCTCACGTTACCTTTTTCTACTCCGGTGGCCGTGAAGAACTTTACCCGGGTGAAGAACGCATTCTGGTGCCCTCCCCTCAGGTGGCCACTTACGATTTGCAGCCAGAAATGAGTGCCGGCGAAGTCACCGACAAGTTGGTAGACGCCATTGAAGGCGGCACCTTTGATGCGGTGATTTGCAACTACGCCAACGGCGATATGGTGGGACACACCGGCGTATTTGATGCCGCGGTAAAAGCCGCTGAGTATGTAGACCAATGTGTTGGCCGCATCATCGAAGCCGTCAACGGAGTGGGTGGCGACTGCTTGATCACTGCCGACCACGGCAACCTGGAAGAAATGTTTGACAGCGAATCTGGCCAAGTCAGCACCCAGCACAGCACACTGCCAGTACCTCTGGTGTATGTGGGTACTCAATCCTTGCAGTTGAGTGACGATGGCTCACTGGCAGACGTGGCCCCCACCATGCTGGCACTGATGAACTTGGCTCAGCCCCAGGAGATGGGCGGGCGCTCCCTGGCGGTTGTGAAAGGGTAAGCGTTTTTGTCGACGATCACTGCCAGCACCTGGCGAGCGGTCTGCCTGCTGGCAGGGTTGCTGGCGTGGCTGCCGCTGCATGCGGACAAAGCCAGTGAAGAGAAAAAGCTCAATACCTTAAAAGCACGCATTGCCGAGCTGCAAAAGGGCTTACAAGCCAGCGCCAAGAATCGCGACCAGCAAAGCCAGGCATTGCGGCAAACTGAAATCGCAGCGGGCAAATTACGCCAGCAAATAACTCGCACCGAGGCGGCTTTAAACCAGCTGCGTTCAGAGCTGGTTACCCTGAACAAACAGCGCCGCCAACTGCAAACCGCCAAAACCGAACAACAAGGCCTGATTGCCCAACACATTAACGCCGCCTACCGATTGGGTCGTGAAGAGCAAATAAAGCTGCTGTTGAACGAACAGGAACCCGCCCGCTTTAACCGCCTGCTGAAATACCACGACTACTTTTTGCGCGCCCGCAACGACAAAGTAGAACGCTACTTAACCACCATCCGCGAGTTGGACCAAGTGCAGATGGCTATTACCGAAAAGCAGCAATTGCAACTGAATCAACAACAGGCGCTGAAACAACAGCAAGCGCAACTCAACACACAAATCGACCAGCGCAAATCCGCCCTGGCAGCCATCGCCAAGGAAATTCGCAGCGATCAGCAACAGCTGAACAAACTGCAACAGGAACGAGCCGCTCTCGAGCAAGTCATCGCTTCATTGGAGCGAGCCATTGCCGAACTGGATCTGGCGGGCAATAGCGAACCCTTTGCCAATCGTCAGGGCAAACTCAACTGGCCAGTCAAAGGTCAGCTGCGCAAGCGTTTTGGCAATCGCCGTCAAGCGGATATACGTTGGAACGGTTGGCTGTTGAGCGCTCGTTCCGGTACCGCAGTAAACGCTATTCATCATGGCCGGGTGGTGTTTTCGGATTATCTGCGAGGCCACGGCCTGCTGATTATTATCGACCACGGCGATGGCTACATGAGTCTCTACGCTCACAACCAAGTGTTGTTGAAAGAAACCGGGGAGTGGGTTCAAAGTGGGGAGCTGATCTCCCAGGTTGGCAATTCCGGTGGCCTGGATGAGAGCGCTCTGTATTTTGAGATTCGCAAAAACGGCCAGCCCCGTAACCCGTCAAAGTGGCTGAAGCGGGGATAATTACGCCCTCTGAATATCCAATAATTGCCGACCGCAAGAAACTCTTTCCCTTTTAGAGCCTCCAAACTTACACTTCAGACGTTTGTTTATGGATAAGGCATTACTATGCACTCTCGCAACTCTCTGCGCCGATTGACCGCTGCCCTGCCCCTGGCTTTATTGCTGGGGGGGCCATTACAGGCAGCAGAAAACCCCGAACAACAGAGTGACGAGGCACCCAAAGCCCAACTGCCTCTGGAAGAGCTGCGGGCATTTACCCAGATCTTCGATCACATCCGCAAATCCTATGTGGAGGAAGTGGACGATCGAACCCTGCTGCAAAATGCCATTAATGGCCTGCTCAACAACCTCGACCCCCACTCGACCTACCTGGATCAAGACGCATTCTCGCAACTGCAAAAAAGCAGCAACGGCGAAGAGTTCAGTGGTATTGGTATTGAAGTCGACATGGAAGACAGTGCGGTGAGAGTGGTTGCTCCCATCGATGACTCCCCCGCCACCAAAGCGGGCATCTTGGCCGGCGACCGGATCGTTAAAATCGATGACAAAGTGGTCAAAGGCCTGAGCCAGGACGAAGCCATTGGCCTGATGCGCGGCCCCAGAGGCTCAAGTGTAGAACTGACCATTTTGCGCAAGGGCGCCAGTGGGCCACTGACGCTGGAAATTGTCCGCGATACCATCAAATCCCTCAGCGTACGCAGCCGAATTCTGGAGCCGGGATACGGCTACATTCGCATCTCCCAGTTCCAGGTGGAAACCGGCGAGCAATTTCGCAACAGCCTGCTCAAACTGATGGGCTCTGAAGATCCGTTCAAAGGCCTGGTGCTGGATTTGCGCAACAACCCCGGCGGGGTTTTGCCAGCAGCGATTGAAGTTGCAGACACCCTGTTGGACGGCGGCATGGTGACCTACACCAAAGGCCGTTTGCCCAGCTCCAACACCGAATACGAAGCCGGCTCTGACGACATCACCGGCAACACACCCGTGGTAGTGCTGATTGACGGCGGCTCTGCATCGGCTTCAGAAATTGTCGCCGGTGCCCTTCAAGATCATCGCCGGGCCATCGTGGTGGGCACCCGCAGTTTTGGTAAAGGCTCTGTGCAAAGCGTGGTGCAAATTTCTGAAACCGAAGGCCTGAAGCTCACCACCGCCCGCTACTTCACCCCCAGTGGCCGCTCTATTCAGGCCAAGGGTATACAGCCAGATATCATCATTAAGCGCGCAGATTTGGTGCCGCTAAAAGGCCAGGATTACGTCATCAGTGAGTCCAGCCTTAATGGGCATTTATCCAACCCGGATAAAGATTCGGATCAAAGTGCCGAAAAAGAGATAACAGCGGATATTATGGACAATCAGTTGGCGGAAGGTTTGAACGTATTGAAGGGCGTTTACATTCTGAGCCGCAAAGAAGCAACATTTGACCGCTTGTAACAATTAAGTCACAATCCATCTGGATTCCGACGCAGAAAACCGTCAAATTGGTGGTCGGATTCTATATTAAAGGGAAGGACTTCTAATGGTCTTGCACCGTGGTGTTATAAAATCCATGGCAAGAACCTGCGAAAAGAGCTTTTAAAAGCCAGGATTGCAGTATTTATAGCAAAGCAGTATCCAACAGCATACACCCGTGGGAGGGTACAGAAGTGGTACCGGAATATAGAGAAGGCGACATCCAAGAGCAGCTTCCTGTTCGTAGTGAGCGGTTTTTTAACCTCCACAACTTCTGGTTTTTTGCAACCAGAGAAGGCGCCGCCGTTGGCCCTTACGATTCAAAGCATCAGGCTCAGGCCGGAGTCAGTGACTACATTGAATTTGTCACCCGTGCCGATCCGTCGTCCTTGCAGTTCTTTACCACAGGCACCAAATTCGGCACTTAAGTCGTATCGGTTCCGTTGATGTAAAAAGCCCGGCTAGTGCCGGGCTTTTTGCTTTTTCTCAAACAGTTACGTTATTACATCAAGGCTAAAAGCTAATCAAACAAGTGCCCAAGCTTTCCCGCCTTAGTAGCCAGATATTTGGCATTGTGGGGATTGGAACCCGATTGCAAAGGCACCCGCTCCACCACCTCAACACCCTGGCCTTTAATCGCCTGCACTTTGCGCGGGTTATTAGTCATTAGGCGTACTTTTTTAACCCCCAGGTGTTCAAGCATCGGCTGGCAAATGCTGTAATCACGCATATCGGCACCAAAGCCCAGTTTTTCGTTGGCCTCCACCGTATCGTGGCCCGCATCCTGGAGATGGTAGGCCTTGATCTTATTGAGCAAGCCAATGCCTCTGCCCTCCTGACGCAGGTATAAAATCACACCCCGCCCTTGTTCGGCGATGCGCTTCATGGCCGCTTGCAGCTGCGCCCCGCAATCGCAGCGCTGGGAAAACAACGCGTCCCCTGTCAGGCATTCCGAGTGCACCCGCATCAGCACGGGCTGCTCGCCCGATAAATCTCCCATTGAAATCGCAATGTGTTCTTTGTTGTTGACGGAATCGTCAAAACCGTGGATGGCAAACACACCAAACTCGGTGGGAAGCTGCGAAGATTCTACAAATTTCAAGGACACTAAACGCTCCGGGGGTGAGTAGGGCGACTATTGTAACGGCAAGGGGTTGGCTGTAAAGGCAGTTCACTACTGCAGTAAGCTATAGATCGTAAACAGAATCGCCCAGCTGTAAGCGCCGGCCAAAATGTCATCCAGCATAATGCCCGCGCCACCATGAATACGCCGGTCGCACCAGCTGATCGGCCAGGGTTTGAAAATATCAAACACCCGAAAAACCACAAAGCCCGCAATAATCCAGGGCCAGCTAGCGGGCAGTGCCGCCATGGTCAGCCAGTAGCCCACGAACTCATCCCAGACAATGCCCGGGTGGTCGTGTACGCCAAGGTCTTTGGCGGTTTTTCCACACAGATAAACGCCCACTAAACCAGCAATAACCACCACGGCCAAATATTCCAGCAGTGGCAGTGTGGACAGCGGCAGATACAGCAGCACTGCCATCAACGTACCTGCGGTACCCGGTGCTTTCGGGGACAGTCCGGAGCCAAAGCCAAAGGCCAGTAGGTGGATCGGATTTTTCAATAATTGGGTCATGGTTGCCGCTCAAAAGTGTTGGAAGCCCCGGGGGGCCATAACGGTTTTAACACCATCAGTATCGCGGGCAACGATATCACCGCCTGCCACGCACTCGCCAATTTCGGTTATTTCGCAGTCACTATCGAGCTCAGCAAGTGAAGCCAGTTTTTCCACCGGTACCGCAAAACAGAGCTCGTAGTCATCACCTCCGTGCAGCGCCCAGTCAAACAGGCGTTGACGGTAATTTCCAGATGCCGGCCAAGGCATCTGCTCTAAAGCCGCTATATCCAGCTCGGCACCTACGCCGCTGCGCTGGCAAATATGGTTGAGGTCCGCCAATAAGCCATCGGACACATCGATCGCGGCGCTGGCAATGCCACGCAGCTGTTCACCCAGCGCCAACCGTGGCTGAGGATTGGTAAAACGGGCAACCGCACAATCTCGCAATGGACCAGACCCGGGCGTAAACCGGTTTTGAAGACACGCCAAACCCGCTGCCGCCAAACCGGGAAGGCCACTGACGAACAGTTTATCCCCCGGGCGCGCACCACTGGGGGTCAGCGCCTGCCCCTTGGGGGCAACCCCATGAACCGTGATAGTAACCACCAATGGCCCTCGGGTGGTGTCGCCGCCGACCAGAGAACAATGGTAACGGCGGGCCATGGCCGCCAGGCCATCACTGAAACTGGCCAGCCAATTCGCGTCTTCTTCGGGAAGGGTAAGCGCCAGGGTGAACCAGCGGGGCTCCGCTCCCATGGCCGCTAAATCGCTGAGGTTGCTGCCCAAGGCCCGGCTGGCAATATACTCGGGAGTCAGGCCTTGGGGAAAGTGAACACCTTCAACCAGAGTATCGGTGGCCACCACCAGCTGCTCATCCGGCCGATGCTCAACCACTGCGCCGTCATCACCAATACCCAGCGCGACCCCTTCACTGAGGGTTTGCAAATTGCTGAAATAGCGCCGAATCAGGCTGAATTCGCTCATTAAGGTTAGAGAATCAGGAACGCGCTGCACTGACTTCCACAGCGCGCTTGTCAGCCGCCACTTTGTCCATCACACCGTTGATGTATTTGTACGAGTCGGTAGCGCCGAATTTTTTCGCCAGTGACACCGCTTCGTTAATCACCACTTTGTAGGGCACATCAATGCGATACAGCATCTCGTAGCAGCTCAGCTCCAGTACCGCCCGGGCAACGGGGTCGAGTTCGTCAATAGCGCGATCCAGGTGCGGCAGGTAAGCCGCTTCAATGGTATCGATGTGCTTGGGAACCCCATGCAATATTTCGCGAAAATAGTCGCCATCGAGGCGCTTCATGTCGTTATCGGTATGGAATTCAGCATCGATGTCTACCAGCGAGGCACCGCTCATATGCCACTGGTAAAGTGCCTGCACCAGCAGGTGGCGGGCTTTTTTGCGCTGTGATGGTGTGCTCACGTTTTCAATATCTCTCGTTTATCGTGCCAGCCACTGAGTGCACACAGTAGCAACGGCTGAATTGGGTATGGGTTATAGATTGCGGAAAAGGGTCAGCATTTCCAGGGCCGTCAGCGCCGCTTCTTCACCTTTGTTTTCTTCATTATCCGCCGAGCGCAGCTGCGCTTGCTCCAAAGTGTCTGTGGTCAGCAAACCAAAGGCCACGACTTTGCCTTGATCCAGTGCCACTTGGCCGAGCCCGCGAGTGGTTTCGCTGCACACATAGTCAAAGTGCGGGGTATCACCGCGAATCACGCAGCCCAGGGAGAGCACCGCATCGAAACGATTGGTTTGCAACACTTTCTGGGTGGCCAGGGGCAGCTCAAAAGCCCCGGGCACCCGACACACCGACAAGTTGCTCTCGTCGAAACCGTGGCGAGCCAGTGCCCGACGGGCACCATTGAGCAAGCCTTCTGTAATCTCTCCGTTCCAGCGCGCAACCACCACTGCGATACGGGCTTCGCCCACCTCAAAACTGCCTTCGTCAGGACGATATTCGCTCATCGTTACTTTCCTATGGCTCTATGGCTTATGGACAATCAATCATTTCCACCACTTCCAGGTCGAAGCCGGACAGCGCTGGGAATTTAAACGGTGCACTCAACAGGCGCATTTGGCTGACACCCAATTCGCGCAAAATCTGCGAGCCAGTGCCTACTTGCTGATACACCATGGGCGCCTTGGTGGTGTTGGCGGGCGCCTCATCAAAAACATGTTGCAGCTGGCTCTCGATATCGTCTGCGGTTTCTTCGTGGCACAGCAATACCACCACACCACGACCCTCGCTGGCAACGGTCTGCATGGCTTTGGGGAAAGTCCAGCTGGAGTGAGGGCTATTGGGCTTGCGCAGGGTAAATACATCTTTCAGTGCACTGCCCACATGCACCCGAACCAGTGGCGGCTCGCCGGCCAGCTCTCCCATCACAAAGGCAAAATGTTTTTCACCACGGGCCACATCCAAAAAGGTGTGCAGCTGAAACCCGCCGTAGTCGGTATCCACAGAACGTGAGGCAATGCATTCGACGGTTTTTTCGGTGGCAATGCGGTGGTGAATCAGGTCGGCAATAGTGCCTATTTTCAGGTTGTGCTTTTTGGCAAACACTTCCAGATCCGGGCGCCGTGCCATGGTGCCGTCTTCGTTCATAATCTCGACAATCACCGCCGCCGATTCGTAACCCGCCAGGCGCGCCAAGTCACAGCTGGCTTCAGTGTGGCCGGCACGGCTCAACACGCCACCAGGCTGCGCCATAATCGGGAAGATATGCCCCGGCTGCACGATGTCTACCGAGGAGGCACTGGGCGCTACCGCCGCCTGTACGGTGCGGGCGCGATCCGCCGCAGAGATACCAGTGGTGACCCCTTCTGCCGCCTCAATGGAAAGCGTAAAGTTGGTGCCAAAGCGGCCACCGGCATTACCCACCATCAACGGCAGGTTGAGCTGCTGACAGCGCTCACGGCTCATGGGCATACACACCAAACCGCGGCCTTCGGTGGCCATAAAGTTGATGTCTTCCGGGCGCACCTGGGAAGCGGCCATCACCAGATCACCTTCGTTCTCGCGATCTTCATCATCCATCAGGATCACCATTTTGCCCTGGCGAATATCGTCGATCAGTTCTTCAGTGGTATTCAGTGCCATGTGGCAAGCCCCTTAACGGATTTTCTCTGCGGCCTGGTCGCCCAGCAACAGGCGCTCCAGATAACGGGCAATCAGATCCACCTCCAGATTAACCCGGGTGCCTGGCTGGTAACTGTCCATAACGGTTTTTTCCAGCGTATGCGGGACGATGTTGAGCTCGAAGTCACAGCCATTGACCGCATTAACCGTGAGGCTGGTGCCGTCCACCGTCACCGAGCCTTTGTGGGCGATGTACTTGGCCAGCTCTGTGGGCGCACGCAGCACAAAGCGCTCGGAGCGGGCGTCTGGATGACGGCTCACCACCTCTCCCAAACCGTCCACGTGACCGCTGACCATATGGCCGCCCAATCGCGTTTGCGGGGTTAAGGCTTTTTCCAAATTCACCGGGCTGCCGGGCTGCCACTCACCCACAGTAGTGAGATTCAAGGTCTCCACAGACACGTCGGCCACATAGCCATCCCCAGGCAGCTCAATCACCGTCAGGCACACACCATTGGTGGCAATGCTGTCACCCAGTGACACATCGCCCAAATCCAGTTGGTTGGTATTCACCCGCAGGCGCACGTCGCCGCCGCGCTGTTCCACAGAAACAATTTCACCAACCGCTTCGATAATTCCAGTAAACATTGATCGCTAAAACCCTATGTATGGCTATTAACGGCGAAGAAGCGCGGTAATGCGCATATCTTCGCCAATCATACGAACATCCTGAATATCCAGCTTGTGCTGTTGATCCATCTTTTCAATCGGCAAACTCAGTAACGGCCGAGCACCACTGCCCAGCAAACAAGGGGCTTGATAAACCACCAACTGGTCCACCAAACCTGCCGCCACAAATGCCCCTGCCAGCTCGGCACCGGCTTCGACCAGCACCTCATTGCATTGCCGTTTGGCCAGCTCCTGCAATAATGCCAACAAATCCACCTGGCCATTGGCACCGAGCATTACCCGTGTTTCTACACCATCGACCTGAGGGCCCGCGGTGACTGCCAATAATTCACCCGGTTGTTGGCGAATATTCGCAGCACCAGGAAGCTGCCCCTGGCTATCGACCACAACTTTTAGTGGCTGGCGAATCAGCGGCTGGCCATGGCATTGTGCACCCAGTTCCACTGCCCTTACGGTCATTTGCGGATCATCATGCAGCACGGTGCCGATACCGGTCACAACAGCACAGCTGCGGGCACGCAGCTTTTGCACGTCCGCCCTGGCTGCTGCACCGGTAATCCACTGGCTCTCACCACTGGCCATGGCGGTACGGCCATCGAGACTGGACGCCATTTTCACGGTGACCCATGGCAACTGCTGACTCATGCGTTTGCAAAAACCCGGGTTGAGTTGCTGCGCCTGCTGCTCCAAAAGCGGCCCGACAACATCAATCCCCGCGTCCCGCAACCGCTGCAACCCTCGCCCAGCCACACTGGGGTTAGGGTCTTCCATGCCGTAAACCACCCTGGCCACCTGGGCATCAATCAGCGCGTCGGCACAGGGGGCTGTGCGCCCACTGTGACTGCAGGGCTCCAAGGTGACATACACGGTCGCGCCGTTGACGGCAGCGCTATTGCCAGCGGCATCTGCCAGCGCATTCACTTCGGCGTGACCTTGCCCCGCCCATTGGTGCCAGCCCTCCCCAATCAGCTCACCGTCCTGTTCGATCAGGCAGCCGACACGAGGATTAGGGGACGTGGTGTAAAGACCTCGCCGCGCCAATTGTATGGCCTGGGCCATACGGCGACGATCGTGGCTTGAAGCTTGATTGGGTTGGCTGGCCATAAATCAGGAGCGGTCACTACCTTCCAGCTTGTCCAGCTCGGCGCGAAACTCGTTGAGGTCCTGAAAGCTGCGGTACACCGAGGCAAAGCGCACATAGGCGACTTCATCCAGCTGACGCAATTGCTCCATCACGTGTTCGCCCACCACACGGCTGGGTACCTCCCGTTCGCCAGCGGCCTGCAATGCGTGCTTGATGTGGGAAATGGCGGCTTCGATTTGCTCCATGCTCACCGGCCGTTTTTCCAGTGCGCGCAACAGGCCAGCCCTGAGCTTGTCATCATTAAAGGGCTCCCGGCTGTTGTCACTTTTAATCACCCGGGGCATCAGCAATTCCGCCAGCTCGTAGGTGGTAAAGCGCTCTTTGCAGGAGAGACATTCACGGCGACGACGCACCTGGCCGCCTTCAGCCACCAGGCGTGAATCAATCACCTTGGTTTCGTCTTTGCCGCAAAAAGGACAGTGCATAGGCGCTCCTGTGGGGATGGGTTCAGAGAAGCCACCCCACGCTGGAAAGGTTGCTGGTTATTTACCGTATACCGGGAAGTCCGCGCACAACGCCAATACTTGCTGCTTCACCTGGGGAACCACCTGCTCGGAGGTGCCGTTTTCCAGGGACTCGAGAATGTCGCAGATCCAGTTGGTCATTTTCTCGGTTTCCGCTTCGCCAAAACCGCGAGTGGTAATTGCCGGAGTGCCAACACGCAGGCCAGAGGTAATAAAAGGAGAACGGGGGTCATTGGGAACCGCATTTTTGTTCACGGTGATAAAGGCGGCACCCAGTGCTTCCTCTGCGTCCTTACCGGTGTACTCTTTGCCGATCAGGCTCACCAACAGCAGGTGGTTGTCGGTACCACCGGAGATAATGTCGATACCGCGAGCCAAGAATACCTTGGCCATCACCCGAGCGTTATCCACCACTTGTTGCTGATAAACCTTAAAGTCGTCAGACAGTGCTTCTTTAAAGGCCACCGCTTTTGCAGCAATCACATGACACAACGGGCCACCCTGGCCGCCGGGGAATACCGCTGAATTGATTTTCTTGGCTACGTCTTCGCTGTTGCTGAGGATAATGCCACCGCGAGGCCCACGCAGGGTTTTGTGAGTGGTGGAGGTGACCACATCCGCGTAAGGCATGGGGCTGGGGTAAACACCCGCCGCAACCAGACCAGCAACATGAGCCATGTCTACCAACAGGTAAGCGCCCACTTTGTTGGCGATTTCCCGGAAACGCGCCCAATCCACGACACGGGAGTAAGCGGAAAAGCCCGCCACAATCATCTTGGGTTTGTGCTCCAGCGCCAAGGCTTCTACCTGGTCGTAGTCCAGCTCACCGGTTTCCGCTACCAGACCATACTGTACCGCGTTGTACATTTTGCCGGAGAAATTGGGCTTGGCACCGTGGGTCAAGTGGCCGCCTTCTGCCAGGCTCATACCCAGAACGGTATCACCGGGTACACACAGTGCCTGGTAAACCGCTGAGTTGGCCTGGGAGCCGGAGTGCGGTTGTACGTTGGCAAATTCCGCACCGTAGAGTTCTTTCACCCGCTGAATGGCCAGATCTTCGGTGATATCCACGTAATCGCAGCCACCGTAATAGCGCTTGTGAGGGTAACCCTCAGCGTATTTGTTGGTCAGCTTGGTGCCCTGAGCAGCCATAACCGCCGGGCTGGTGTAGTTTTCCGAGGCAATCAACTCGATGTGTTCTTCCTGGCGCACCTCTTCTTTTTCGATGGCAGCGAACACTTCTGGGTCAAATTGGGCGAGGGTCAAATCATTGTCGAACATTGCAGCTCCACAGGGTAACTATATGCAGATAGGAGGACGGGAAAAAATGAGCGCAGATTGTACACGAGACAACCAGTTGGGGCTATGGCAATTGATCACCCCCCGCAATTGCAAAACCATGTAAAGGTGCGCGCTTTTACAGTACAGCGGTCATCGCCTATGGCACCATAACCCACCTGTTCACGAATACTGACCACCACCATGAAAGTCATTGTTTTTGCGGCGGCGTTGTGGGCCGCCACATCCACCTGGGCACAGCAAGCACCCCCACCCAACCCCAACCAGCAGCTGCCGACCATCCTTACCGATACCTTCCAGTACGACTTTGGCACTCCCAGTATTATTGATATTCGTGAGCTGGTGGCCGGCTGCCCCAAGCGCGACTGCCTGCCCTCCATCGACACCCCCAAGTTCGACAACACCCTGAACACCGATTACCTGGATGACGATGACCTGCTGCTGGTAGTCACCCACAACCGAATGACTCACGCCTACCCCCATAAAATTCTTGAAGGACGCCAGGTGGTCAATGACCGCTTTGGGCGCACCCCCATCGTTGCCAGTTACTGCCCACTGTGCGCATCCGGGGTGGCATTTATTGCAGAAGTGGGTGGACTGGTGAGCGAGTTTGGCGTATCCGGTTTGCTTCACAACAGCGATCTGGTGCTTTACGACCGGCGCACCAGGCACCTGTGGGGGCAAATTACCGGGGAAGCCATCACCGGCCCCAAATCCGGTGAGCGCTTGCAGCGGGTACCCACCCAAACCCTGCGCTGGCAAGATGTGAAAGCACGCTACCCCCGAGCCCGTGTGTTGCAGCCAGACAGCCGCGACCGTACCCATTTGCAGCGCAGTAATGGTCGCTCCCATTACGACAATTACGCCAACACCAATCTACTCTATTTTCCCGTCAGCCTGAAAGACGCTCGCCGTAACCCCAAACAACTGGTTTACGGGGTGGAAATTGACGGTAAGTCCTTCGCCGTTACTGATCGCTACCTGCAGCACAAACCCAATTTCGATCGCGCAGTCGGTGGCTATGTAGTGCGCTTCAAGCGGGACGATGACGGTTTTGTCAGCGCCATCAACCAGGATACCCAGCAGCCAGTCGCCATTACCCGACTCTACTGGTTCGCGTGGTACGCATTTCACCCGCGTACAGAATTGCTGGAATAGTGGCAATCGAGGATTCTGTGCAGCGGTTGTGAACGGTATACTTTTGCGTTCTTCAATTGACAAGAACACCGCATTCGATGGCCATATCCCACGCTATTGCCCACCGCCTTGAGCGCACCCCGGGTAGCAACGCGCGCTGCCAACAGCGCAGCGATGAGCTGCCACTGGACGGTAAACTGGAAGAGTTGCTGCGAGAGTTAAAGCGCACCTACTGCAATCGTGCGGGAAAAACCTGGGGCCTGTTCAGCGCAGATATCGGCAATTTTCCCTTCTCCGGCCTGTTAAAAAACTATTGTGAAGGTGGCCTGGGTTTTGCCAGTTTCTCCCACCAAGCGGCAAAACAGTTTGCCAGCCAGCTGGACAGCTGCGACGCCGGCGTCGACGCCCATTTGCTGATGTGCCATGAAAATCTGGCGGATGCAGACTACCTGTACCTGTTTATGGTCGATCACGACGAAGTGCTGTATATCGACAATGAGCTATCCATACAGAGCACCTGGAACATTGGCAGCTTGATGTTAGGGGCGCGCGTTAATCTGGAAGAGTGGCAAAACGGCGGCAGCAATTACCTGTCGCTGCTGAGGTTGCGTGGCGACAAGCCGCTGACCGATGCGTTTTTCAACACCCTCGGTTTTGACGACCCACAGATCGACCTCTACGCGGATACCGGGCAATTCCTCGATGCGGTGGACAGCTACAGCAAAACCCTGCCCGACGAACAGGCTCAGGAAACCCGCCACAAGGTTGTGGATTACTGCATTGAGCAAGACCGCAACGCCGAGCCCGTGGTGTTTGACAAACTGTCCCGCGAGCTCAATGAAGACAAGCCAAGGGAGTTCGCCGACTACCTGGAAAAGCGCTATGAAGAACAAAAAGGTTTCGAAGAGCGAGCCAAAGAGCAAGCACCCAAAAAAGAACTGATCCCCCACCGGGGCCGTTTAAAACAGTACATCCGCCTCAGCGGCCGCGACCCGGAAATGAGCATCAGCTTTAACGCCGACTGCATTGGCAACAGCGTAGAATACGACCACGAAAACGACGTACTGACCCTGAAGAAGCTCCCTAAAGCACTGCGCTCAAAGTTGCTGGAGCACTTGCGCAGCGAGGGCCGCCCATCGCCGTAAGCACTGGAGAAAATGCCGTGACCCAAAGCAATGAACTGACCGTGGCACTGGGGCAAATTGCCCCTGTATGGCTCGATCGCGATAGGACCATCGACAAGATTCTGGCTGCCATCAGCGAAGCCGCTGACAAAGGTGCTCAGCTCATTGCCTTTGGCGAAGCGTTGCTACCTGGTTACCCATTTTGGCTGGAGCGAACCGGCGGGGCGGAGTTCAATTCAGCCAGACAAAAGCACATTCACGCCCACTACCTGCGTCAGGCGGTGGATATCGACGCAGGGCACCTTGAACCAGTTTGCACACTGGCCCAACAAAAAAGCATCGCCGTAGTGCTGGGGGTGGCCGAACGCCCAAGGGATCGTGGTAGCCACAGCCTTTATTGCTCACTGGTATACATCGATTCGAATGGAACGGTAAAGAATGTTCACCGCAAACTGATGCCTACCTACGAGGAACGCCTGACATGGTCGCCCGGAGATGGGCACGGCCTGCAAACCTATCCACTGGGGCCATTTACTCTGGGTGCGCTGAATTGCTGGGAAAACTGGATGCCACTGCCGCGGGCGTCGCTCTACGCGCAGGGCGAAAATCTGCATGTGGCCATATGGCCCGGCGGGGATCACAACACCCGAGACATCACCCGGTTTATTGCCCAGGAGGGGCGTTCATTTGTACTCTCTGCCTCCAGCTTGATGCGGCTTCAGGATTTACCGGAAGAAACACCCTACCGTGACGAGATTGCCGGTAGCGACACCCAGTTACTAGCCAATGGCGGATCCTGCCTCGCAGCTCCGGATGGCAGCTGGGTGATCGAACCACAAGTGGGCGGCGAAGGGGTATACCTGGCGACTATCGATCACAACCGGGTACTGGAAGAACGGCAGAACTTTGATCCAGCGGGACACTACTCACGGCCCGACGTTACTCAGCTAACGGTGAATCGCCAGCGACAGGGCACAGTTACTTTTGAAGATACTTAGCAGCTGTTAGCACTCAATAATATTTACCGGCACTTCAATCACATTCACCGCCAGACCACCGCGGGCGGTTTCTTTGTATTTATCCTGCATATCACGGCCGGTGTCGCGCATAGTTTTGATCACTTTATCCAAAGACACAAAGTGCTTGCCATCACCGCGCAGGGCCATACGCGACGCACTAATGGCCTTAATGGCAGCCATGGCATTGCGTTCAATACAGGGCACTTGAACCAAACCACCAATGGGGTCGCAGGTGAGGCCGAGGTTGTGCTCCATGGCAATTTCAGCGGCGTTTTCCACTTGCTCTGGTGTGCCGCCCAATACTTCGGTGAGCGCACCGGCAGCCATGGAACAGGCTGAACCCACCTCACCCTGGCAGCCGACTTCGGCACCACTGATGGAAGCATTTTCCTTGTAGAGAATACCGATAGCCGCTGCGGTCAGCAGGAACTTAACCACCATATCGTCATTGCCAGTGCCACAAAATTGCAGGAAGTAGCGCAATACCGCCGGAATAATGCCCGCAGCACCGTTGGTGGGAGCCGTTACTACCCGACCGCCACCGGCATTTTCTTCATTCACCGCCAGCGCAAACAGACTGACCCAGTCCATGGTGACCATGGCATCGGTATTCATAGTGCTGCTTTGGCCAGTAAGTTGGCGGTGTAACAGGGGCGCTCGACGTTTTACTTTCAAGCCACCAGGCAGAATCCCTTCGGTGCGGAAGCCACGCTCAATACAGCCATCCATCACCTGCCATATTTGCATCAGCTCAGCGTGTATTTGTGTTTCACTGCGCCAGGATTGCTCATTTTCCAACATCAATTTACTGATGGAGAAGCCAGTATCCGAAGTCAGTTGCAGCAGTTCTGCCGCAGTAGTGAAGGGGTAAGGCAGCGCAGTGTTATCTTCAATAATGCGACCTTCGCCCGCCGCCGTTTCATCCACCACAAAGCCGCCACCAACGGAGTAATAAATCCGCGTCTCCAGCACTTGCTGGTGGTTATCATAGGCCGTAAACGACATGCCATTGGCGTGGTAGGGAAGGGATTTGCGGCGGTGGAGTATCAGGTCAGTGTCTTCTGTGAAAGGCACCGATTTTTGGCCCAACAGGTTAATACACTGTTGCTCCTTTACTTCAGCAACACGGTTGGCAATGGCATCCACATTTACGGATTCAGGGCTCTCGCCCTGTAAACCGAGAATCACCGCTTTGTGGGAACCGTGCCCTTTGCCAGTGGCACCAAGCGACCCATAGAGCTCTGCTTGTACCCGACTCACCTGATCCAGCAAACCCTTTTTCGCCAAACCCGAGGCGAAAATGGCAGCCGCCCTCATCGGGCCCACGGTATGAGAGCTGGAGGGGCCGATGCCAATTTTGAAAATATCAAATACGCTGGTCGCCATAAAACAAAACTGGGGTTATCCGCAGATAACCCCAGTATGTGGCGGTTTAATAGAGGTTGTCTAGCGCTGTTGCAGGCGCCGCTCCATATCCGCCAAATCCGGCATGATTACCGCTTGATCGTCCAGGGTCGCATACATCAGCACACCGCTTTCATCCGACTGATTCCCCTGAGCGCGAAAGTCACTGGTGGGGGTTACCCGGGCACTGCGCGGGTAACCCTGGGTCACCAGGCCATAAAACTCGAATGGGCTATTCTCGTCTGCCGCTTTCAGCACCGCCAGGCGGCTTTGCTCGCCAATGGCAGGTTTTTCAGCGCCAACCAGAGCTTCATAGCAGATCACCGGCAGCTGATGTTCCCGCCAAACGGCGGTTCCGTAAAGCCAGCCCGGCAGGTTGTCTTCGGTTTGCAGTTGAATATCGTCCAGCACTTCCGACACCGCAGACACAGGCAACAGCAAGGTGGTGCCGACAATGGGAATCAGCAGGCTGTCCACAAACGAAGCCAGTTGCTGAGGGGCATTTACCAATTGATTCATACTCATATCTCTGTACCGGTGTTACGACTCTTCTGCTGTGACTGCCAGCAGTTCATCAATGGCATCCCTGAGGTCTTCCTCCCGATAGGGTTTGCCAAGGTAATGGTTCACCCCGAGTGAGAGTGCCCGCTCCCGGTGTTTATCACCGGTGCGCGAGGTAATCATAATGATCGGCAAGTCGGCAAAGCGGCCCATGGAGCGCACCCGGCTGGCCACTTCAAAGCCGTCCATGCGCGGCATTTCAATATCCAGCAACATCACATCCGGGTCGTGTTCACGCAGCAGCAGCATGGCATCGGCACCGTCTTTGGCGGTGAGCACATTGAACCCTTCCCGCTCCAGGAAGCGGCTGGTGACTTTGCGCACGGTTACCGAATCGTCCACTACCATGACCATCGGCACATTGGACTTGGCGGCGGCGGCATCCGCGTCTTCTACCCACTGCACTTTGGCAATAGCCGACGACTTTTGGGTGCGCAGCAGTGCCAGCAGATCGAGGATCACCACCACTCGGCCATCCCCCAATACAGTGGCACCAGACAGGCCCGGCACGGTACTGAATTGAGGGCCCAGGGTTTTCACCACAATCTCGCTGCTGCCCACCAGGCGGTCTACCTGCACCGCGTAGGATTGCTGCTCAGAACGCACCAGCACCAACGGGATGGAGGGCTCATCGGAGCTGATTCGCGGTGGTGTACCTTCTTGCAACAGCGAACCCAGGTGGCGAATGCTGTATTCAGAGCCGCCGTATTCATAACGCAGCTGAGGATTGTTGTAGTAGTTTTCCAGCTGTTGAGGTGACAGCCTGACCACACCATCGATGGAAGTCAGTGGCAGCGCGTAGCTGTCTTCGCCAATTTCAATCATCAAAGCGCGGTTGATGGACACCGTAAACGGCAGTCGCACCTGAAACTCCGTGCCCTGCCCTTCCTGAGAGCGAATCGCCACAGCGCCGCCCAGCTGGCGCACTTCTGCATTCACCACATCCAGGCCGACACCGCGGCCAGAGATATGAGAAACGGTTTCCGAAGTGGAAAAACCGGGCTCAAGAATAAACTGCACCACTTCATGGTCGCTGAGATTGGACTCGTGGGCCATCATGCCCTGCTTGATCGCCTGGGCACGAATCTTGTCGATGTTGAGACCGCGACCATCGTCCGCCAGCTTGATCAGGATATCGCCACCCTCGCGAGACAGGTCGATGCTGATGGAACCCTGCTCCGACTTGCCCGAGGCAGTCCGCTGGTCGCCACTCTCAATGCCGTGGTCAATGGCGTTGCGCAGCATATGGTCAAGTGCGGGCAGCATTTTTTCCAGCACCGAGCGGTCCATTTCGCCTTCCACGTTGAGCAGTTGCAACTCGACGCGCTTATCCAGTTCGGCGCTCACTTGGCGCACAATGCGGCGCAGGCGCGGTACCAGGCGACTGAACGGTACCATCCGCGAGCGCATCAGGCCTTCCTGCAAGTCGGTATTGATACGCCCTTGTTGCACCAGCAGGTTTTCGGTTTCTTTGGCGTTGTGACCCAAGGTGGTTTTCAAATCCAAAAGGTCTGACGCCGACTCCATGAGTGAGCGCGACAATTGCTGGAGCTTGGAGTAACGGTCCATTTCCAGTGGGTCAAATTCTTCCTCACTGCCCGCCGATTCGATCTGCTCGCGGCGGAAGATAACTTGGGCTTCGGTTTCAATACCAAGGCGCCTCACCTGATCCTGCAAGCGGCGAATGGTGGTATTCATTTCGTCCAGGGCAAAACCAAAAGAGCTGATTTGCTGTTCAACACGACCTCGGGAAATACTGGTTTCACCGGCCAGATTCACCAGGTTATCCAGCAACCCGGCGCTCACCTTGACCATTTCTTCCGGCGCCTGAATATCAGCATTCGCCAGCAGTTGTGGCAACACACTGTTGCCGAGATCAGCAGCTACTGCTGGTTTGCTATCGCTGTCTTTGGTTTCCTCAGCAACCACTTCAGGTTGGCCGCCAATGGAGCTGGCCAGCTGGCGAACCGATTGATGCAGTTGATCCAGATGCTGTTGCACTTCACCGAAGAAAGCATCGTCTTTACCAGCCCGGTGTTGGGATTCAATCAACCAGCTTTCAAAGTTATGGCTCAGGTCGCCCAGCTCATCCTGGGCCGCCATACGAGCGCCGCCTTTGAAGGTGTGCAGTGCCCGCTTGATTTCGTCTGGCCAGGTGTTGACCTGGGGCTCTTCCCGCCAGCTGTACACCGAGTTGTCGATGGTCTCCAGCAACTCGCCAGTTTCTTCCATAAAGATAACCAGTACTTCCAGATCGAACTGGTCATCATCGCTGTCAGTAGCAGCAACCGGCGGAATAAAGGGTACCGGAGTTTCCGGCAGCGCCTGTGGCTCAGGTTCCGGCTGAGGCTCTTCTTCCGGTTGAGACTCTTCTTCCAGCTGTGGCTCTTCCTCCGCCACAGGCTGTTCAATGTCTTCGGGCTCGGCTTCATCCTGAGCCGGCTCTTCAATCCGCTGTTCAAGCTGCTCTGCAACGGGCTCTTCAGCGGCCAGCTCAGGCTCTGACAAGTCCTCGTTATCCAGGCTATCGGTCAAAGCAGCTTCTTCAACGTCCTGCCCGTCTTCCTCAACAGTGGGCTCCAGCAGTTCAGACACCACTTGAGGTTCTGGCTCCGGCTCCGCCGTTTGTTGATGCCATTGGTTGGCAAGAGCGTCGAGCGCCTCGACATGGGCTTCTGCATCAGGCATCTGCTGTCCAGCAGCCAGTGCATCAATCATGGCAAACAAATTTTCGTGCGCGGCTATCAGCACCTCGGTAGCCGGCTGGGGCTTGTCAACCGCAGACAGTTCAGCAACCTGAAGGGTATCTGCCAGTTTTGCGGACAACTGGGTCAGTGGCTGCTCTCCCGCCTTGTCAGCGGCACGACCCAACTCATCGTATTCAGCAACCAACTGTTCCAACGGCGGTTGTTCACCGCTGTCACGCCACTCGGCAAAAGTATCCTCCGCCTCCATAAGTTGATGGAGTCCATCGGTCATCAGCGCAATCAGTGGGCGCAGGTGCTCAGCAAACTCTTGCTGTGCCTGCTCACTGGCTGTCTCGTCATCAGTGGCGGCATCAAAGCTATCTTCGTCCAGCTCCATAGCCGCCGCAAACTCACTTTCTATGGACTCTTCCGCGTCATCAGCGGCAGTCTCGTCCTCAGTTTGCAGCATCGGCAACAGGCGCTGACGGGATTCTTCGATGCGTTGTAACAGCTCCGCTGAGCCTTCTATCGGGCTGTCCTGATCGCCCGCTTCCAGAGCGGGCAAGCTGTTTTCAAGCGCCGCAGTACTGTCGGTAAGCAATTGAACCAGTGGCCAATCTACCGCTTTCTGGAAGTTGTAAAGGTCTTTCACCAGGCTTTCCAGGGGTTCAACCAATCGCGAAACCGTTGCCACTTCCGCCATAAATGCACTGCCTTTGAGGGTGTGCAGGGCGCGCAGCAAGCCCGGTGTCGGCAAACCGTAGTGCGGTGCCAACTGTTGAATCTCGGTGAGAAACAGGGATACGTCTTCCAGGTGTTTGCGAGTCTCGCTGACAAAGATAGACAACAGCTCGTTGCCCGCTTGATGGCCCGGCTCCTCTTCCACCAGCTCGACATCACCTTCCACATCATCCAGCTGAAAGTCGCCTGGCTCATCAAGCTCAAGCGCCTCTTCCTCGATTGCGTCTTGGGGAGCTTTATCCGCTTCTGCGGCAGGCGCTTGCAAGGCCGACAAGTCCGCTTCCTGGCAGTGAGCAACCGCACTGGCGTTGGCAATCAGCAAATCGATTTCAGCAGTATTTTCTTCATCCTGGCGATGCTGGAAGTTGGCCACCATAGTGGGCAGCAACTTCACCGCGTGGTTAACCAACACGGGAATGTCAGAGCTCAGTGGTATCAGATTATCCATGACCCGATTGAGCATGTACTCAATGGACCAGGCCAATTCACCGATGCGCATGGCCTCCACCATACGACCACTGCCTTTGAGGGTGTGAAAACCTCGGCGAATATCGCCCAATTCATCACCCGTAGAGGGGTTGGCACTCCACTGAGGCAGTTGTTCGCGCAAGGCGTCCAGCACCTCGCCCGCTTCTTCCACAAAGATGTCGATAATTTCTTCGTCGATATCGCTGTCGCTTTCCTCAGCCGCTTGTTCCGCAGCCTGAGCGATCAGCACCTCATTGACATCACCGGCCGCCGATTCTGGCTCCTCAATCAACAGCTGGTTGCTGTCGTTTAAAGTCAGCTCTTGAAGTTTTTCCTCAGCGGGCTCTTCACCGTGCAGCAGGGCAGCACTGTTCTCCGCCATCACCAATATGGATTCAGATTCACCGCTGTCTTCCCCAGACACATCCACACAACCATCCAGGTAGTACTCAATGCTGGTAATGGCATCGGCGAGGCTATCCAGGGTGCGCCAATCGGGAATCGCGGTATCGGAAAGCAGGTTGTTTTGAATGTAGTGACAAGACTTTTCCAGCACTTTGGCTGGCCGTGCCAGGGACATCATTTCCAGCGCCCCGCGTACCTCGGTCAATAATTGCGGAGCGTGTTCCAGAAAGTGCTTGTCCCACTGGGAGGAAATGTATTCGACGATGCTGTCTTTGACCTTTTCCAAGCCATTGCGGGTTTCGCGAAGCAGGGCTTCGCGGGCGCGATACAGCTCGGTATTGGCCTGCTCAGCGGGGTCGTGCAATACACCACCGGAGCTGCCCCAGGCCACCAGCGCCGACTCAACATCCACCAAGTGATTGGCCAGTTTTTCCAGCAGCTCGGCCTCCATTTTTTCGCCATTCTCGCGAACCGTTTCCATCTGCTGCTTGAGTTCATCCAGCGGCTCGGATAACTGGGTCTGGCCCACAAACGCCAAGGAATCGGACATCCGCGAGAAACAACCACAAAGCTGGCCAATCATGGCGTTGTCCAGCCCGCCTTCCAACTGATAACGGGTCACCAATTCTTTGGCGTTGTTGACCTCTTCCAATAACGCGGTGGCAATGGCGCGAACCGCATCCGGGTCAAACGACGGCGCCAGGGAACCACCATCGCCAAATGAACCGGCCGGCAGGGCATCACGAAGGCGAAAAGCCTCGGTCACTTCGGCAATACGCACTGTATCGGCATTGCTGAAAGCCACGTAGTAGAGCAGGTTTTTCAGCAGGCCGTGGGGCACTTCCCTCTGTAGGGAGGCGACACCGTGCTGCTGCAACTGACGAATTTCCCGATCCAGGGCGCGCAACAGTGAAGTCACCGCCGACGAGGTGGAAATACTGTGGTGGCTCAGGCCCTCCTGCACCGCCAGCGCAACTCGCCACAACTGGTATTGGGCCGTGCCCTTGCTAAGCTCGCTGAGGCGGGTGAACACCCGGTTGATATAGCCCAGATTTTTGTCTCTGTCGGCATCGCGAATCAAACCCAGTAACGCCACTTGGTACATCTGGCGCAGTTTTTTCACCAGTTCCACAAAAGCGTCGTTGTCTGGCAGGCTGCTGCTGCGAACCCCAGAGTTGATGCCACTGAGATCGATGTGGGGGGAAAACAGTGAACCTTCAGACAGCAGTGGCTTGCCACGCACCGCGCGCAGATCGTTGATCAATGAAATCAGAGTGGCGGGTTGGTCGCTGCCACTACTACTTACCTGACGGATGTATTGGGGCAACTTCAGAGAGGCCTGAACCAATACCTCGCTGGCTTCATTAACATTGCTGATACGGTTTTCCAGCAAACCGCCGACCAGCTCTTCCATTTCTTCTGCCAACAGTATGGCACCGTGACATTCGGCAATCTTCAATGTGCCGTGCACCTGGTGGATACTGCTCTGGCAAAAACGGATTTGAGGCTCGTCGCTGGGATCCTTAAGGTAAGCATCCAGGGACTCGTAAGCCTGCTTTAACGACGCCTCAATTTCGTCTACCAGCCATTCCAGGTTGTGCAGACTGCCGTTTTCTCTATTCACTCAAAGCTCCTCACTGACGCCCAGCTCTGAGGCCGGGTCGCCGCGCCGATAAATTTGTACTGCCCGCGCAGGTACGCGTTGCATATGCGGTGGCTGCCAACTGGCCAACTCACCAGGGCCAACAATCAGGTGGCCTCCCGGCTTTAAACAGGCAACCAGATTTGCCACCAACTGGTGCCGCTGCCAGCGGCGAAAATAGGGCAACAAGTTCTGACAGTAAATCAGGTCTGCCCCTTTAAGCTGTGGGCTATCGGCCAACTGCAGAACGTTACCGCGCACAAAGCAGGTATGGCGCCGCAATTGCTCACCCACGATCCAATCGCCACTGGGCCGACTGTCAAAATAGTGGTCTCTCTGACGCTGGCTCAAGCCCATCAACTGCGTTGAAGTGTAGATACCGCCCCGCGCTCGGGCAACCGCCTGAGCACTGATATCCAAACCGATTACACCGTAGCTGTTACGGGAATCGAAGCAGTTGTCGGCCAGAACCAACGCCAGGGAGTAGGTTTCTTCACCGCTGGAACAACCCACACTCCAGGCGGTAAAGCTGCTGCTGGCACCGGGCTTGGCAATACCCGATTGACCGCAGCGGTTAGTCTGAAAATCACGCCATATTGTCGCCACCGCATCCATGGATTCACAGTGGCGAAAAAAGCGCGTATCTCGTACCAGTATGGTATCGAGAAAGCGCGTCCATTCCGGGTCGCTATCTGGCCGGTTGGCCAGCTGCTGGTAGTACTGCATAGGCTCTGCAATACCCAGCTCGCACACCAGAGTGACAATGCGTTTTACCAGCCAGTCACTGTCCAGGGTGTCTGCACGAACACCGGTACGGCGCTCCAACAGCTGTTGCCACAGCACCAGCTGGCGGTCATCAACACCGCCACAGCTGGATTGCACACTGTTGGATAACATCATCGCAAGCAACCGTCAGAAGTGATTAGTAGCGACGCTCTTTGTCGTCGCCCAGGTCACCGTCCAGTTCTACAATAAAGTCTTGATCCTGATCATCGTCTGACGACTGTTCGCCATCCAGATCAATCACCACCTCGCCATTGCCCAGATAATCGCTATCAGTGGCAATGTCCAAGCTGTCATCATTATCAGCAGAGGCCGCTACATCGTATTCATTACCAGCATCATCGTCGGCCAGGGTGTCGGCGATGTCTTCGGCCATAGCCACCAGCTCATCGGTCGGCTGATCATCTTGCGCATCAAAGCTGCCATTGAAATCGGCAAACTCTTCCGGGTGACGATCAAAATCGGCGTTGTCGGATAGCTCTTCTTCGGCATAGCTGTCTGCCTGTACCGTTTCCTCTACCGCCTGTTGCTGATCGGCGTCGGCCATGGTATCGGCACCAATGGCATCGAGGTCAGTTTCAGCAGTAGGCGTTACTGGAGCAACGGACGCCAGGTCACCGGGCAACTTAAAGCCACTCACGGACTCACGCATATCCACGGCCATCTCGGCCAGCTCACCAACCGACGATGCTGTGGTAGTGGTACCGGACAGGGTTTGCGAGGAAATTTCCTGAATCACGTTCATGGTGCCGGATACGTGACTGGCAGTTTTCGCCTGCTGGCGCGCCGCCGAGGAGATGTCCTGAATCAGTTCTGCCAAGTCGGCGGATACGTTTTCGATTTCTTCCAGGGCGACACCGGCGTTGTGGGCCAGGTCGGCACCCTTCACCACTTCGGTGGTGGTGGACTCCATGGAGCTCACCGCTTCGTTGGTATCGGTCTGAATGGTTTTCACCAGCGAGGCAATCTGCTTGGTGGCTGCTGCAGAGCGTTCCGCCAGGCCCTGTACCTCGTCCGCAACCACCGCAAAACCGCGGCCAGCTTCACCGGCCATGGACGCCTGAATGGCGGCGTTCAAGGCGAGGATGTTGGTCTGGTCGGCAATTTCGTTAATCAGGCTCACGATATCGCCAATTTCCTGGGAGGATTCACCCAGGCGTTTAATACGCTTCGAAGTATCCTGAATCTGCTCGCGAATGGTGTCCATGCCATCGATGGTATCCCGTACCACCTCACCACCTTTCTTGGCGATGGATACCGAGCGCTCTGCCACCACGGCGGACTCGGAAGCGTTGGTGGATACCTGGTCAATGGTCACCGCCATTTCGTTAATGGCCGCAGAGGCGCCGATAATTTCCTGGGCCTGGTGTTCGGAGGCTTCCGATAACTGCAGTGCCGTGGCGCGGGTTTCACTGGCGGAGGCATTTACGTTTTCCGCCGAATCCTGAATGCGCGCCACCAGTGTGCGCAGCTGGTCAATGGCGTAGTTGATGGAGTCGGCGATGGCGCCAGTAAAGTCTTCAGTTACCGTAGCCTGAGAAGTCAAATCACCTTCACCCAAGTCGCCAATTTCATCCAGCAGGCGAATCAGAGCGTTCTGGTTGCGATCATTCTCTTCGGCAGATTCCACAGAGCGACGGCGAGTGGCTACCAGCGACTGCACAATCATCAGAATCACCAACACAATGGCCGCAGCACCACCGAGCAGTGCGGTTTGCTGGTTGAGTTGGCGACCGTCCTGCAAACCGTCGATGGTTTCACCCAGGGAGATGATTTCATTCACCAGGCTGTTGGATTCGTTCAGTACCGCATCACTGGCTTTACGAGCGGCAAACAGTTTTGGCGTGGCGTTGTAGATTTCTTCCACCTGGCCGCTGACAAATTCAAATTGTTTGCTGACTTCGTCGAGGCTGGCGCGGGCATTGCGATTGGCCACCCGGCTAATGCCCATGGCGGTGTCGCCTTTGAGCAGGCCGTTAAGCACCACACCGAATACTCGGGCATCCTGGTTAAATTGCTCAGCGGCCGCTTCTGAAGCGGCTCCACCGGCAAGCATTTTGTCGATGTTACGACCGATACGTTCCGCCAGCCAGGCTTGCTCTTGGGCTTTGGCAATCTGGTCCCGTGGAGAGCCACCGCTGATCAGCAGGTCCACGACTTCTACGTGCTTAGCTTGTAACGCCGGCAGGGTGGAGTTGAGGTTGGAGGCCACCTCGTTGAGCAGCAGGATGGTCTCTTTGTCGTTGAGAATGGTTTCGGCATTGCTCTTTACCACACCCCAACTGCGATCCATGTTGCTGAGAGCAGTGCCCGCCATTTGCGCTTCACTGGAAAGCTCAGATTTCAGGCTACTCCAGGTACTGTCAATGCTTTGCACCTGGCTTGCCAGCGTCTCAAAATCGTCGCGGCTGCCACTGGTGGCACCCCGCAGCGGTGTCGGCAGTGCCGAAGAGAGAGATCGCAATTCGCCCACTTTATCGCGGTTTTCACTGTCGCGGGCAGAATCCTGAATCACCACCCAAACGTTGTAGCCCACAAAGCCGAGTACTGCCACCAACAGGATGGCTAATAACACTTGCAAGCCGCTGAATTTTGCCTTTTTGGCACCGCTAATCATGGTATTAACTCCGTCAAAATGATCTTGTTTTTATCTTATTGTTATTGCGGTTTGATGTTATGAAACCGACATCAAGCCGTTACGCTTAAAAAACGCACGTCACTGGCCAAGCGCAACGGGCGAAATACACCCCAGACGTTATCGCCGTCACGATAACCGCCTTCGAGGTAACCGGAGATGGGGCCAGAATCCTCGACCTCATCAATAAAGGTATCCACCGGGAAGTGGCGCATACCCAGCACTTCATCCACCTGCAAACCGGCAAACACGCCGTGCATGTCCATCACCAGCACCCGCTGCTGTTTCGGTGCAGTGGTCAGTTGAGTACCAACAAATTCCGCCAGATCGATAATCGGCAGCAGGCGACCGCGCACATTGGCCACGCCGCGCACCCAGCTTTGGACTCGCGGCAGGCGGGTGCAATGGGGCACTTCCAAAAGCTCGACGATATCGCTGAATGGCACGGCAAACTGCTGGCCCTGCAAAGCAAAGCACACCACCGATACGGTGGGCACCACTTGCTCTTCACTGGGTAGGCGTCGATCGCTCTGGCGACAATAGGTGTCCAGAGCAACCAGGGTCTGAAAGGCGGATGACGCGCGCAAACTCACGGTCAGGCCACCACTTCATTGATGGCTTGAATCAGGCTCTTCTCACTCACCGGTTTCGCCAAATAGGCGCGGGCGCCCTGGCGAGCTCCCCAAACCCGGTCGGTCTGCTGGTCTTTGGTGGTGACAATAATCACTGGAATATGACTGGTATCTTCGCCGCGGGTGAGCTGGCGGGTGGCCTGAAAGCCATTGAGGCCCGGCATCACAATATCCATCAACACCACATCTGGCTGCTCCTGGCGAGCGATTTCAATCCCCAGTTCGCCAGACTCCGCTGACAACACACTGTGCCCACCCTTGGATAACATGGAGGACAGCTTATGCGTTTCCGTGGGAGAGTCATCTACGATAAGTACTTTTGCCATAACAAACGTTAATCCTGTTGTGTATTGTTATTATATTTTTACGCGCCTGAACACAGAGCGCAGCCAGCCCTATCAAGCAGTTTGGGGCTGAGCGTAGCGATCCAGTGCTTCAAATAACTCGTTTTTGCTAAACGGTTTGGTCAAATAATCATCGGCCCCGACAATGCGTCCCTTGGCCTTGTCAAATAAGCCATCTTTACTGGACAACATAATCACCGGGGTATGGCGAAATTGACTGTTGTTCTTGATAAGGGCACAGGTTTGGTAACCATCCAGGCGGGGCATCATGATGTCTACAAAGATCACATCCGGCTGGGTATCGGCAATTTTTGACAGGGAATCAAAGCCATCCACTGCAGTAATCACTTCACAACCGGTTTTAGACAGCAGGGTTTCCGCGGTTCTGCGGATGGTGTTACTGTCGTCAATCACCATTACCTTGAGGTCTTTGCGACTCTCTTCCATAACTACAACACCACTGTTTTATAGGACTTATTTAATTATTTTGGTAAGGCCGGGCATTCCCAGCCAACGGAGCGTTTGTAACACACTTTATCGGCACTTACTATCGCTCACTTAACCGCTAAAAACCCCTTTCGGTTCAGGGTCACAAAAACACCAATTTCAGTTGCCACAACGCTGCTGACACCTTAACTTGTGCACCTGTGAGCACAGCGCCAACACAGGGTAAAAGCAGAACCATAAGCAGGTGACGACAATTACCGGCACTTTGTCACAGCAACAACGACGGACAAACACCGTTATCATACGAACTTCCTACTGCCAAAACGTGATACAGGTATCAGTATGACTATACAGCTCGGCGTCATCATGGACCCGATTGACAGCATCAACTACAAGAAAGACACCACACTGGCCATGATGCTGGCCGCCAGCCGCAAAGGCTGGGAATTGTGGTACATGGAGCAAGGCGACTTGGCACTGGACAATGGCACCGCAGCGGCGCGTATGCGCCCATTGAAAGTGTTTGCCGACCCGGATCATTTCTACGAACTGGGTGAACCCCAAATTCGACCATTGGCAGAGCTGAATACGGTGCTGATGCGCAAAGACCCACCGTTTAACAGCGAGTACATCTACTCCAGCTACATTCTGGAAGCTGCTGAGCGCGATGGCGTACTGGTGGCCAACAAACCCCAGAGTCTGCGCGACTGCAACGAAAAAGTATTTGCGACCTTGTTCCCCCAGTGCACCCCACCACTGTTGGTCAGCAGTGACGAACAACAACTAAAAGCGTTTCACAAAGAGCATGGAGACACCATCTACAAACCGCTGGATGGCATGGGTGGCTCAGCGATCTTTCGCGTTAAGGGTGACGACTCCAACCTCAGCGTCATCATTGAAACCCTGACCAATTACGGTCAGCAAACCATCATGGCACAGCGCTATATCCCGGAGATCAAGGCCGGTGACAAACGCATTTTGATGGTGGATGGCGAACCCATGCCCCACTGCCTGGCACGCATCCCCAGCCAGGGCGAACTGCGCGGCAACCTGGCCGCCGGTGGTAGCGGCGTGGTACAACCACTGAGTGATCGCGATCGCTGGATTGCAGAGCAGGTGGGGCCAGAGCTGAAAAAACGTGGTTTGCTGTTTGTGGGCCTGGATGTGATTGGCGACTACCTCACCGAGATCAACGTCACCAGCCCAACTTGCATTCAGGAGATTGACCGCGACAGCGGTTCGGACATTGCCGGCAAGCTGATGGACGTTATTGAGAAGAAACTGTAGAGCAGACGCCTTGAGCCAGTCTTTATCGCAAAAAAACAGTTTTCACAATGTGGAGCAGGCCCAGATACCGGTCGACAGTGGCGGCGACCAACTGGGCTTTGCCCTGTTCCTGGCTATTGCGGTCCATGCGCTGATTATCTTTGGTATTGGCTTTACCATCGCCCTGTCGCAACCGCCAGCCACCAGCCTTGAAGTGACTCTGGCACAGCACAATGCCCAGAAAGAACCGGATCGCGCTGACTTTCTGGCACAGCACAACCAACAGGGCAGTGGCGACCAGGCAGAAAAGTCGCAAATGACCACCGACCGCCTCGCCGACCTGCCTGCACCCAGCGTGCAAGATACTCAGCCAGTATCCACCACGCCGCAGCAACAGCGCCACACAGAGGCCACTGCATTGTTGACCACCACAGGCTTTAGCGAGCGCAGCGTCAGCGACGCAGAGCGCGCCGAACAAGACAGTGGCGAGCAACAGGAAAATCTCAATCAATCCACCCTGACCGAACTGGCCAGCCTGCAAGCCCGGCTGGATCAGCAGCGCCAGGAATACAGCCGCATGCCACGCATCAACCGGCTGACTGCCGCCAGCACCCGCTCTGCGGAAGAAGCTGCTTATATGCACTACTGGGTACAGCGCATTGAGCAGACCGGCAACAGCCATTATCCGGAAGAAGCGCGGCGCCGGGGCATATTCGGCGATTTGCGCCTGGCGGTCACCCTGTTACCCGGCGGCAACGTGGAAAGCATTGAAATCCTGCAAAGCTCTGGCCAGGCCATTCTCGACCAGGCGGCGATTCGAATTGTGCGTCAGGCGGCACCGTTCCAAGCCTTCCCGGATGAGCTCAAAGACTGGGACAAATTTGAGATTATCCGCACCTGGCAATTTATCGCGGGAAATCAACTGAAGACCGGCAGTTAAAAAAGCACTGTCATTGCGAGGAGCAAAGGGACGGATTCGACTATTGAAATCCCGCCATCACAACCCAATACTTACCACCATGAAAGCCAAACGCACTTCCAACCTGATACCGCCCAACGAAGAAGTTCGCAGCGGTAGCCTGCGGGATCACTTTTTGCTCGCCATGCCGTCTTTGGCGGATGGCAATTTTTCGGAAGCGCTGATATACATTTGCGACCACAGCAAAGAGGGGGCGATGGGCCTGGTGATCAACCGCCCTATGGATGTTCCACTCAGCACCGTGTTTGAGCAAATGCAGCTTCAAGGCAACACTCAACTCGATAGCCAGCCGCTGCTCTCCGGCGGCCCAGTCAGCACCGAACGTGGCTTTGTGCTGCACCGGGGCACCGGCCAGCGCTGGGAGTCCACCATGGAAGTCTCTCCACAGGTATGCCTTACTGCATCAAGGGACATCATTGCTGATATGGCTGCTGGCAATGGCCCCAGCGATGCATTAGTGGTTTTGGGCTACGCCGGCTGGGGGCCGGATCAGCTGGAAAAAGAAATTGCCGAAAATGCCTGGCTAACGGTACCGGCGGACTCCGACATTATCTTTAGCATCCCTTTCGCTGAGCGCAATCAGGCCGCAGCCGCAAGCATTGGCGTGAACCTGCAACATCTTAGCCACAGCTTTGGCCGTGCTTAAAAAATGCTTTTGATTAGATGTTAGCCTCCGTTAAAACCCTGCTCGCCTTCGACTACGGCACCCGCTCCATCGGCGTTGCCGTCGGCCAAACGATCACTTGCAGCGCACGACCACTGACCGAGCTGCGTGCCAAAGATGGCACCCCCAACTGGGACGAGTTAAAAAAGCTATTGGATGAATGGCAACCGGAGTTGGTGCTGGTGGGGCTGCCGCTGAATATGGACGGCAGTGAAAGTGACTTTGCCACCCGAGCCCGGAAATTTGCCCGCAGACTCCACGGGCGCTTTGGTTCGCGGGTATTAATGGTGGATGAGCGACTAACTACACAAGAAGCCAAATCTATGGCCGGCCACCAGCAAAGCTATCGGGATAATCCCGTGGATGCCATTGCTGCGCAGTTGATTTTGGAGAGCTGGCTATCAGAGCCGGATTGCGGGCGGGAGCCTTAACAGCCACGAGCGGCGGGCTACGGGCTACGAGTAGGTTGAGCGCGCCCAAAAGACTACGCAGGAACAATGTAGGTCGCCCTTTAGGGCGTCAAGCAAAGCATAAGGCCTGAAATTTTTGACGGGCTAAAGCCCGACCTACACTCTGCTCGCAGCCCGAAGCCCGCCGCTTTTTCAAAAATTCCTAAACGGATCCATTTCCTGCTCCTCTTCCACCTGCAAATCATCGGCGGCATTGGACAGGTAGTTGGCATCGGTTTCCGACTGCAGTTTGATCATCAAGCGCAGGTCGTTTTTCGAATCGGCGTGAGACAGAGCATCTTCGTAAGAAATAATGCCCTGGTCATACAGGCGGTAGAGTGCCTGGTCGAAAGTCTGCATGCCCTGCTCGGTTGAGTTGGTCATCACTTCCTTGATTTTATGTACGTCGCCTTTGCGAATCAGGTCGCTCACCAGCGGCGTGTTGATTAATATTTCAATAGCGGCGCGGCGACCACTGCCGTCGGCGGTGGGGATCAGCTGCTGGGCCACCATGGCCTTCATGTTCAGTGACAAGTCCATCCACAATTGCTGGTGACGGTCTTCCGGGAAGAAGTGCAGAATACGATCCAGCGCCTGGTTGGCGTTATTGGCGTGCAGTGTAGCCATCACCAAGTGGCCGGTTTCGGCAAAAGTAACCGCATGCTCCATGGTTTCCCGGGAGCGAATCTCACCGATCAGAATCACATCCGGCGCCTGCCGCAAGGTGTTTTTCAGGGCCACCTCAAAGGATTCTGTATCCACCCCCACTTCCCGCTGGGTGATGATGCAACCCCGGTGTTGGTGCACAAATTCGATGGGGTCTTCAATGGTGATGATATGGCCTTTGGAATTGTTGTTGCGGTAGCCAATCATCGAGGCCAGCGATGTGGATTTACCGGTACCGGTGGCCCCCACAAAAATAATAATGCCGCGCTTGGTACCGGACAGATCCGCCAAAATTGGAGGCAGGTGCAAATCTTCAAAGCTGGGAATTTTGGTTTCGATGCGACGCAACACCATACCTACGTGGTTGCGCTGGTAAAACGCGCTGACCCGGAAGCGGCCGAGGCCGGTGGAGCTGATGGCAAAGTTGAGCTCTTTGCTGCGCATAAACTCCTTGCGCTGGTCGTTGTCCATCACCGACAGCACCGCCTCGCGGGCTTTCTCCGGGCTCATGGGGCCGGAGTTCACCGGCATCAGCTGGCCATTCACTTTCACACAGGGAGGCACACCCGCAGTAATAAAAAGGTCTGAGGCCTTTTTTTCCACCATCAGTTTTAGCAGTTTGTCGAAATCCATGATTGTTACCTCGCCCTGTTGTTATTAATTATTCGCTGTATGTCATGCTGAGCATCGAGAGCAATGACCACCTGACAAGCTTAGAAATCATCCGGGATCTTGGCTTTCTCACGGGCCTGCTCGCGGGTAATCACTTTTTGCCCAACCAGCTTGTGCAGGCACTGATCCATGGTTTGCATACCCAGCTGGCCGCCGGTCTGGATGGCCGAGTACATCTGCGCCACTTTGTCTTCGCGAATCAGGTTACGAATAGCCGGGGTGCCCACCATGATTTCGTGAGCGGCCACCCGGCCACCGCCGATTTTCTTCATCAACGTCTGGGCGATTACCGCCTGCAGGGATTCCGACAACATGGCCCGCACCATGGATTTTTCCGCCGCCGGGAACACGTCGATAATCCGGTCGATGGTTTTTGCCGCTGAGTTGGTGTGCAGGGTGCCAAACACCAAGTGACCGGTTTCGGCAGCGGTCAGGGCCAGGCGAATGGTTTCCAGGTCGCGGAGCTCGCCCACCAGAATCACGTCCGGGTCTTCCCGCAACGCGGAGCGCAGAGCTTCGTTAAAGCCGTGGGTGTCTTTGTGCACTTCTCGCTGGTTAACCAGGCACTTCTTACTTTCGTGGACGAATTCGATGGGGTCTTCCACCGTGAGGATGTGCTGGTAGCGGTTTTCGTTGACGTAATCCACCATCGCCGCCAGGGTGGTACTTTTACCGGAGCCGGTGGGGCCGGTGACCAGCACCAGACCTCGTGGCAACATGGACAGGTCGCGGAAGATCTGGCCAAAGCCCAGGTCTTCCATGGTCAGCACCCGTGACGGAATAGTACGGAATACGGCACCGGCACCGCGATTCTGGTTAAAGGCGTTTACCCGGAAACGGGCGACACCGGGTACCTCAAACGAAAAGTCGGTTTCCAGAAATTCTTCAAAGTCACGGCGCTGTTTGTCGTTCATGATTTCATAAACCAGCGCGTGAACCTGACGGTGATCCATGGGAGGCAGGTTAATGCGGCGTATATCGCCATCAATACGAATCATCGGCGGCAAGCCTGCAGAAATATGCAAGTCGGAAGCGCCCTGCTTAACGCTAAACGCCAACAGCTCGGTAATATCCATCCGTACGTCCTAGTTAGTTATTTTTGATTAGAATTATTTCTTTAAAATTAGGTGCTTTAAAATAGCCACTTTTATCGAGCCCTAGTATATGCCTCCTAATACCGCCAATGTAACCTCCATTCGTGACGATCTGGCCGCTGTTCAAGGGCGTATTGTCGACTCCGCAGTGGCTGCCGGTCGCAGCCCCTCCGACGTCGCCTTACTCGCAGTCAGTAAAACCAAACCGGTATCCGCTATCTTGGCTGCCTGGCAGGCAGGCCAACGCCGTTTTGGCGAAAACTACTTGCAAGAAGCCCTGGAAAAGATCGAACAGCTACAGGGTAAAGGCATTGAATGGCATTTTATCGGCCCCCTGCAGAGCAATAAAACCCGCCAGGCAGCAGAAAACTTTGATTGGGTTCACACTATCGACCGAATCAAGATTGCCCGGCGACTGAATGAACAACGCCCGGCCTCAATGGCACCGTTGAACATCTGCTTGCAGGTGAATATCGACGCCGAAGCGAGCAAATCCGGTATCCGCCCCGATGATGTGTTTGAACTGGCCGGGGAAATTGTAGCTTTGGATCGCCTGCGCCTACGTGGCCTGATGGCCATTCCCAGCCCTTGCAGCGACCCGCAAAAACAGCGCCTGCCCTTTGCCAGACTGGCACAACTGCTGGATAATCTGCGCCGCCGACACCCGGATTACCCGGGGCTGGATACCCTCTCCATGGGCATGTCCGGCGACATGGGCACCGCCATCAGGGAAGGCGCCACCATGGTGCGAATCGGCACCGACATTTTTGGCAAAAGGTCACCACAGGGTGGCACAAACCGAGGTAACAATGACTGAAGCAAACCGCTCAACGCGCATCGCTTTTATCGGCGCTGGCAATATGGCAGGCAGCCTGATTGGTGGTTTGCTGGCCAATGGCCACCCCAAAGAGGCGCTGCGCGCTTGCACTCGCACCCCAGAGAGCGCGACGCGAGTTGCTGAGCAGTTTGATATCCACTGTGATACCGACAACGCTGCCGCCGCCCGCTGGGCAGACATCGTGGTACTGGCCGTCAAGCCTCAGAGTATGCGCGATTTGTGCTTGCAATTGACCAGCAGCCTGGATCATCAACCACTGTTGATTTCGGTAGCTGCCGGTATCACTACAGAGCTGATGGATCAATGGCTTGGCGGCAAACGCGCCATTGTACGGGCCATGCCCAATACACCCTCACTGCTGCACAGCGGTGCTGCGGGCCTGTTTGCCAATGCGGGGGTTTCTGACCAACAGCGCAGCCAGGCGCAACAACTATTGGAAGCCGTGGGTATTGCCGAATGGGTGGAGCAGGAAGAGCTGATGGATGCGGTCACCGCTGTCGCGGGCAGTGGCCCCGCTTACTATTTCCTGCTGATGGAGTTGATGGAAAAAGTGGCCAAAGAACTGGGCCTGCCGGCGGACAGCGCCCGCCGCCTTACTCTGCAAACCGCACTGGGAGCCGCTCGCATGGCTACGGAAGGAGAACACAGCCCTGCGGAGCTGCGCCAGCGAGTAACTTCCAAGAAAGGTACCACTGACCGTGCCATTACCACCTTCCTAAATGAAGGCCTTGAGGATACCATTCGCAACGGAATTACCGGCGCTCGGGATCGAGGCCGGGAAATGGCGGCCGAAAACCAATAAGTACCCAAACAGACACAAAAATACGCACCCACATAATAGAGACGGAACAGGCTCTGCAACGGATATAGACCCATGGCATTTATCAACGACATCATCAGTTTTGTCGGCGGCTTCTACTGTTACCTGTTGATGGCGCGGCTGCTACTGCAGATCGCTCAGGCAGACTTTTACAACCCCATTTCGCAGATGATCGTGCGTTTTACTGCACCTATTGTCCATCCGCTGCAAAAAATACTGCCACCCATTGGCCGCTTTAACAGCGCCACCTTCGTGGTGATATTGCTGATACAAGCAGTGATTGCCGGGCTGACCTTCGGCTTTGGCGGCCCCCTGGGGTTGCTGGTATACGCCGGTTACCTGACCGTACAAACTGCCCTGCATGTTTACCTGTTCAGTTTTTTTGTGATTTTTATTGCCAGCTGGGTAGCACCCATGTCCAATCACCCGGGGTTACAGCTGGTGCACCAGATCGCCGAACCCCTGATTCGCCCTATTCGCAATCTGATTCCACCGGTAGGCGGCTTGGATTTCAGCCTGATGATTACCATGTTCGCTCTGTGGATGGTGGACAAACACTTACTCAACCCCCTGTTTGGGGCGTTACTGGCCGCGGTGCAATAAACCATGGCAGAACAAATTCCAGAAGACTGGCCCAACGAATCCATCGGCGTTGTCGAACCTCAGCTGTTTGAATTTGACGAACCTCTGGAGCTGGCCTGTGGCCGTACCCTGACGAAATACGAGCTGGTGGTGGAAACCTACGGGGAGCTCAATAGCGACTGCAGCAATGGCGTGCTGATTTGCCACGCCCTGTCTGGCCACCATCACGCCGCCGGCTACCACCACAAGGGCGACAACAAGCCGGGTTGGTGGAACCACTACATTGGCCCCGGCAAACCCATCGATACGGATAAGTTCTTTGTCGTATCACTGAATAATATTGGCGGCTGCCACGGCAGCACAGGCCCCAGCACCACCAACCCCGCCACCGACAAACCCTGGGGGCCCAGTTTTCCACCGTTGCGGGTCAGGGATTGGGTGAACAGCCAGGCGCGCCTGGCGGATCGCCTGGGCATTGACAAGTGGGCCGCGGTGATTGGCGGCAGCCTCGGCGGCATGCAAGCCATGCGCTGGGCACTGCTGTATCCAGAGCGGCTGCGCCACTGTGTGGTCATCGCTTCGTCGATGAAACTCAGCGCCCAGAATATCGCCTTTAACGAAACCGCACGGCGAGCCATCACTTCAGACCGCGACTACCACGACGGCGACTACCTGGGCCACCAGACCACCCCCAAGCGGGGCCTCGCTCTGGCGCGGATGATCGGCCATATCACTTACCTGTCTGATGAGCTCATGGGCAGTCGTTTTGGTCGGGAGTTGCGCAGCGGCAATCTGCAAAATGGCGGCAACGGCGACGCCCCTATTGAGTTTCAGGTGGAAAGCTACCTGCGCCACCAAGGGGACAAGTTCTCCGGTTTGTTCGACGCCAACACCTACCTGCTGATGACCAAAGCGCTGGATTACTTTGATCTGGCCAGGGATTACGAGCAAGACCCGGTAACCGCTTTTAAGAGCGCCCAGTGCGATTTTCTGGTGGTGTCATTCAGCAGTGACTGGCGCTTTGCCCCAGAGCGCTCCAAAGAGTTAGTCGATGCGCTGATCGCAGCGGGTCGCAACGTCAGTTACGCGGACATCAAATCTCCCCACGGCCACGACGCTTTCCTGCTCCCTGATGAACGCTATGGGGCGGTGCTGGGCAATTACATGCAGGGTATTGCCGAGCAACTAGCCGCTGTGTCACCAACCCCCGAGCAATCAACCACTGCAGAAGGGAGCGAATAAGTGCGCGTCGACTTTCATATTCTGCAGCAGTGGGTGGCCCCCAACAGCCGGGTTCTCGACCTGGGTTGTGGCGACGGCAGCTTGTTGAGGGCCCTCAAGGAAAACCATCGGGTAGAAGGCTATGGCCTGGAAATTGACCCCGGGCAGATTACCGCCTGTATTCGCAACGGCGTTAATGTGATCGAGAAAAACCTCGACAATGGCCTGGAAAATTTTGCCGACAACAGCTTTGATACCGTGATCATGACCCAGGCCCTGCAAGTGATGCGCGCCCCCCACCTGGTGCTGGAAGAGATGCTGCGAGTGGGCAAAGCCTGCATCGTCACCTTCCCCAATTTTGGTAATTGGCGCGCCCGTTGCCACCTGATGTTTCGCGGCGGCATGCCGGTCACTAAGCAACTCACTTACCAGTGGTACGATACGCCCAACATTCACTTCTGCACCGTGAGTGACTTTGAGTCCTTGTGCCAGCAAATGGGTATTCGTATTCTGGATCGACAAATGGCCGCGTCCCAAGCACCGGATCGGCAGCTCAGAGGCGTATGGCCCAACCTGTTTGCCGAAACGGCTATTTATCACCTCAGTCGCTAAGGTGCTTATACCTTTTGGCCACCATCAGGCAAAACGGAGGTTTACATGAAACACTTCTACACAGTCATCGCCGCTGCACTGCTGGCATTCAGCGCTCAGGCCGCTGAGCGAAACTACAAGATTAACGACGGCAACAAAATCTTCTACAGCGCCTTTAACAGCAGTTTTATCCTGCCGGAAATCGCCGCTGCCAACGACATCGTTCGCAGCAAGAACCGCGGGCTGGTGAATATCGCTGTAGTCCCCGTAGATAAAGCAAGCGGCGGCATACAGGCGTTGGTGAAAGGCACCGTATCCAACCTGTTGCAACAATCCCAAAAACTCGAATTTTTCGAAGTGCGCGAAGGCGACGTGGTGTACTACCTGGCATCGTTCAAATTCGATAACAAAGACGCTCTGACCTTCAAAATTGACGTCACCGCGAACCCCAACAAGCCCAGCTATCGGGTACAGTTTCAGCAAACTTTCTACCAGGACTGATTCCCATGTCTGAAAAAATCGTATTGGCCAGTGGCAATGCCGGAAAACTCAATGAATTCCAACAACTGCTGGCCGACTGCGATATCGACGTGGTGCCACAGTCCGATTTTTCCGTGCCCGAAGTGGAAGAAACCGGGCGCACCTTTGTGGAAAACGCTATCCTCAAAGCCCGTTGTGCCTCCCACTATGCCGGGCTGCCCGCCATCGCCGATGACTCCGGCCTGGAAGTGGATCATCTGAAAGGGGCTCCGGGCATTTACTCCGCTCGCTTCTCCGGAGAAGGTGCCACCGACGCCCGCAACAACCAGAAACTGTTGGAACTGATGCAGGATGTACCGGAAGAGCAGCGCACCGCCCGCTTCCAGTGTCTGCTGGTGTACCTGCGCCACCCGGATGACCCCACCCCATTGATCTGCCAAGGCACCTGGGAAGGCCGTATTCTGTTTGAGCCCAAAGGGGAAAGTGGCTTCGGCTACGACCCGTTGTTTTTGGTGCCAGAACACAATTGCGCCAGCGCGGAGTTACCCAAGATCGTAAAAAATCAGATTAGCCATAGAGGTAAGGCAATGACCAATTTACTGCAAAGATTAAAAATCTGATAGTTTCTAGAGCGGACAAGCAACAGTCCACACCTATTTTTGAGCCAAGCTACTATAGTTAAATAATCGTTATCTCTTCCCAAGGATGCATCCAATGCAAAAAAACGATGAAGAGCGGTTAGATATTTTGGAAACTCGCCTTATAGAGCAAGATCACAGGTTGCTCCACGTATTAAATAACTTTTTTATTCAAAGACGAAACTGGCCAAAAGGTGACCCAAGGCGCATAGCTGCTTTCAAAGCCCTTTTGCATCGATTTTTTTTTGCACCGTCAACTGTAGCAACAGCTGGAAGTTTAATTGCAGTCGCCTCTCTCATAGTTTTATTTCAGCAAAATACAATACTTCTCGATCAGAATCAGTTAATCAGTGATCAAAACCATTTCTTCCAAGAACAAATCTCCAAACAAAGCGCACAATTAGAAATTCAAAAACAGCAAATAGAGGAGCAAAACGAGCAGTGGATTAGCCAACGTCGCTCTCAACTATTAGAGATACTCTATGAAGAGGAACGAGATGGAAACTTGGCAAAAAACATCAGGGCCAAAAGCGAAGCCGTTAATGCGTTTATTAAATTAGAACGCAGGAATAGCCCAGATAAGAGAGTCGACTTAAGCCAAATTAACTTAAATGGGGCAAACCTAACTGAAATGGACCTAAGTAATGTAGACTTCTCTCATGCAAAGTTACAAAACGCCAACTTAAGAAGCACAAACTTTTCAAACTCAACGCTTGAAAATGCATCTCTTGAAGGAAGCAGCCTATGGTCGAGTAATTTCAACGACGCATCTCTTCGAGGCGCAGACTTGTCTAATACTAAGCATATAGGCCTAACAAACCGTTGGAAAAACACCAATATTTACGGCGTTACTGGTCTTTCGAAAAAAAATTTGACGTGGGTTAAACGGCGTGGTGCTGTAGAAACCGGCTATAGGCCAATGCCACCTGGCATGTTTGAAATTCGCTAGATACGCCATGTTAATACTGCCCCCTCTATCACTATACATCCATATTCCCTGGTGCGTACGCAAATGCCCTTACTGCGACTTCAATTCCCACGCTGCTGACAGTGAGCTTCCGGAAGACGAGTATGTGGCCGCATTGCTAGCGGATATCGGCAACGACCTGGAGTACGTACAGGGGCGCCCCATTCATTCGATATTTTTTGGTGGCGGCACCCCGAGCCTGTTCTCCGCCAATGCCATCGCGACCATTCTGCAAGGGGTGGAACAAAAGGTCGGCTTTGACGGTGATATCGAAATCACTCTGGAAGCCAACCCCGGCACGTTTGAACAAGAAAAATTTGCCGGCTTTCGCGCTGCCGGTGTTAATCGGCTGTCCATCGGCATCCAGAGTTTTGACGATTTACACCTGCAACAGCTCGGCCGCATCCACAGTGCACGGGAAGCGCACACCGTGGCCAGTATGGCCCGCGCCGCCGGGTTCGATAATTTTAATCTGGATCTGATACACGGCTTGCCGGGGCAAACGGAAGAAGACGCCCTTAACGACTTGCGCCGGGCCATTGCCATTGAGCCCAATCACCTGTCCTGGTACCAGCTCACCATTGAGCCCAACACCGCGTTTTATCGCCAACCACCGCAACTGCCAAAAGATTCTGTACTGGAAACCATCTTTGACAGCGGCCAGCAATTACTGGCCGACAGTGGCTTTCAACAATACGAAGTCTCCGCCTACGCCAGAGATGGGCAGGCATCCAGCCACAACCTCAACTATTGGCAATTTGGCGACTACCTGGGCATTGGCGCCGGTGCTCACGGCAAAATTACTCGGTTGGATACAAAAGAAATCGTTCGCACCCGGAAAACCCGCACGCCGAAAGATTATCTATCCAGAAGCGACCATTACTGTGCCTCCGTCGAGACCATTGAAACTGAGCAACTACCGGTGGAATTCTTGATGAACGCACTGCGTTTGAACAACGGTGTGGAAGCCAAGCTATTCGAAAGCCACACTGGGATGCCGCTTGCCACTATCCAACCGGCCTGGCGACAATTGCAACAACGCGGGTTAACGACCAACGACCAACACCGCCTCCAGCCCACCGCCACAGGCCATCGTTTTTTGAACACTCTGCTTGAGGCGTTTTTGTGAAACGACACTTGCTGATGTCTTGCGGCTGGTTAGCACTGCTGCTCGGCGCCATTGGCGTGGTGTTGCCGTTGCTGCCCACCACGCCCTTTGTGCTGTTGGCCGCTGCCTGCTTTGCCCGTTCATCTCCGCGCTTTCATCGCTGGCTGCTGTCCCACAAAACCATGGGACCTATTATCAATCGCTACCAACAGGGCCAAGGTATCTCCAAAACCGTGCGCAATCGCGCGATATTGGTTCTGTGGCTGGGCATGGGGATATCCATTTGGGTAACCGGCCAGTGGTGGAGTTTTGTGCTGCTGGGGATAATTGGGCTGTGTACCAGTCTGTATTTATGGCGATTGGCCAAATGTTAATTGGGTTTTTGGTCTACGCTTTAGGGAACATCGAACGAACCACAAGAATAATCAGCCAAGGATATAAAAAAATGAGACTTTCATGGATTTTCAGAAAGCGGTCACATCATGTTTACGTCACCTCGTTTTTGCTTGCCACTCTCTTATCCGGCTGTAACGAGTCAGCAAATCCAGCGGCTGATAATTCAGCATCCACACCAATAACAAATAGCGGAAGTGCTGAGGATACAGACTTCAACAACTCAGATTTTAACAACCATGCTATTAGCCGCACCCAGTACCCAATAAATCCCGGTTTTATCAGCGAGGGGAAATTAAATATCGGTGATGGCGTAGATATGTCAGACCCCGGTGCGCCACTGCGCCGGGTGGGCCAACAACCACTGAAACTGAATACCCAACTGAAATCCGTGCCCATCGAAGATTACACACTGACTGAAAACTTTCGCCTGGAAGAAACCAACTCCGTTCGCGACGAAGCCAACATTCTGTCGGCCTACTTTCAGGGCTCATACAATTTTGCTTCAGCGGATGCCGCTTACGAACAGGCGCGCCAGGAACGTCAATCGTCGCACTCCATCTACGCGGTGATCGACGCCAAAGGTATCGTCCACGATATTGTGGAGTCTGCCCCCAACGGCGAAGTCAAGTGGAATACAGATGTTGTGCCTAGCTTTGAAAACGGCGGCGCAGACAACACCGAGTTTCGCCAACAGTTCCTGGCGGACTACGGTTCCCACTATATTTCCGCCATCACCTATGGCTACCGAATTGCGGTGCGCGGCAAGATTACCGAAACCGACACCACTAAATCCAGCAAAATCAAAGCCGCGTTTAAAGCCGCGTTTGTGTCCGGCAGTGCGGAAGGCGGCATCTCTAACGACAACCGGCAAACACTCACTAACAGCAAAGTGGAGCTGATGTTCGCCGCTCGCTCCGGCGGCTTGTACGTGGACGGGGAACGCCGCCCAGGTGTACTGACCAACCTGGACGATATTCTCGCTATGCTCAAGGATATGCGCGAAGGAAACATAAAAATTCACAGCGCGCCTATCGCGGCCACGGCGCGCAGCTACTGGAGCCACTTGCCGTTGGAATACAAACGCTCACGAGCGTTGTTGAGAGATTACGGAACGCCACCACTGCCGGAAAGCACATACGGTGTACCCAAAGGCACCGTGATTGCCTGGCAGCCCAGAGAAACCAACCTGAAGGAAGGCGAGGACGGCAATACCTATTTACAACCACCGCTGGGTTGGGCCATTTGCAATGGGGAGGATGGCACACCTGACCTTCGAAACCGCTTTATCCGTGGCACTAACGTGTTCGATAGCGTTGGCAAAAGCGGCGGTCAAAGCAGCCATACACACACCGCCAGCAGCGCTAAAACAAGTTCAACAGTCGATATTAAAAGTGGTGCGTTTGGGGCAAAAAATGCAGCCAGTGGCGGTCATAAACACGACATTACGATTGAGAACAGCACCAACCTGCCGCCGTTTTTAAGTTTGGTTTATATCGTTAAGCTTTAGAAGTTAAAGCAATAAATTACTGAAAAGTCGGTGCAACAAACCAGCAACTCACGTTACATCTTTAATTGGTATAACTTTTTTGACGCCTAGCCAAATGAATAAACTTAAAGCACAACCTAAAAAAATCGGAATATGAATACTTAAATAAAGATATGGGTCGAGCAGGTAATCCCACTGGTTCACGCCTATTAATCTGAGTGTTATTAGCGCAACCAACAGGCCCATCGAACACAAAGAAAGCCAGAACTGTTTTTTTGATGAAAGAAGAGCAGATATAAAAACTCCGGAAATCAGCCCTTTCAACCCAAAACTCAGCATATCCATTGTCAAACAACCAAGATATACCGACTCACAAGGATGGTGAAAAATCATATGGCTAGAGCCATAAAAATAATCACCCGCAAAAAATGCAAACCAAGGGCCAAAAACCGCAAGAATGTATTTCAAAAAAGTCATGCAAGATAAAAATATCTATCAACGACCAATTATTTATATCGCTTTTTAAGTACCTCAAAAACCGCACGCATTCCAAACGCCTCACCACCCACCGGACGACCGGACTGTTTGCGATTATTCCAGGCCATAATATCGAAGTGCACCCATGGCACATCTTTATCCACAAATGCCTGCAGGTAGAGCGCAGCGGTGATAGCGCCACCAAAGGGGCCGCTAGCACAGTTGGTCATATCGGCAATTTCACTTTTCAGCATCGCCTTGTAGGGTTTATGCAACGGCAATTGCCACACCGGGTCATCGGCGTTATCGCCCTGTTCGGATAGCTCAGATGCCAACCCTTTATCGTCGGTAAAGAACCCGGGCAATTCGGTGCCCAGGGCCACACGGCAGGCGCCGGTAAGAGTGGCAAAGTCCACAATCAATTCCGGGTTTTCAGTGCAGGCCTCGGTCAGTGCATCGCACAACACCAAGCGGCCTTCCGCATCGGTATTGTCGATCTCCACGGTCAAACCCTGGCGAGTGGTAATTACATCACCGGGGCGGAAGGCATTGCCGGATACGGCGTTTTCCACCGCGGGAACCAATACCCGCAAACGCACTGGCAGGTTGTGAGACATAATCAGCCGCGCCAGGCCGGCCACATGAGCGGCACCGCCCATGTCTTTTTTCATAAAGCGCATTCCGGCAGCCGGCTTTAAGTCCAGGCCACCGCTGTCAAAACATACCCCCTTGCCCACCAAGGTAACTTTAGGATGATTCTCGTCGCCCCAGCGCAAGTCAATTAATCGCGGCGCGTGCACACTGGCGCGCCCGACTGCGTGAATCGTGGGGTAATTTTCAGTCAGCAGATCGTCACCGATAATTTGATTGACCTCTGCACCAAATTCACTGGCCAGATTTTCCATCACCTCTGCCATATGCTGGGGCATCATGTCACCGGCGGGTGTATTCACCATATCCCGCACCAACGCCACTGCCTGCACCAACTTATCCGCCTCATCCACCAATTCTTGAGTAGGCAACACCAGCTGTGGTCGTTCTTTTTTCTCGCTTTTCTTGTAGCGGTCAAAACTGTACGCACCCAACCCCCAACTAAACGCGGCCAGTTTTTGCTGCGCCTCACCTGCCTTCAAGCGATAATCACCGACGGGCAAACTGGTGGGTAAGTCACCGCAGATAAAATGGTTATTGGCGTCGGCCACACCAAGAATCACTTGGTTCAATACGCCCTCTTCACCGGGCACCAGACTGATACCCTTGCCCTTGTACTCTGTACTGGCCAACCAGTTTTGCAATGGTTCTGGCTGTTGTTCAAACCACGCATCGTAGTTGCCGGTTTCTACCAAAGTAATTGGGGTGCCGTGGGTTCCTGTTATCAAAAGGGAGTTCATCAATTGTCTGCCTTATCAATTTTATTGGCCGCTGGCCATCAACTGTTCAACGTCGTCCGGGTCTTTCGGCACACCTGCCGTCAGGCATTCGTGGCCATCGGCGGTGACTGCCAGGTTATCTTCGATGCGAATACCAATACCGCGCCATTTTTCTTCTACATTGAGGTTGTCTGGGGCGATGTAAATACCCGGTTCTACGGTCAGCACCATGCCCGACTCCAATACGCGGGAGTGATCGTCAACCCGATAGTCGCCTACGTCGTGTACATCCAGGCCAATCCAGTGCCCGGTTTTGTGCATATAAAATTCCCGGTAGGCACCACTTTCAATCAGCTCATCCCGATCGCCACGCAACAAACCCAGCTCCAGCAGCCCCTCGACAATGACGGCCACCGCAGCATCGTGACCAGCACTCCACGGGTTGCCCGGTTTTACCTGATCAAAAGCCGCTTGCTGGGCGGCCAGCACAATTTTATAGAGTGCGCGTTGCTGCTCACTAAAGCGGCCATTTACCGGGAATGTGCGGGTAATATCTGCGGCGTAGCCGTGCAGTTCACAACCGGCGTCAATCAGCACCAAATCACCATCGTTTAAGCGGTCGCGGTTTTCAATGTAGTGCAGGATGCAGCCATTGGCGCCAGCACCCACAATGGAGTTATAGGCCGGGTTGCGGGCACCACAATTGGCAAACTCGTGGTTAATTTCTGCCTCTAGCTGGTATTCGTACAAGCCGGGGCGGCACGCTTGCATAGCGCGACAGTGGGCAGCGGCACTGATTTCACCGGCGCGGCGCATCACTTTCAACTCCTCGGCGCTTTTGTAAAGCCGCAGGTCGTGAAGGAAGTGATCGAGATCGCTGAATTCGTTGGGAGGAATAGCGCCAGTTTTTACTTGCCCGCGTATATGGTTGACCCAGCCCATCAACTGGCTGTCGAATTCCGGATGACGACCCATGGAGTAATAAACCCGGTCGCGACCCTCCAGCAAGCCGGGAAGAATGTCGTCAATATCACCGATGGGAAATGCATCATCGGCCTGATAGTTCTTACAAGCCCCTTCCGGCCCCTGACGATAGCCGTCCCATATTTCCCGCTCACGATTGCGCTCGCGGCAAAACAGCACAAACTCGCCCTGCTCACGGCCAGGCAACAACACCAGCACCGCTTCCGGTTCTGGAAAGCCACACAAATAATGAAAGTCACTGTCTTGCCGATACAAATACTCAGTGTCGCGGCTGCGTACTCGCATGGGGGCTGCGGGCAGTATGGCGATGCTGTTGCTGCCCATCAGGTTCATCAGTGTGCGGCGACGGCGGGAAAACTCAGCGGCGGGGATAGCCATGATCGATATTAACTCCTGAACAAATGGCTCAGTGAATAGTGGGCTGTTTCGACGTGTTGGTGGTGTTCACTTCAGAATGCACCATCAATGCGGCCATACGCACATATTCGGTCACTTCAAAAAAGTTGGTTTCGCTCTCGTCGCTCTCCAGCTCGGCGGCGTCGATTTGAGCAATTTGCGCCAGATCTTTGAGGGCATCAGCCGCATCGGCGGAAAACTGGGTATCGCTGGACAGGCCAGAGAGACCCAAACCCACCAAAAAACCCTGGCACCAAAGCCCCAAGCTGTCGAGGCGCTGAGCTAGTTCGTAGTCATCGTCCGGCAGCAACAGTTCAAAGCCAAAGCCGGTGTCGCGAAGTTTGTCGTACGCCAGCTTATAAAGTGCCAACAGTTGTTCGGAGATAGCGGCGAACTTGTCGCCATCTTCTGAAAAATGTTCGACAACCGCGGCCAGGCATTGGTCATCGGACAATTTCTGACCACCGGCTATACGGCCACACAGCAAGCCGTGTAACTCAGATGGGTTTTCGTTAATGGCCGCTTTAAAGAGCGCATCGGCCAAGCTTTCAAAATCAACTTTCATGGTATTTGGCTGGATCTACAGATTGAATAGGTGCAAATGCTAACACACAACATCCACGTGGGTTTTGTCCTAAAAAATGTCATAAAAAGTGCCGACAATCACAGAAGCTAGCGCCGCCTTCTAGAAATCACTTTAAATCGTTGACCCCCGCAATGGGTCACAATATAGTTAGCGGTTAATACGTAGCCACTCGGCTCCCCTGAGGTAAACACGCGCTCATGCAGCAGGATCAGCTCCAACACATTGAACAAAAGGTCGATCGACTGATCGCCCTGTGCACCCGCCTGCACCAGGAAAACAAGTCCTTGCGGGAACGGGAGGCAAGTTTGCTGCGGGAGCGCAGTAAACTGATTGAAAAGAACGAACAGGCACGCAACCGGGTTGAGGGTATGATTACCCGCCTGAAAAGCCTGAACAGCGAGGCCTGACCCAAAGGAAAGCCCTGTGAGCAACACCACCAACATCAAAATTCTCGACAAAGAGTACCAGGTCAGCTGCCCGCCAGACGAACGCATCGCCTTGCTGGATTCTGCTCGCGCTCTGGATCAGCGCATGCGCAATATTAAAAACAGTGGCAGCGTATTGGGGCTGGAACGCATCGCAGTGATGGCCGGGCTCAACCTCACTTACGATCTGATGAAAGTGCAACAGGACGGCGCTATGGGCGATGAGGCCAAACAGCGCCTGCAGGATTTGAACAACACCCTGGATGACGCCCTTCAGCAATTTGAGAACGCCGAGCTGTTTTAAGCCAGACCACACACGGTATAATCCTCACAACCCTGGGGTGTTCGCCAGTCAACGAATGTCCTGAGCCGATAGCGTTACCCCCGGAAGTTCGTTGTTGCCACTGTTGTGCAAGTCCGTGCGGCGGAAAGCCTGATGTGGTACTGGAGCCTCCACCTTGAATCGTACGGTTCAAGGCTAACGTTGACAGCGGCACACCTGGGGCCTTTTTAATGGCACCAGTGAATGTGCTGTTGACGCGATAGCGGCGTTACTGCGGTGCTCAGTCGATCACGTATATGCATACGCTCACTCCTTGTGTGCGGTGCTTCCTTGCTCTCACACACTTACTTTCTCAAAAAACGTACACCTTCTCAGCGTCCTCACACTCTCACCATCGCAAAAAACTTAAATTCTATCCATCATTGGCTGATAACATTATCCAGAAATTGGCAGTAATGCTTAAAGCCTGTGGTGGGAGTAGCTTACTGCGACCACAGGTGATCGGAACAAAAGCACCATGAACAAAAACCAAATTCGCGCCGAAGTCCGCCATCGCCGCCGCAGCTTGTCAGCGCAGCAGCAGCGCCATGCCGCCGAAGGCTTGTCGCGGCAGATAGCCAATTTGCCAGAGTTCCGCCGCGCTCGGCGCATCGCCCTGTATCTGGGCAACGATGGCGAGATTGACCCATTGCCCACGTTGCTGCTGGCAGAAGCAGCGGGCAAACGCTGTTACCTGCCGGTGTTGCACCCGCTCAAGCACAATCGCATTCACTTTGTGCCCTATCGCAGTGGTGATCGGCTAACCGTCAGCCATCTTGGCTACCCCGAGCCCTCTCTAACGGACGGCAACATTACCCCAACTTGGGCGCTGGATATGATTCTGATGCCACTGGTCGCCTTTGATGCTTATGGCAATCGCATCGGCATGGGCGGAGGCTTCTACGACCGCACACTGGCGTTTACCAAAACCAGCTCACGGCGACCCACGCTGATCGGTCTGGCTCACAGCTGCCAGCAATTGGATAACATCACCGCCAACTCCTGGGATATCCCACTAGACGCTATCGCCACAGAATCCGCCGTGATTACCTGTCGATAGCTGGCAGCGGTATCGATATAATGCCGCTCACCCTGCTGAACCGAACTTCCAATGACCCAAGATGAACTCAAGCAAGCGGTTGCAAAGGCCGCTGTCGATTACACCCTGACCCGCATCAATGAAGACAGTATTGTCGGCATTGGTACCGGTTCTACCGCCAACTGCTTTATTGACGCCCTAGCGGAACACAAGGCCAAATTTCGCGCCGCCGTGGCCAGCTCTGAAGCATCAGCTGAACGCCTGCGCAATCACGGTATCGAAGTGGTCGACCTCAATAGCGCCGGCACTCTGGATATCTACATCGACGGCGCTGACGAAACCAACCCAAAACTGGAACTGATCAAAGGCGGCGGTGCTGCCCTTACCCGGGAAAAAATCGTCGCCGCTGCGTCAAAAGAATTTGTGTGCATCGCCGACAGCAGCAAATGGGTGGATACTCTGGGTAACTTCCCATTGCCTGTGGAAGTGATACCCATGGCCAGAAGCTATGTAGCCAGAGAGCTGACCAAGTTGGATTGTGATCCGGTATACCGGGAAGGCGTGGTGACCGATAACGGCAATGTCATTCTCGACCTGTACAATTTCACCATTACCAATGCCCTCGAAACCGAAGCCCGAATCAACAGCATTGTCGGTGTCGTCACCAACGGTTTGTTTGCCCAACGCCCGGCAGATTTGTTATTGCTGGGCAGCGAGGCAGGCGTAAAGCAGATTCGTTCGGAGTCGTAAACTTCACAAAGAATCCACACTGTTAGAGCAGCACTTACTGCACAATAGGGACGTTAATACACGCAAGGACACACAGATGAGCACCCACAAACCCAATCACTTTCTCACGGCACTACTGATCGCCGCCGGACTCGCCACTGGCGGCTACTTTATCGGCCAGACCATGTACAACGCCAAGGTGGCGCTCAATACCGCTGAGGCCAAGGGGCTGGCTGAACGCCGGGTACGGGCCGACCAGGCCAACTGGCAAATCCTGTTTACCGTGGATGGCAAGTCGAGAGACGATATTCCCCAACTCTATCAGCAAGCGGAGCAACACCAACAAACCATTATCGCCTTGTTGTCAGAAAACGGTTTTGACGATAACGAATTAGATATTGGCGTGGTGGACTACCAATATCAGGAGTATCGGGACGAAGATCAAAACCTGGTGGATCAATCCCATCAATTGGTCGGCTCCATCAGCGTGGAAACCGACAAAGTGGATTTGGTGGCTCAGGTGCGCACCAAGGTTAACAAGCTGATTGCCACAGGCATGAACATCAGCAACCGCGCTCCCACCTATCGTTTTACCCGGCTCAACGAAATCAAGCCAGACATGTTGCGAGAAGCCACCAAAAACGCCCGCGTCGCCGCCAATGAATTTGCCGACAACGCCGGTGTCAAAGTGGGCGGTATTCGCGACGCCCGCCAAGGCAGTTTTTACGTGCGCGATGCGGGAGAAAACTACGGCGACACCCAAAAGATCGACAAAGATGTGCGCGTCGTGACCACCATCACTTTTTACCTGACTGATTAGAGTTATACCCAGCGTTAAAGACGAAAGGAGTCAAATAACCGTGAAACGTCACTTTTTATTGGGCTTATCCGCACTGTTGGCAACCAGCTTGCTACTACCAGTGGCGAGTGCCGGGCAAATCTACAAATACAAAGACAAAAACGGCCGTTGGGTCTACACCGATAAAAAGCCCGCCGAAAATAAAAGTGCCGAGGTTATTAGTGATAAAAAGACTTCTATCGGCAGCACTTCTGACACTGGTCCCAAAGTTGACCTACAGGAACAATTGCAAAGCAAATACTCTACTGGTTCGCCTGAGCTAAAAGCTTCACTCGCGGTAGTCACCTTGCGAACCAATACCGGCTCGGGTTCTGGTTTTTTTGTTAGCGATAACGGTTATTTAATTACCAACAAGCACGTGGTACGACCCAAGGGGTTTTCTAATCATCGACAGCAACAACAAAGCCTTGAAAGGGAAGCGCAAAACCTCCAACGCAGATTCTCCTACTTAAAAGAGGAGAAATCACGGATCGCTACGAACGAACAAACCTTGCGAGACATGAAAAAATCGGTAGACGCTCCAGGACTTTACCGAAACCCTGTCACCCGTGAAGAGTACGAAACACACCGCACAAATCATATACAACGAAAAAAAGATTACAAAAAGGATTTAGCCGAAGCCCAGCAACAACAGAAAGAACTGAGAAGGCGCCAAAGAGATTTCAACTTAGCCAGTTCGAGCGCATCGATCACCAAGCGATTTTCGATCTTTCTGAAAGACGCCACTGAGCTCAAAGTCAAGCTAATTAAAATTTCCAAAGAACACGATTTGGCACTCCTAAAGCTCGATGGCCACAGAACTCCGTTCTTAATGCCCGCCGACTATCAGTGGCCTCGACAATCCCAACAAGTATTCGCTATTGGCAGCCCTTTAAGCCAAAGCAATTCAATCACTGCTGGCAAAGTCACCACTGTAAAAGAAAACCGCATCTTGGTAGATGCCACTATTCTGCCTGGCAGCAGTGGCGGCCCACTGATTGATAATGAGGGCAACTTACTTGGGGTTAATACTCAGCGAATAATTGACAACCGTTTTAATGGTGCTAACGGTTTTGGAGTGGCGATTCCCAAGAAAGTGGTGATCGAAGAATTTGGGCAGTTTATTGGTAAGTAACGAAGCCATTACACGCAAAATTCTCCAATCAATAGAAGCTCTCCCAGACAGCAAAGCAAACACTCCAAACATAAAGATCAAATAATCAGCAATCCATATTTCAAATACCCAATAAAAAACCGGCGCAAAATGCGCCGGTTTTTTATTATCTAGCAAAGCCTTACCCCTGATACCCATGCAAGCCCTTGCGCTTGATAAGCTCGACTACTTTAGGCTCCAACGCGGCCTCCCAGGCACCGGGGCCATCACTAATGGTAGGCATCAACTCCCGAGCCGAAATACCCAATAGATTGGGGTCATAGCCTTCGGCGTCTACCAGCTTGTTATTGTGAATCACTTGCTGAGCAACGTATTTGAGATTATCTGCAAACTGCAAATCCTTGAGCTGAGTAATCGCACCGTCTTTTTCTACTGGATAAACAATGACATTGGTGTTGTCGGCAAACAGCTTGCCCAACCCCTCCAACGCGCCACCTTCCAGGTCGTTGTAGAAGTCGAGATCAAACAAGTAGTTTTGAACATCACCGGTTTTCATCAAAATGGCAATGGCTTCCTTAGTGTGGCGACGGAACCAGGAGCGTAAGCTAAAGTAACGCACGTAGTCTGACAGCAGTACCGGCAAGCCCATGGCATTGGCCAGCTCCACTCTCAGCAAAAAGTCATTGTCATCCAGCTTGTCGTTGCTCATCACCTGAGACATAGACACTTCCGCCAGACGCACAATACGCTCTGGGTTCACCCCCGCTTTTTTCTGCAGGTGCTGGGTGCCCACATGCTCCATATCCGTATGCACCAATGTGGGCAATCGGAAAGAGCTGCGCATTACCGCCACGGGTTTTTTATAGAGGAAGTCGCGAGGCACTACCGGAGTGCCACTTTCATCAAACAATACTGCACGGGTGAGCCAGGAGTTCACCAGGTACAGGTTGGTCAAGCGATTATCAACGTAAGAAAACCCTGGACCGGAGAAGTCGATTAAGTCCACTTCAATGCGCCCCTGGCCAATACCGTCCAACAGGGATTCGATCAACCACTTGGGCTTGTGACTGTAGTTGTACGCCGCGTAAATCAGATTAACACCGAGAATGCCCAGTGCCTCAGATTGCAACTCATTGGTGTTATCGAGCATGCGCACGTGGCAGACAATCTCACAGGGTTCCTCCTTGGGGCGCAGCTGCAAGCGAACACCAATCCAGCCGTGACATTCATTGCCGCCCTTAAAGCTGCGCGCAGTGACCGTCGCCGCATAAGAGAAAAAGGTAGACATGGACGGGCGAACTTCCGCCAGGCGATTCACACACAGCTCAAACTCCAGGTTCAGCATTTGGTGAACCCGCTCGCGACTCACATAACGGCCCGCTTTGCCGTAAATGGCGTCACTGACGGTCATATCGTAAGCCGAGCTGGTCTTGGCAATGGTTCCCGCCGCCGCCCCGGCTTTAAAAAACTGTCTTGCCACCTCTTGGCCAGCGCCAATTTCCACAATCGTACCGTACTTGTGTTCGTCCAGATTGATGGACAAGGCTTTCTGTTCGGTGGAAATGTTTTTATCCCGTTCAAGCATGGCTCGGATTCCAGTTTTTGTTATGTGGTCACAAAACCCAAAGGGCATAAAGAATGTAGGGCCATAAGGGTATCACCATCTGCGGCTGGTCAAAACTCCCCGATCGGACAATCCCTAATAACCGCAGCCAATCACAGCGCCAAAAGATCAAGGAATGTTATACAGAGATCACGCCACGTTCATTGGCCCAGGCACGCAACAATGCAATGCGCTCTGCCATCACCTGAGAGAGAGGCGCGGTATTTTGTATCTCATTAACGACCGATGCGGTAGTGGGCTGATCACTGCTGGCCCTGGCCGAATAAATCGCAGCAACCACCACTTGCTCGATTTCCGCACCGGAAAAGCCCTCACTGGCCTGCGCCAGTTGCTGCAAATCAAAGTCATTGCAGTTGAGCTGGCGCTTGTCCAGGTGAATACGAAAGATATCGCAGCGGGTGGCCAGATCTGGCAAATCCACAAAAAACAGCTCATCAAAGCGGCCTTTGCGCACCAGCTCTGGCGGTAATTTGGATATATCGTTGGCCGTGGCCACCATAAACACTGGTTGGCTTCGCTCCGCCATCCAGGTGAGCAAGGTACCGAGAACACGCTGGGACAGCGCACTGTCGCTACCGTCGGTAGCCAGACCCTTCTCAATTTCATCAATCCACAACACACAGGGCGACATACGCTCTGCCATGGCCAGGGATTCCCGCAAATTGCGTTCGGTCTCGCCGTGGTACTTGTTATACAGGGCGGCCATATCCAGGCGCAGCAGCGGCACCCCCCAAACCCCAGCTACCGCTTTGGCGGATAAGCTTTTACCGCCCCCCTGAACGCCGGTCAGCAGAATGCCACGAGGCGGATCCACATCACCGTGTTCACCCAAAAACACCTGCCGGCGTTTGTTGAGCCACTCTTTGAGGGTATTCATACCCGCCACATCACTGAATTTCTCAGTGCGGTATTCGTAACTCAGCACCCCTTCCATGTCCATCAACTGAAACTTGGCTTTGTTGATTTCCGGCAGATCGTCTTCGGTAATCGCGCCATCATCGACGATGGCGCCGCGCACCAAACGGCGCACTTCGGAGTGGGTGAGCCCCTTGAGATTAGCCACCAGTTGCTTGAGTGTGGCATTGTCGGTTTTTACCTTGCGGGAATTATTGCGCTTCGACCAGTTCGCCGCCTCCTCGCGCACCAACGTGGATATTTGCTCTTCACTGGGCAAGCTCATGGAGAAACGCGCCGATAACCGCGCCAGCTCCCCCGGCAACGACAAGCGGTGACTGAGCAACACAATGGCACTTTTCAAGCCGCTGTGGCGATAGCAGTAATCCTTGAGCAGGCGAATATTTTTGGGGTGATCCTCCAGCCAGGGGTGAAAATCGCACAGGCAGTAGATACCGGGCTCGGCCTGGCTTTTCAGGTAGTTCAGCACCTGCTCTGGCTCCGAATGCTGGGCACCCTGCTGCAATTGCAGGCCAAAACCCGCGTTGCGCAGGCCGTCAGTGACTGTCCAGCTAAACAAAGGCAAATCGCGCTGACGAGCGACCCGTTGCAACAGGTCGATGGCGCGACGCTCGTCGTAAGTTTCCAGCACCACCAGGGAAATGTGCGCGTCGATGACCAGCCCCAGATCATTGGCATCCTGCATGCCGCTCTCCATTGTTTTTACTGTGGGTTTTATTGCTGGAGATCAATTCTACCCGGGTTTACAGAATTGGCCAGTGGCGGTTTTGGTATACTGCCTCCAGACTTAACAGGAACGACTATGAGCCAACGCACCCTGACCCTATTCGACAAACTGATTACCGAGTTGGACGCCGGATTGCGCACCGTAGCCGCACAGGCACCAAAGCCGACACGCTCTTCACCGGCGGAGGTTGCAGCAGAGGCCGAGCTGGACACTCAGCAGCGCCGGCACGCCGCCGGACTGATGCGGGTTAACCACTCTGGCGAAGTGTGTGCTCAGGCCCTGTATCGTGGCCAGGCATTAACCGCCAAGCTGCCGGAAGTGCGCGCAGAAATGGAGCATGCTGCGGATGAGGAAATAGACCATCTGGCATGGTGCGAACAGCGCCTGCAACAGCTGGGCAGCCACAGCAGTGCGCTCAACCCATTGTGGTATGGAATGTCGTTTGCGATCGGGGCCGGTGCCGGTCTGGTCAGTGACCGCTTGAGCCTGGGTTTTGTCGCGGCCACGGAAGATCAGGTGTGTAAGCACCTGGAAAGCCACTTGCATGAACTGCCTGAAGAAGACGCAAAAAGCCGCGCAGTGGTCAGCCAGATGTTGGAAGATGAAGCTCGCCACTCTCACGCCGCATTGGAAGCGGGCGGTCTGGCCTTTCCCGGGCCGGTAAAAGCGGTGATGACGGCAATCTCGAAGGCGATGACCAAGACAAGTTATCGAATTTAAACAGCAGACAGATCAACGGCTGCTCGCAGCTTAAAGAACCAACTCCTGCTGCTCGTCAGGCGCTCGCTCACTGCGCATTTCCTCAACCACCTGGACGACCTTGCTGACAATCCAGCGATGCATGGGTGACGTGGCAATGCGACGGTGACTGACGATGCTCAGCGGGAAAAATGGCTCCACCTGAAGACTTTCCGGCAACGGCTTACGAACAATGTCGTAGAACTCACCCTCTACCTCCAGATCCTGGAGGCTGCCGATCATCAGGCAGTCGGTATTGAACACGGTATCCAGAGCCGTCATTAATTGCGTAGTGACCAATAGCTTTTCACGGGTATAACCCTGACGAGCCAACCACTGGTCAAACAACGTGGATGAACGCGAGGCAATAGACTCCGTATTGAGCATGTAGTAGTGGACCCACTTATAGCGAAGCATCCGCTCTACGGTCAGCTCATCATCAGCCAACGGATGGCCACGACGCATCCAGCAGGCCAGGGTGAAGCCACTCAAGGGGGTTGTATCAAAGTCTTCTGGCAATTCCTCTTCACGCTCAATGGCAAAATCCACAGTGCCATCTTCCAGCCTCTGCTCATAAGCCCCCAGCTCCCCGGCAACAGCCAAGGTCAGATTGGGGGCCTCAACAGAAAGAATGCGAACCAGCTTCGGCACAATCAATACCGCTAGAAACTCCGGCATCGCCATGCGTATTTCGCCGGTAAATTTCACGGGACTGATCTCTTTATTGCGCACCAGTTCGGAAATACTGGAAAGCACCTGAGGCAGCTGGCGCTGCAGCTCCTGAGCCTTGGGCGTGGTCACCAAGCCTCGACCACTGCGCACCAACAGCGGATCTCGGTACAGGTCGCGCAGGCGCTGCAAAGTTTTACTCATGGCAGGCTGAGTAATAAACAGCCGCGCAGCCGCCCGAGTCACATTGCGCTCTTCCAACAATACCTGCAGGGAGACCAGCAGGTTGAGATCAACTCTCGATAGCGTAACCGGATCCATATAATAACCTTTGGTTATTTTTAAAATAAAACCAATACATTTTTATTATCTTAAAGTATTTCAGAGAATGCCAGCCATTCAATAACCACGACGCACAACTGGAGGCCAGCATGATCGCTCTTTACCTGGTAAACGCCACTGCACAGTTACTGCAAAGCGTTGTTAAACATGAAAAACCTCAATCTAACGACAGCCAAGAGTAAGCCCCTGTAGTTATTGACCCAGTTTTATCCTACCCCTCCTTATATTGGATTTGGCGAGAAGCAATAGCTTCTCGCTTTTTTTTGCCCAGTTCACAGCCATCGCGTGAACCAGGTCAATAATTCCTTTGAGTTATAGCGAAAATAAAACCAATACATTTTTATTATTATTCTTATCCACCTATAGTGGCCACCATCAAATAACCCAACGGAAACAGAGGAGCAACACCATGTTAATCATGTCCATCATGCTCGCCATTTCTGGGCTGCTCGGGTCAGCCATTGCCTGGGATGACCTGAAGCAGCACAACCAGGATGAAGAGCAAAAATTGAAAAGCAAGCGCCCCACAAAGCAAGGCGCTTGTTAAACACAAAGTATAGAACAGGAGCAGAACGATGATTGTAATGACCACAATCCTTTCTATATCGGCACTGCTTGGCGCAGCCATCGCAGTTGACGACTTGAAAGCAAGCATCACTGAAGGAAACACAGCGGAATAACCAGGGGTTATTCTTGAAATGAAAACAATACATTTTTGTTATTAAACAGATTTCCGTATTGTTAACACCATGAAACGCCAGTTAACGGAGGCAACACCATGATCGTAATGACTATCATGCTCTCCATCTCCGCATTGCTCGGTTCAGCGATTGCGGTTGACGACTTAAAAGGTTCGACTGAAGTTTAATCAGCCAACCTGTAAAGATTTACCTACCCTCCTATCCAAACTATTTTGGATTTTTTGCCGGAAACACCTTGTTTCCGGCTTTTTTTTGCCCGAAATAATCGAATAGCACTCTAATAAGAGTACTATTCGACAATCTCATAACTGTGAGTTATTTCAACACCGCCTTGCTGCAGCATGATTGATGCTGAACAATACTTCTCTGCCGACAAGCTGACCGCCTGCGCCACCGCCTTTTCAGACAAGCCTTCCCCACCCACAACAAAATGCAGGTTGATGCGGGTAAATACTGCGGGAACGGCGTCCGCTCGCTCTGCCTCCAGCTTCAGCTCACAGCTGTCTACCTTCTGGCGGCGCTTTTTTAAAATACTCATCACATCAAAGGAAGAACACCCACCCATTCCCAGCAACAGCATTTCCATCGGGCGCACACCTTTGTTTTCACCACCGTGGTCGGGAGGGCCATCCATAACAACCTCATGACCACTGCCAGAATGCCCAACGAACATGGCGTTGCCGCCCCACTTTACTGTTGCCTGCATAGAATTTGCTCCAAGGTATTTCTACGTAAAAAGTATGAATAGCCGGTTTATAGGCCGGAAATTGTGTTTTATTTTCAATAACGCGCTACAGTTCACAGAACAAACGTGCTTTACTTAACCGTCAATGTGTCTGCCAGTTTGTGAAGATAGTCCATTCACAGATTCTAATAATTAACACTGGCGGCACGCTTATGACGACGACATTCAAGTTCGCACTCGACATTGAAGACAGGAGCGAAGAAGACGTGAGCCCCGCCCCAATAACTCCGCATATTCCTAACGTTGAGCAGTTTTTGATCCACTGTCATCGACGCCGTTATCCAGCCAAGAGTACCATTATTTACGCCGGTGATGAGAGCGACACTCTCTACTACATCACCAAAGGGTCAGTCACCGTTCTGATTGAAGACGATGATGGCCGCGAAATGATTGTGGCCTACCTTAATGAAGGCGACTTTTTTGGCGAAATGGGCATTTTTGGACAAAGTGACCGAAGCGCCTGGATTCGCGCCAAGGTGGAGTGCGAAGTTGGGGAAATCAGCTATTCCAAGTTTCACGAAGTAGCGAAGGCCCACCCAGAATTTTTACACGCTATCGGCTGCCAAATTGCCAAACGGCTGCGCAACACCACCCGCAAAGTGGGAGACTTAGCGTTTATGGACGTTACCGGCCGGGTAGCCCGCACTTTGCTGGACCTAAGTAAAGAACCGGATGCCATGACCCACCCGGACGGCATGCAGATCAAAATCACCCGCCAGGAAATTGGCCGTATCGTTGGCTGCTCACGGGAGATGGTGGGCCGAGTGCTGAAAAATCTTGAAGACGAAGGTTTAGTGCATGTGAAGGGCAAGACGATGGTGATTTTTGGAACGAGATAACCGCTTCAAGCAGCGAGCTTCTGGCTACGAGCTGATCGAGCGAAATTCAGATTCAGCACTCTGAACCCACTAACAAAAAAGGCAGCTTATTAAGCTGCCTTTTTTAATTCTGTCATTCTGAGCGAAGGAAAGAATGACGACTTTCTCCGATCTGCTCGTAGCCCGCAGCTCGCAGCCCGAGGCTCACTGCTTCAAAAGAACAACTCCGCCAACTTCTCACCCGGTTCCTTCGCCCGCATAAACGCCTCTCCCACCAAAAATGCGTTGATCTGGTGCTCGCGCATTGCCTCCACATCAGCGGCAGTGTGGATGCCACTTTCGGTCACCACTACTTTGTCATCGGGGATCATCGCCAGTAGGTCAAAGGTGGTGTTCAATGAAGTATCAAAGGTGTGCAAATCGCGGTTGTTGATACCCAGCAGGCGGTTCTCCAACGTCAAAGCACGTTCACACTCTTCAGCGTTGTGCACTTCCACCAACACATCCAAGCCTACCTCATGGGCCAGGCCGTTAAGGTCGGACATCTGTTGATCCGACAGGCAGGCGGCAATCAGCAGAATACAGTCAGCCCCCAGTGCACGGGCCTCCACCACCTGAAACGGGTCAACGGTAAAATCTTTGCGCAACACCGGCAGACCAGCACTGTTTCGAGCCGAAACCAGATACTCATCCGCACCCTGAAAAAAGTCGATGTCAGTCAGCACCGACAAGCAAGCCGCACCGTATTGTTCATAGCTTCTGGCAATCTGAGCCGGGTCGAAGTCCGGGCGAATCACCCCTTTGCTGGGAGAGGCCTTTTTCACTTCGGCGATCACCGCAGACTGACCAGTGGCCAACTTGCTTTCCAACGCCACTACAAAGCCTCGAGCGGATGATTGCTCTGCAGCCCGGCTGCGCATTTCTGCCAATGAGGTAACCGCCAAACGAGCCGCTACTTCTTCGTGTTTGCGGGCGACAATTTTTTTCAGGATTGTCGGAGTATCTATTGCAGTCATAGGGCTACTCGGCCATCTGGCTGGACAGTGTTGCCAGCTGATTCAATTTGTTCAGCGCCTCACCAGAATTAATGGTATCTAACGCCAACGCCACACCCTGTTGCAAACTACCAACAACCTTGGCCGCATAAAGTGCGGCACCGGCATTCAGGGCAACAATATGAGCGGCTGGGTGATCTGCCTGACTCAAGGCAGTGTTAACCATCGCCAAGCTCTGTTGGGCATCGGCCACTTTTAAGGGCTCAAGACTGGATCGTTGCAAGCCAAAATCTTCGGGAGCAATCTGGTATTCGGTGATTTCACCGTCTTTTAATTCAGCCACCCAGGTTTCTGCGGCAATGCTGATTTCATCCAGCCCATCCGCAGAGTGAACCACCAGCACATGGCTGGCACCCAATTCACGCATCACCTCCGCGACCGGCTTCAACCAGTCGCGACTAAACACGCCCAGCAATAAATTGGGCACTGACGCTGGATTGGTCAACGGCCCCAACAGGTTAAACACGGTGCGTGCCCCCAGTTCCCGACGGGGGCCAATAGCGTATTTCATGGCAGCGTGATGGTTAACGGCGAACATAAAACCCACGCCTACCTGCTCAATGCACTGCTTTACCTGGTCTGCACTGATTCCCAAATTCACACCGGCGGCCTCCAGCAAATCGGCGCTGCCGGATTTACTGCTCACCGAGCGGTTGCCGTGTTTGGCCACCGTAGCACCTGCCGCTGCCGCCACAAAGGTGGACGCGGTGGACACATTAAAGGTACCGGCGCTGTCGCCACCGGTGCCGACAATATCCACCAAGTGATCGGCATTCACTTCCACAGGAGTGGCCAACTTGCGCATCACAGCCGCGGCACCGGCAATTTCGTCCACGGTTTCGCCTTTGGCGCGCAGCCCTACCAGGAAACCGCCAATCTGCGCATCGCTGCATTGACCGGTCATAATTTGTTCCATGACCGCCTGCATCTGCGCATGGGTAAGATCGGTGTTATTCAGTACCGCATTGAGGGCGTCTTTGATGTTCATAGCTATACCTCAGCCTGTCATTCCCGCGCAGGCGGGGATGACAGATTCTAAGTTTCCAAAAAATTCCGCAATAAATCGTGGCCGTGCTCGGTGAGTATGGACTCCGGGTGAAATTGCACACCTTCGATGGCCAGTTCACGATGGCGCACCCCCATGATTTCATCGATGCTGCCATCGTCGTTTTCGGTCCAGGCAGTCACTTCCAGGCAGTCTGGCAAGGTTGCCTGGTCAATCACCAGTGAATGATAGCGGGTCACGGTAAACGGGTTACTGAGGCCGCGAAACACACCGCTGTTATTATGATGAACCAACGAGGTTTTGCCGTGCATGACCTGTTTGGCCCGCACAATCTTGCCCCCAAATGCCTGGCCAATGCTCTGGTGCCCCAGACAGATACCCAGCAGCGGCACTTTGCCAGCAAAGCGCTCTATGGCAGCCACCGAAATTCCCGCCTCATTGGGTGTGCAAGGGCCAGGGGAAATAACAATGCGTTCCGGAGCCAACTGCTCAATATCGTCCACACTGAGCTCATCATTGCGCACCACTTTAACGTCCGCATCCAACTCTGCCAGGTACTGCACCACGTTGTAGGTAAAGGAGTCGTAGTTATCGATCATTAACAACATGCAAAGTGCCCTCCTCTTTTGGCTCGGCAGCAACACCACTGGCTTCCAGGCGAACGTGCAAACGCGCCAGCGCATCTTGGGTGTCGCGCAGCTCTTTTAATATTTCGTCATGGGTGGGTGCCGTGCGCAGCTTGCGCAGTTTTTCCGCCTTGGCCTCATCCAGATTGTTCAACACCACCGCAATAAACAGGTTGATCATCACAAAGGTACCCAGCACCACAAAGCTCACGAAGTACACCCACGCCCAGGGCTTGGCGGCCATGGCGGTGTACATAATGTCAGTCCAGTCTTCCAGGGTAACAATGCGGAACAAGCTCAACAGGGCGATGGGCAAATCCTGCCAGTGAGTGGGGTCTACATCGTGAAACAGATAAAAGCCCGCCACTGCGTAGATATAAAACAGCACACACAACAGAATCGCTACGTGCCCCATACTGGGCAGTGAACGCAGCAATGTATCAACAATCAGCCGCAACTCCGGGAATGCGGACACCAAACGCAGCACCCTGAATAGTCGGGCAAGACGAGCCAGCATGGCCAATTCGCCGGAGTCCGGCGCAAGACTCAGCAAGATAATGGCAAAATCAAAGCAGTTCCAACCACTTTTAAAGTAGTCAAATGGCTTGGGCCAGTGGGCAGCCATTTTCAGCAGCGCCTCAACAATAAAAGCCACCAGCACGACTTCATAGAGCACCACAAACCAATCGTGATAGCTCACCGCCACCGAATCCCAGGTTTCCAACCCTACGGCGATGCCATTGAGTATGATCAGGCCAATGATAAACCCTTGAAAGCGGCCCGATTCCGTCAGGCGCTGGGCAATAGTTACCAATCCAGTCATTCTTTCAGCTACCTTTCCAACTTTGATCCGCTTCCTTGAACCATGGCCACGGCGCGCATCATTGCCCGGGCTTTGTTCATGGTTTCTTTCCACTCCAATGCGGGCACTGAGTCTGCCACCACACCGGCCCCCGCCTGCACGCAGAGCTTGCCGCCTTTGATGACTGCGGTACGAATGGCGATGGCGGTGTCCATATTGCCGTTCCAGGACAGGTAGCCCACCGCGCCACCGTAAACGCCACGCTTCACCGGCTCTACTTCGTCAATAATTTCCATGGCGCGAATTTTCGGTGCACCGCTCAAGGTACCCGCCGGGTGGGCAGCACGGAGTACATCAATAGCGCTGATGCCCGGTTTCACCTGGCCGGTGACATTGGAAGTAATGTGCATCACGTGAGAGTAGCGCTCTACCACCATTTTCTCGGTCAGTTTGACAGTGCCGGTTTGCGATACCCGGCCAGCGTCGTTGCGGCCCAGGTCAATCAACATCAGGTGCTCGGCAATCTCTTTGGGGTCATTGAGCATATCCTGCTCCATGGCCAGATCGTCTTCTTCACTACGTCCGCGGCGGCGAGTACCGGCAATGGGGCGCACGGTCACTTGGCCATCTTCCAAACGCGCGAGAATTTCCGGTGATGAGCCAGCGATTTGGAAATCACCCAAATCCAGAAAATACATATAGGGCGACGGGTTCAGGCAGCGCAGGGCTCGATACAGATTGAGGGGCTCTGCGTGAAATTCCGCCGTCAACCGCTGTGATGGCACTACCTGCATACAATCACCAGCAAGAATGTATTCGCGTATTTTTTCCACCACCGCTTCAAATTCCTGCTGGCCAAATCCGGAGGTAAACGCTTGCTCGCAGGCCTCTTCCCCGTCCAGAGAAATGGTGCCGAGATCAGGCGGCGGGTTGTGCAGCTGTTGCTCCAGTTGGTCGATGCGGGCATGAGCTCGCGCTTCGGCACCTGCCTCAGCGGGATCGACATGAACAATCAAAATCAGCTTGCCCGCCAGGTTATCGAATACCAGCACCTCATCGGACACCATCAGTAATACATCCGGAGTATGTAGCTCGTCCGGAGGGCAACTCGGCCCCAGGCGAGGCTCGACATAGCGCACACAGTCGTAGCCAAAGTAGCCCACAAGACCGCCGTTCATACGTGGCAGTTGAGGCAAATCCGGGGCGCGAAAGCGCTGCTGAAACTGCTCCACAAAAGCCAGTGGATCGGTGGCTTCGCACTGTTCAACCACGTCGCCATCGGTTTCCACGGTTACACGATTGCCGTGTACCTTCAGCACCGTACGCGCGGGCAAACCGATGATGGAGTAACGACCCCAGCGCTCACCGCCCTGTACCGATTCAAATAAGTAGGTGTACTTACCCCTGGCCAGTTTTAAATAGCTGGATAATGGGGTTTCCAGGTCGGCCAGCACTTCACGTACCACGGGGATACGGTTGTAGTTTTGCGAGGCCAGTTCAGCAAATGTTGGGATATTCATGGTCTTTATGCCCTGCTGGGCTTGCGGCGAGCACAGCGTCGTTAACGGGTATACATAAAAGGATCAATGCCTGACCGGGTGATCCCGGAGACAGGACACAGAATCACCAGCGGCGCCATCGCCCGGTGGAAGGGAACACAGTGTTAAATGCTGTGAAACGCATTTAGAGTCTCCATGAATCGGAGGAGGATTGTAGCGAAGCTGCGGGCTACTGGCTACGGGCAGTAAGTAGATTGAATCAGATTGTTACTCTGAGCACAGCATGTCGCTGAATCACACCTTGGTAAGTTCTTCTCGCATACGATCAATCTTTTCCCGGTACACAGCTTCCCCGGCCCCACCTTTGCCAAAGATCGCCGAGCCCGCCACAAAGGTATCGGCGCCGGCAGCGGCAATCTCGCGAATATTGTCTGCGGTCACACCACCATCAATTTCCAGGCGAATATCGTAACCGCTGGCATCGATCAGGGCACGGGCCTCACGCAACTTGTCCAGGGTGCCGGGGATAAACTTCTGGCCGCCAAAACCGGGGTTGACCGACATCAGCAGCAACATATCCATTTTGTCCAACACGTACTTTACCGGTTCCAGAGAAGTCGCCGGGTTGAGCACCAAACCGGTTTTACAGCCCAGATCGCGGGCCAACTGCAACGAACGATCCACGTGGCGGGACGCGTCCGGATGAAAAGTAATATAGGTGGCACCCGCATCCGCAAACATGCGAATCAGGTCGTCTACCGGCTCCACCATCAAGTGCACATCAACGGGCGCCTCAATGCCGTAGTTGCGCAGTGCCTTGCACACCATGGGGCCAATGGTGAGATTGGGCACATAGTGGTTGTCCATCACATCAAAGTGAACAATATCGGCACCGGCACTGAGTACGGCCTCCACCTCTTGCCCAAGGCGGGCGAAATCGGCGGAAAGGATGGAGGGAGCGATTTTGTAGTCTGGCATTTCAGGGTCCGAGCTTGACTGACAGGCGGCTATTATCCCCGCCATACCGACCAAACTCCATTGTTTTTCACCGATACCCCCTTGAAACTTTGCCAATTTACCCTAAGGTTAGTAATGCATATCAATAGAAAGAGAAGGATAAGACTATGAAACTGGATCTGTCCGGGCACCATGTAGAGATTACCGATGGCCTGAGAGAAGCAGCTAACAACAAATTTTCCAATATCAAATCCCACTACCCCGACCTTACCAACCTTTCCCTGATACTTACCGTCGAACGTCACGAACACAAAGTCGAAGCTAATACCAGTTACAAGGGTGCTCCCATAGCGGTGCACGCCTCTAACGACGATATGTACGCCGCCCTTGCCAGCGCATCCAGCAAGCTCAGCGCTGCACTGGCACACCGCAAGGGCTCCGCCAGCGCAGGGCGCCACAAAAAACCCGAGTACCAGGTGGAGGCCGGCGCTGCCGAGTAACCGCTAATCTCCACCTTAAAGGCCCCGTATCTGCGGGGCCTTTTTCGTGATGGAACACAGAATGATCAACCACCAACGCATCCACAGCCTCGACAGCATTCGCGGTATCGCCATGCTCGGCATACTGTTTATGAACATTGCCGCTGTGGCGCTGCCGGATGCGGCTTACTTCAACCCCTGTTGGTACGCCGGCAACTGCACCACAGCCGATGTCTGGATCTATAGTGTCCAGCACCTGTTTTTCGACGCCCGCTTTATGACCCTGTTCTGCCTGATGTTCGGCGCTGGAATGGCGCTGTTGTGGCAAAAATGCGCAGAAAAAGGCTACCCGGCCAGGCAAGTACTGATCCGCCGCCTCAACTGGCTGCTGCTGTTTGGTGCACTGCACGGAATATTTATATGGCAGGGCGACATATTGCTCAGTTACGCCCTGGCAGGGCTGTTGGTTGTAGCCACCAATATGCTGCAGCGCCAGCCGAAAACACTGATAACTGTTGGCGTCTCACTGTTTATTGCCGGGCATCTGTTTATCGGCATCATCTGGCTGCTTTACCCGTGGATACCGGAAGATCTGGCGGTGGAGTTTGCCCTTGGCTATGCCCTCTCCCCAGATGAAACAAGCGACCAGATCGCGTTGTGGCAAGGGCCCTATTCAGGTCAAGTTTACGAGCAATTTTTGGCCGTTCTCGAACTGCTGTTCGGCACGGTTTTTACCGGCATGTTCCTGATCTGGTTTGGGCTTATGCTTCTCGGCATTGCCCTGTACAAATTGAACATATTCCACCGCGGCTTGACCCCAGCTTTACAGTGGGGGCTATTGTCTATCGGCCTGGGGTTGAGCGGTATTAACCTGGCGTTGGCGTGGGATAACCAGTTCCAATCGGCACGCAACTTCTACTCCCCATGGAACACCATCGCGGCACTGCCCATAGCCCTCGCCTATCTGTCTCTACTGGCGCGCTGGTGCCACAAGCATCAAAGGGCGATACCCATGGTCAGCGCGGTAGGCCGCATGGCATTTACCTTCTATATTTTTCAGTCGGTGACCATGGTGTTGCTGTTTCGCTGGATCGCCCCGGAGCTTTACGGGCAGCTGGATCGCTTGAGCCTGTTTGCTGTGGCGCTGGCCATGACCGTCCTACAGATCACACTGGCCAACCTGTACCTGCGGAAGTGGCAACAAGGCCCACTGGAAAAAGGCTGGCGCTATTTGACCTATCGCGGTGTAAAAGCCAGCAGTAACGAGCAACCGTTATGATCTACAGCCTGTTGGCGGATCTGGTGGTGGTATTTCACCTGCTGTTTATCGTCTTTGTGATTGTTGGCGCGCTTCTGGTACTGCGCTGGCGGTCAGTGATCTGGTTACATCTACCCGCTGTAGCCTGGGTGGCCATTCTGGAATTCAACAGCCTGATCTGCCCCTTAACCCCCCTGGAAAACCAACTGCGCCAAGCTGCCGGGCAAGCGGGTTATCAGGGCGGTTTTATCGAACACTGTCTGATACCCATCATCTACCCCAGCGGCCTGACACCCAACATTCAGGTGCTGCTGGGCATTGCCGTGCTGGCAATTAATGTGCTGATATACACCGTGCTGGCCTGTCGATGGAGACGTGTAAAATGAACTGGTTGATCAAGCTGTGCTGTATTGCCGCCACGGTTTACCTGGCAATCGGCGGCTTGCTGTACCTGGGCCAGCGCCATCTGCTCTACCACCCAACCCCGCCTCAACCCTTGCCCGACAACATTGAGGTACTGCCACTGGCCATAGAAAATGGCAGCGTAAAACTGCTGCGCCTGAACCCCGGCCACAGCAGGGCACTGCTTTACCTGGGGGGCAATGCGGAGCAAGTGGCCAACAGCGCACCAGAACTGGCGAAGCAGCTGCCAAATCACACCATCTATCTGCTGAATTACCGGGGCTACGGCGGCAGCGCTGGTAAACCCAGTGAACAAAACCTCTACCGCGACGCCACCAGCAGTTATGAACTGATCGCCCGACAACACAGCCATATTTCGGTCATGGGCCGCAGTTTGGGCACGGGCATCGCCACCTACCTGGCCAGCCGGGAAAATGTGGAACGCCTGGTGCTGATTACTCCCTACGACAGCATTACCGCCGTGGCTCAACGCCACTACCCATTTTTCCCGCTGAGATTGCTGATCAAGGATCGCTACGATTCACTGAGCCGAGCCAACGCCATCGACACGCCCACACTGATTGTGATCGCCGAGCAGGATCAGGTGATTCCACCCATACACGCCCACAAGCTTGGGGAAGCACTGCCGCCAGAAAACACATCCGTGGAAGTCATCCCCGGCAGCGACCACAACTCCGTTGGTCAATACCCACGCTACTGGTCGCTACTTAGCGACTTTTTGCAACCGTAAGAGAACGTCATGCAATTATTGCCCGCCACAGACGCTCATCTGGAAACTCTGAATAGCTGGATCGACAGCCGGCAACAGTGCATCACTTGGGGCAGTGAAAATATTCGTTACCCGTTCACCCACCAAAGTCTGAAAGAGGACATCCAGTGGGACACCTCAACCAATCGCTCATTGCTGGATGCAGAAGGCGGCATGGTGGGCTTTGGCCAGTACAGCAAACGGCATAACCGGATACATTTATCTCGCCTGATCATAAGCCCAGACCACCGTGGCAAAGGGTACGGAAAACACTTGGTTGAACAGTTACTTGCCAACGCCACCCAAGCACTGGGATGCACACTGGCATCACTGTTTGTGTATCAGGCCAACCAGCAGGCCATTCGCTGTTATCGAGCTATTGGCTTTACAGAGACGCCCTGCCCACCGGGAGAGCGCCAAACAAACTGTCCCGGGGCAGAGCCAGTCATCTTTATGACAAAAGCGTTAGTTAGATAGCAGCCATTTGAGATAGGGCTACTTCGACTTTTTCACCCAATCCAACGCCTTTTCAATAGACCCAATCATGGCGCCGGCAACATCAATCTGAGTGGCAGATTCGATGCCTTCCAGGCCCGGTGACGAGTTAACCTCCAGCAGTAACGGCCCTTTGCTGGAGCGAATAATATCCACGCCAGCCACCTTCAGACCCATAGTTTTGGCCGCTTTGATCGCCAGCTTTTTCTCCGCGGCAGTCACCTTCACGATAGAAGCACTGCCCCCCTGGTGGATGTTAGCGCGAAACTCACCGGGGGCGGCGGTGCGTTCGATGGAGGCTACCACTTTGCCATCGATGACAAAACAGCGCAGATCTTTGCCGCTGGCTTCCTTGATAAATTCCTGCACAAGCAGATTGGCCTTCAGGGATTTGATGGCGTTGATCACGCTCTCTGCGGCTTTCTTGGTTTCTGCCAATACCACGCCGCGCCCCTGGGTACCCTCCAGCAGTTTTACGATCAACGGTGCGCCACCCACCATTTCGATCAAGTCGTTAGTATCGATAGGGGAGTTGGCAAATCCAGTAGTGGGAATATCCAGGCCGCTTTTTTGCAGCAATTGCAGTGAATACAGCTTGTCGCGGGATGAGGTGACCGCTGCCGAGGAATTGAGGGTAAACACCCCCAGGCTCTCGAAATGGCGAGTCAGGGCACAACCGTAAAAGGTGAGACTGGGACGGATGCGGGGAATCACCGCATCCAGATCGTTGAGCACGCGGCCGCCACGGTAATACACCTCGGGCTCTTCCGCATCCAGTTTCATATAGCACTGTTTGATATTGAGGAAGATCATTTCGTGGCCACGTTCGGCACCGGCTTCCATGATCCGCCGATTGCTGTACAGATCCGGGTTGCTGGCCAGCACACCAATCTTTAGGCCACTGGCAGCGCGCTCCACGATACCGTACAGCTGGGTAATCTCGCTATTGGACAATTCGCCCAGGCAAAAGCTGGCAGCGGGGTCTACCAGCATGCGGCCGCTCATGGCCTCGCGCCCCAACAACATACGGTAACCCATGGTATCGCGATTGCTCAGGGTCAACTCAATTTCCCAGATATCACCACCGATTTGTACCGGCGCCATAATCACATAGCGCTTCTCGCGGGTGCCGTTGGAGCTTTTGATAAAACGGCGATCCACAACCGGAGATTCGCAGTGCACAGTGGTGCTGCGATCTCCCTGCAGTGGGTGCACATCAAAACTGACCCAAGCCTGGGAATTTCGGGTAAAAGACTGGATATTAAAGGCATGCAGCGACGAAGTTTTGGCTCCGGAATCCACTCGCGCCTTGATGGCAGGCATACCTAAACTGGGGAATGAGCACCACTCTTCACTGCCAACAATCAGTTTGTGTTGTGACGGCATTAGCCGCTCCTAATAGATGTTTTTCATCAACTTTTTTGTGGCGCGATTATGTGGGAAACAGCCACAGATAAACAATATGGAGAGCATATAAATTCAGTTTCTCCAGACAGCAAAGACAATTCAAACCAGCAGGCCCGGTTATTTTTCAACAAAATAGCCAGGCACAAAAAAGGCCTCTTTCGAGGCCTTTTTCAATACAACACAAGTTACCGCAACTTACGCCCAGATAACTTCGTCTTCCGGCTGAACCGCATCGGCAATGGGCAGGCCCACACGGGAGATATTCACCATGTGTTTCCAGTCCAGGTTTTCCGAGATGCTGTTGTTGCCCCAGGAACCACAACCCAGGGTGGTGGTAGGTGCAAAACCGTTGAAGAAGGAACCACCCGCGCTTAGGGAGGAAGGCTGGTTAACCACCAGGCGGCTAACGGTCAGTTCCAGACCCGCTTGCTTGATGTGGTCTTCGTTGTCGGAATGAATGCTGCAAGAGTGCCCTTTGCCCTCGTAGTTGAGGTTGGACTGAGCAATGTGCAGGGCTTCGTCAAACGTCTTGTACTTGAACGTAGACAGCACAGAACACAGCTTCTCTTTACAGAGCACGTCTTCGCGACCGATACCTTCTGCTTTGAGCAGAATCACACGAACGCCGTCGGCAATCTCAACACCGGCACGCTGACCGATAATCTGGGAAGATTGTCCAATCACTTCGCGGTGCATCACACCGTCTTCGTTGTAGAGCGCTTTGCGGAATTGCTCAACGGTTTCCGGATTATCAAAGTAAGCCACTTTCCCGGTCGCCAACAGCGCTTCGATGACGGTGTCGTAATCGTCTTCGTGGGCAATCACAGATTGCTCGGAAGAACAGATAATGCCGTTGTCGAAAGCAGCACCGGCAACCACTTTTTCAGCGGCAGCGTTGAAGTCGATGTCGCGGTCAAAGATGCACTGCACGTTGCCTGCACCCACGCCGAAGGAAGGCTTGCCGCTGGAGTAGGCAGCTTTCACCATGGCCATACCACCGGTGGCAACCACGACGTCAGCCAGCTTCATCAGCTCATTGGTTTTCTCAATAGAACCCTGCTTAACAACCTGGATCAGGTTTCTGGGGGCGCCCAGCTTGTCGAATTCCGCGTGCCACAGAGACACCAGGTACTCGGACATTTTTTGCACGCTGGGGTGTGCCGCTACCACAATAGCGTTGCCGCCTTTGAGGGCGAACATGGCATTACACATGGGCGTTACCACCGGGTTGGTGCACGGAGTCACTGCACCCACCACGCCGATGGGCTTGGCCACCAAGTGAAGGTTCTTTTCTTCATCGTGGCCGATAATGCCGATGGATTTAACACCTTTCAGGTTGTTCCAGATGGTTCTGGATTTACCCTTGTTCTTGAGGATTTTGTCTTCGTAAACGCCCAGACGACTTTCGTCCACTGCCATACGCGCCAGCTCTTCGGCGTTGTCAAAAACAACCTTGCCGACCACCTTTACCAACGCGTCAACCTGCTCCTGGCTGTAACCGGCAATAACGGCCTGAGCCTCTCTGGACTGAGCCACCAACTCGGCAATGGTTTCTACCGGAGTGCCAGCTTCTACTGCTACGCTTGTCATACCTCTTTACCTCAACTGTTTTTTAGCCTGACTTCTTAACTCAACTTTTTAGCTCAACTTTCTAGCTAAGTTCTGCAAAGCACTGTGCCAGAATATCCAAGCCCTCATTGGCCACCTCATCAGTGATGGTCAGTGCGGGCAGGAAGCGGATAACATTGCTGCGGAAACCACAAGACAACAAGATCAACCCTTTTTCCTGACCTTTGGCCACCAGAGCTTTGGTGAGTTCAGGGTTGGGCTGTTCGCTGTCGCCGTTTTGGATCAATTCCATGGCAATCATAGCACCGCGTTCGCTGCGAATCTCGCCAATCAGGTTCGGGTACTGAGCTTGCAGGGCGCGCAGACGCTCGCCGAACAGGCCGCCCACGTGGTTGGCGCGCTCTACCAGGCCTTCTTCTTTAATCACATCCAGAACTGCCAGTCCTGCGGCACAGCCGATGGGGGAACCACCGTAAGTACCACCCAAACCACCGGGATTAGGAGCGTCCATTACCTCTGCTTTACCAATAACGGCAGCGATAGGGAAGCCACCGGCGATGCCTTTGGCAGCGGTCATCAGGTCGGGTTCCACACCGGAGTATTCGGTGGCGAAGAACTTACCAGTACGGGCAAAGCCAGTCTGGATTTCGTCGGCAATCAGCATAATGCCGTGCTCGTCACAGAGCGCGCGCAGGGCTTGCATAAAGCTGTTAGACGCGGGATAGAAGCCGCCTTCCCCTTGAACCGGCTCAAGGATAATAGCCGCCACATCCTGGGGCTCAATGTCTACTTTAAACAGGTTGTGCAAGGCTTTCAGGGAGTCTTCTTCGCTGATGCCGTGGTAGGGAATCGGGTACGGCGCGTGGAAGATTTCACTGGGGAACGGGCCAAACAGATTTTTGTACGGAGTCACTTTACCAGTGAGGCCCATGGCCATCATGGTACGGCCGTGGAAGCCGCCGTTAAAGGCGATAACACCGCGACGGCCGGTGTGGGCGCGAGCGATTTTAATGCAGTTTTCCACCGCTTCGGCACCGGTGGTGACGAAGATGGTTTTCTTGGGGGTGTCACCGGGAGCCAGCTGGTTCAGCTGCTCGGCCAGTTCAACCGCGCTGTCGTAAGGAGTCACCATCACGCAAGTGTGGCTGAATTTTTCCAGCTGGGCTTGAACCGCCGCCTTTACCTTGGGGTGGTTGTGGCCGGTGTTCACTACCGCAATACCGCTGCCAAAGTCGATGTAGCGGTTGCCTTCCACATCCCACAGTTCGGCATTGTCGGCGCGGTCGATATAAAACGGTGCCAAGTTGCCCTGACCACGGGCGATAGCCTGCTCTTTACGAGCCTGGAGTTCTGCGTTAGTCGTCATGTTGTCACCTGCTTTTTCGGGTAAGCCTTGTGCTTGCATGTTCATGGATTGTTACTCCTGCTTTATTGACTCGCCACCACAGGTGACGACCGTTCAATTTACTGATCTATGCCACCGAGGCACATGTATTTGATTTCCAGGTAATCGTCGAGGCCGTACTTGGAGCCTTCGCGACCATCACCGGATTCCTTAATGCCGCCAAATGGCGCCATTTCATTGGAAATGCTGCCATCGTTAACGCCGACAATGCCGTATTCCAACTCTTCGGACACACGCCAAATGCGGCCGATGTCACGGGAGTAGAAATACGACGCCAGACCAAACTCACTGTCGTTGGCCATGTCGATAGCCTGTTGTTCGCTGCTGAATTTGATCAGCGGCGCCACCGGGCCAAAGATTTCTTCGCGGAATACCCGCATACCGTCGCACACATTGGTGAGTACGGTGGGCTCCACAAAAGCACCACCCAACGGGGAGCGACCACCGGTGGCCAGGGTTGCCCCTCTTTCCACCGCATCGTCGATCAACTCACACACGCCATTGGCTGCGCCTTCGTCGATCAACGGGCCAAAGTTCACACCGTCATCAACACCGTTGCCCACGGTAAAGCCGTCCTTCACCGCCTGTACCAACTTGTTGGCAAATTCGTCGTAAATGCCTTCCTGCACCAGAATGCGATTAGAACACACGCAGGTTTGGCCGGCATTGCGGTACTTGGAAATCAGTACACCCTGTACCGCAGCGTCCAGGTCCGCATCATCAAAGATGATAAAGGGCGCGTTACCACCCAGTTCCATGGACGTGCGTTTAACCGTAGCGGCGCATTGCTCCATCAAGTGCTTGCCCACTGGGGTCGAGCCGGTAAAGGTGACCTTACGGACGATTTCGTTGCCAGTAATTTCGTCGCCGATCTCACGAGTGGTACCAGTGACCACATTGATAACACCTGCAGGGATGCCAGCACGCTCTGCCAGCTCCACAATTGCATAGGCCGACAATGGGGTAGCGTTGGCGGGTTTACACACCACCGTACAGCCAGCGGCCAGAGCCGGGGCAATTTTACGGGTTAGCATGGCATTGGGGAAGTTCCAGGGAGTAATACAACCCACCACACCCACTGGCTGCTTGATACACACCAGGCGTTTGTCGTTGCTGGGGTGGGGAATAGTATCACCGTATACGCGCTTGGCTTCTTCGGCAAACCACTCTACATAGTTGGCACCGTAAACAATTTCGCCCTTGGCCTCGGCCAGGGGTTTGCCCTGCTCCGCAGTAAGGATAGCAGCCAGGTCGTCCTGGTGCTGAATCATCAGGTTGTACCAGTTGCGCAAAAACGCGGCGCGCTCTTTGGCGGGGCGGCGTTTCCAGTCACGCTGGGCGACTTCTGCAGCTTCAATGGCGCGGCGGGTTTCGGCGGTGCCGCACTTGGCCACTTCGGCCAAAGTTTCTCCGGTGGCGGGGTTGGTTACCGCCAGGGTTTCGCCGCTGTCGGCGGGCACCCATTGGCCATTGATGTAGGCCGAGGTTTTGAGCAGGGCTGCGTCGTTCAAAGCCAGCGCCATGTTGTGTCTCCGTGATTAATCCGGGGTATTTCCCGGGAGCGGGCGCGTGGTGGATTGCCACCCGAAATGCGCCCCACTGTACAAATTGGGGGCGCGAAATTATCAGGGTTTTTGCCCCCGATCTCTACCTCTCGGGGGGTAGGCAAAAGGCGCACAGACAAAAGCGCCAAACAAAGAATTTAACTCATTGATTTAAAAGCTGAATTACCGCGATAGAGCAGATAACAAAAGCTATTCTATCTATTTACTCCATATAACTACTCATCTGTTCCCTGAGGGTTTTCTTGCTGATCTTACCAGTGGCAGTATGTGGCAGTTCCGCCACAAACTCGCAGACATCGGGTATCCACCAGTCGGCTATTTTGCCTTTTAGATACGCCAATATCTCCTCTGCCGTCGCACCACTGGCCGGATGCAGCACCACCACCAACAGCGGCCGTTCCGTCCATTTCGGATCAGGGATGCCAATCACCGCTGCCTCCTGAACCGCCGGGTGGCCCATAGCGGCATTTTCAACCTCAATGGAGCTGATCCACTCGCCCCCGGATTTAATCACATCCTTTACTCGATCGGTGATCGCCATGTACCCCAGGGGATCAATGGTGGCCACATCACCGGTGGCAAACCAACCCTCTTGGAAATGACCGTCTTCATCACGGCGATAATAGCCAGCCGTCACCCAAGGGCCACGCACTTTTAATTCACCCGCGCTTTGACCATCCCAAGGCAGTTCTACACCGTCCGGGCCTTCAATTTTCATTTCCAGTCCATAAATACAGCGGCCAGCCTTTTTGCGATATTCCTGTTGGCGTTCAAGGGGCAGTTCACCGAGATTGGCCGGCGGACGATAGTAGGCACCCAGAGGACTGGTTTCGGTCATCCCCCAGCCGGGACTGACTTGAACATCAAAACTTTCCAGTGCCTGTTTCAGGGATTCCGGGCACGCAGCACCACCCACCACCACCTCTTGCAGGGAAGGGACTCCCTCGCCACTGCCCTTCAAATACTCTACCAGTGCCATCCAAATGGTAGGCACACCCAGCGAGTAACTAACCTGATAGCGATTAATGAGCCCGCAAATCACCTCGCCATCGAGCATTTTCGGCCCTGGGAGAACCAAGCTTGCACCGGTGAGTGCAGCCACATAAGGGGCACCCCAGGCATTCACATGAAACATAGGCACCAAGGGCATCAACACACTGCGGCTACTCACCGCCATTACATCGGGCAGTGCTGCCGCCATCGCGTGCAACACAATGCTTCGATGGCTATAGAGCACCCCTTTGGGGTCGCCGGTAGTACCCGAGGTATAACAAAGCCCGGCAGCGCTGTTTTCATCCAGATCCGGCCACTGGCAGTGGTCATCTTCTGCTGCCAGTAACTCTTCATAGCAAAAAACGTTTATCAAAGCGGTTTCCGGCATGTGGGAGCGATCCGTCAGCACCACATAGCCTTTCACACTGGGCAGGCTGGGGTGCAGCTTTTCCAGCAGGGGAACAATCAGCGGGTCTACAAACACCCACTGGTCTTCAGCGTGGTTGAGGATATAAGCCACTTGCTCCGGAAACAGGCGCGGGTTCACGGTGTGACACACAGCGCCTATACCAGCCACCGCAAAATACAACTCCAGGTGGCGATGGTCGTTCCAGGCCAATGTGGCAACCCGATCACCCTGTTGCACCCCCAGTGTTTTCAAGCCATTGCCCAACTGGGCAACACGGCGAAAAGCCTCACTCCAATCGTACTCTTGGGCCGGGTTGTCCAAGGTGATTGAGGCGACTCTGGTGGTTGCATGGGCGCGCTGTGCGTGACGCATAACAGATGTCACAGTAAGCGGAAAATCCATCATTTGTGCCTGCATGTGTTTATTCCCCAGGGTCTGTTGACGTTTGATCTACACCAAAACGGTATAGGGTATGATTTGTGCAGTTTCCTATATTGGTGGCCATACTCGCAAATTAGCACCTTTAAACTCGTCACCTTTAAGCATGGGCACAGTTATGACCGACACTTTCAATCAACCTCTTGGCGGCAACCAAATGCCCCGTTTTGGCGGCATTGCCTCCATGTTCAGGCTGCCCACTCAAGAAACCGCCGATGGCCTGGATATCGCCTTGATCGGCGTGCCACTGGATATTGGCACCAGCAACCGTACCGGCACCCGTTATGGGCCGCGGCAGATCCGCAGCGAGTCTGTATTGGTGCGGCCCTATGGAATGTACACACGGGCCGCCCCCTTTGACAGCTTTCAGGTAGCGGATATTGGTGACGTGCCGGTCAACCCGTTTAGCCTGGAAAAATCCATCGAGATTATCGAGCACTACTACGACGGCGTGATGGCTACTGGCGCCAAAACCGTTTCCTTTGGCGGCGACCACACCGTGGCGCTGCCCATTCTGCGGGCACTGCATAAAAAACATGGCCAAATGGCACTGATTCACGTAGACGCCCACGCTGATATCAACGACACCATGTTTGGCGCAAAAGTCGCCCACGGCACCATCTTTCGCCGCGCTATTGAAGAAGGCTTGGTAGACCCCAACAAAATGACCCAAATTGGCCTGCGTGCCACCGGGTATTCCGCCAGTGATTTCGACTGGGCCCGAGATCGCGGCGTGCAGGTGGTACAGGCGGAAGAGTGCTGGCATCAATCCCTTGAACCACTGATGGCGCAAGTGCGTGATCGCATTGGCCCGGATACGCCCTGCTATCTGAGCTTTGATATTGATGGCCTCGACCCATCCGTCGCACCGGGCACTGGCACCCCGGAGCCCGCTGGTTTGACCGCCGCCCAAGGGTTGCAAATTATCCGCGGCAGCTGGGGGCTAAATATGGTGGGCGCCGATCTGGTGGAGGTCTCTCCGCCTTACGACACCACCGGCAATACTGCTCTATTGGCAGCGAACCTGATTTTTGAGATGTTGTGCAGCTTTCCGGGGTGTGTGAGAAGGTGAGAAGATTTGATGGATAAAGTGGGGCTTGCCTTGGGCGGTGGCGGTGTTCGCGGCCTGGCCCATATTTTGGCGCTGGAAACAATGGATCATTGCAGCATTAAACCTGCAGCCATTGCGGGTACCAGTATGGGGGCCATTATTGGTGCGCTGTACGCATCCGGCTTGTCGGGGGAAGAAATTCACGCCGGAGTGTATCGCCACACCATTCGCAAAAGCGACGAGTTAAAGAGCATTCTGGCGAAGAAATCAGACTTGCTGAAATGGTTGAAGCTGGCAACCCCCACATTGCGCCGAGGCGGCTTTTTAAATGCAGACGGGGCGCTCTTATACCTGCTGGATTTAATTGAAGTACGCTCCTTTGAAGATTTGAGCATTCCTCTTAATGTGGTAGCGACGGATTACTGGAGCGGTGAAGCAGTAGTATTTAATTCCGGCGAATTACTGCCCGCCCTCAAAGCCAGCATGGCGATACCTGGGGTGTTTCCACCCGTAAAAATTGACGGCCGCGTATTGGTGGACGGTGGAGTCGCCAATAACCTGCCTTATGACCTGTTACCCGCGCACTGCACGAAAACCATCGCTCTTGATGTAGCACCGACACGCCAGCCTCCACCAGAAAAAACTGTTCCCGGCATGTTGGATTCTGTGTTGGGAATGTTTGATATCTTGCTGGAAAACGCCGACCGGCAACGCATTACCGGCTCACCACCATCAATTTACTTGAAACCAGAAATTATCGGTGTACGCACCCTGGACTTTGACATGATTGAGGAGGTATTTGAACAGGCCAAACCGGCCATGGCAGGCTTTGAGAAAGAGCTACAGGCTTTGATGAAAACTGTTAATGAATAACCTGCGCTTCAACAATATCTGGCCTGCAGCCACCAGCCAGCCGCAGGCCACCACAACCAACACCCAATTGGCGGGCTGCCACACGCCTGCGCCGAGCCAGCTGCCCAGCACTTCATAACTGAGTGGCAATAAAAGCAACCACAGAAGCAAAAACAGATTTGGCCGGATCGCACTGAACAACACCAAGACCGATAAATACCAGGGAAACACCACCGGGCTCAGTAGCAACGGAGTCGCCAGCGCCACAGCAAACCCTGCCAGTGGGTCTTGGCGGCCGATGCGAGCAGCACACCAGATTCCCGCTACGGCCAAAATCATTACCGCCAGTTGGCGAGCCAGCGTAGGTAGTGTGTTATCCAGCAGGGCAAAAAGGGGCGAACCAAAACGCCACTTGGCAAAAAATTCAAACAAAATACCGATGGGCTCCCAGCCCACGGCAAACGCGCCGCCGTAGCCAACCAATAACGCCAATAAAAAACCGGTTAGTAGTTGCCATCGCAACCGCCATTGGCGCAGCAATACCCACATAACCGGCAACAGCACAACCGGCAGCAGTTTTAGCAGTACACCTGCAGCAATCGCAGCCCCTGCAACCAGCAGCCTGCCACGCAGCCAGCACAGCACCGCAATAGCCACCGCCAGCGCACTGAATATATCCAAATGGGCGGCGATACCACCTTCGAAAATCAGAATCGGCGACAGCGCCAGCAATGGCAGATGGCGCTGCTGATTGATCTGCCGGAGAATCCCAAAGCCCACAAACAGCAACCCAATATTTGCCAGTGACACCAGTATCTTCCATATCCAAGGCGCCCACTGGGGGCCAGCTGTTGCAGCAGCGGTAAAACTGGCCATGGCCAGCGGCGGGTATAGGGAGGCGTAGGCGTTGTGCTCTGGTGGCGGCGACCAGTCGCTGTGTAAAGGCTGCAATGGTAAAGACGACGGCGGCGTTGTGTAAGGGTCGTAGCCACTGAGGGCCACTTTGCCATCCCACAGATAGCGCTTGATGTCATTGGATGTATAGCTGTCAACGGGAATCAGCAACACCCTTAACAAAACACCCAATGCCAGCAGCCATTTTAGCTGTGCCGCCCACTGGGATGCTGTTGAACGACGAGCCGCGTACCAAACGCCCAGCATTCCGATGGCCATGGCACTGTATTGCAGGCAAACCCAAAAGCCTATTTGCGACGGATGAAAAAAACCTTCTCCCTCAGCGGACTCAGCCAGGGGGTAGGCAAGAATCACAGCAATGGTTACCAGCAATAAGCAACCTGCCAGCCACCAGGATCTGGACACTACGCAACCCGTTGCGCAGCGGCCCGAATACTGCTGATAGCGGTACTGAGAAAACCGATGTGCAGTAACAACAAGAACGGCAGCGCCAACCACAGCTGCTGAGCCAAAGCCCAGACCAAAACACCGCCATATACCACGCCCAACAACAGTTCCATTGCGGTACCTTTTGGCATCACTGCTCGATAGCGCTTTTTGACGTTGTCACCAGTGGTCGATTCGCCATCGCCTTCCTTAGGGGTGCGAACAAAGGGGCTGCGTTGGTTTAACAAGGCTTCTGCAGCCGCCCGTGCGTTATTAAAGGAGAGTTGAATGCCAAGCAACAGCATGGCTGGCGCCTTGGAAATGGCAAACCAGGGAGAACGCCCAAGAACGACCTGACCAAACAGAAAGTAGGCCAGATGTCCGCCGGTAGACAGTAACAGCATGGGTGTATCCACCCAGAAGGTATACCCGATATCCAGGTGTTGCCGTATCAACAAACTGGGCACCAGCAAAAATACCGTATCAATCATCATCACCAGGTAGGCCATATTGTTGGCCAGGTGAAAGGTGGATTCCAGTTTGGTACCCAGACTCAGCGGTGCCCGCCACACAGACCCCAGTAATTTACGCATCACTTCTATGGCACCTTTGGCCCAGCGGTGTTGCTGGCTTTTAAAGGCGTTCATGTCCGCTGGCAATTCGCCGGGGCATTCAATGTGGGGTAGGTAACGCAACTGCCAGCCTTTTAGCTGAGCGCGATAACTCAAGTCCAGATCTTCAGTCAGGGTGTCGGCACTCCAGTTACCGGCATCGATAATAGCCGCCTTGCGCCAAACCCCGGCGGTGCCATTAAAGTTAAACAACGCACCGGTTGTGCAGCGCACCCATTGTTCAAGGCTGAAGTGCGCATCCAGAGCCACGCCCTGGACGCGAGTCAGGTGAGAATCGTTGAGGTTGAGGTGCCCCCAGCGCAGTTGCACCATAGCCACCTTGGGGTTGGTAAACTGGTGAACCGTGTCGTACAAAACCGACGGATTAGGCACAAAATCCGCATCAAAAATGGCAATAAATTCACCGCTGGCAGACCCCATAGCATCCGCCAGCGCCCCGGCTTTAAAACCGTGCCTATTTTCCCGCTGCACATGCTCTATGTTGACACCGCGTTCACGATGAAAAGCCACGCGCTCGGCAATAATATCGCTGGTGTCATCGTCAGAATCATCGACGATCTGTATTTGCAAGAGCTCCGATGGGTAATCAATGGCGGACATAACATCCACCACCCGTCGCGCCACAAAACGTTCATTGTAAAGTGGCACCTGCACAGTAATTTTAGGAAGCTGCTGAAACTTTTCTTCAGTTATCGATAAATTTTTACGGTACTTCAACCAGCGAAAAATCAAAGACAGGCGATGAATTCCTGTAAAGCTTAAAAACAGCAGCAACAGAAAATGTACGCCCAGCAGGATCAGGCCAAGAGTGGTCAACATATGTCTGTACGCTTAGTGGCTGTAGGTAATGCCTATTTGAAAGGTTTCGCCATCAAGCGTGTTGTCACCGTAAACGTCTTTTGTATAGGTAAATTCTATGCCGTATTTACCGCGACCGTAGCGACCGGGTTTGCCGAAATTCCACCCGGCGGTGAGCTCCCACTTGCCCAGATCAAATTCTTGAGGGGTAGAAAGGTTACCATTGTTGTTTAAAAACACGCTGGCGTTATTTGCGCTTTCTGTGCCGTCTAACTTTGTACGAAAATACAAATTTTCTGTGGCGTTAAAACCGTATTCGAGCAAATAACGAATTTCATCAGAAGGCGTTCCGCTACGCAGGCGATAACCCAGCTCTGCGCCAAAATAGCCGTATTTATTTAGGCTTTTCCCAAACAGCAATCGACCTTCGTAATCCTCTTGGCCATTGCCGCGAGGCAGGTCGTCGTCTTCGTCGTACAGGTAAGGGGCTTTAAAGGTAAACGCCGCGGACAGTACGTAAGCAGAACTGTCTACCAGGCTATAACGCAAGCCCAATTCCAAATCACTTAAACCGGATGAAGACGTTTCCTGGCCGGATATCGTCTGCTCCAAGTCTTGCAGTGACAACGAGCCAAACAGTGCCAGCTTATTGCCAAGACCAGTTTCAAAATAATAAGAAATGGAATCGTTTTGAAAATTCTCAAAACCATCGTTATCACCAAAAAAATCATCTGCGTCAAAAGCGTTGTAAGCTATCTTGTGGTAGCCGGAGCCTTTTTCACCCACCCAGGCACCCGCGTGTGCCATTTGACTACCACCAATCAAGAAAGAGACCAGCAGTGGCGCACTCAACACTTTAACGGGGTTTTTCATAGACATTTCTCCGAGCTAACGAGCAGCGATGCTGCCTGGTGATAAGTTAGCCTTGAGAAAGTACACAAGAACAAAAGTTCCTGGCCGGAATTAGCGATGAAAAATGATGCAGCTTGAACTTTTTAGACAGCCTTGAAATCAATTTTATGAAAGCAAAAGGGGCTTTTATGAAGTATTGCCAACCGCTCTTGGCAGTGACAAACGCGGCTTTCTAAATAGAGTGTTTATTTCGAATGATAGAGAAGAGCTTATGGGTGAAAGGCTCTTTCGGTAACCGTTTGACCGACTCTAAGAACTCATAAAACCGACAAGACTAACCTTTTAGCTTCAGCTGCAAATCGGTTTTCGGCACACAGCAGCAAGGCAAAATTTCATCGTCATTAATCCACGCCATCGGCTCTTGCAAGTAAGCCACTTCGCCACTGACCAATTGGGTTCGACAGCTGCCACAGTAACCCTCTCGGCATTGATAAGGCACGTAAACGTCCTGCGATTCCAAAGACTCCAACAAGTTGTTGGCGTGCTGAAACTGCACTACGGCCTCAGCGGCCTCATCCCCATTGATGTTGTGCACCGCCACCGCATGGGCGGGTTTGGCCATGCCATCCAGTTCAATTTGCGGCGTTTCTTCCGGCTGTTCCGGATTGCCCAGGGGAATAAAAAATTCCTGCTGTTCAAAAACGGAGTTATCCAGTGAAAGACTGTCCAGAGATAACAAGTCCACAGGCTCAGATTCCAGTTCAAAAAAGGGTTTTTCGGGATTTGGGGTATCGAGTTGAAACTCGCTTTTTTTATGAGTGTCAGTTTTATCGATGGGCATAACGGAAATTATTTTTTGCCATTCTGAATACAGCGAGAAGTAACCTGTATTTTTATAGCCACAAGTTTTTTGGCTGCACTCAGAATGACTAATCAAAGTGCCTTCTTATAAAGAGAATTCCCCAAACTCTTCGGTATCTACTTCCGCGTCAATAGCACCCACCAGGTAGGAACTGATCTCCGACTCCTGTGGAGCTACTTGCACGTTGTCACTCACCAGCCATGCATCCATCCAGGGCAGCGGGTTACTTTTCACACCAAAGGGCGCCGACAAATTGATTGCCTGCATACGCTGGTTAGTGATGTATTCGACGTACTGGCAGAGAATGCCTTTGTTAAGGCCAATCATGGAACCTTCGCGGAACAGGTAGTCTGCCCAATCTTTTTCCTGCTGAGCCGCATCGGTAAACATCTGGATAACTTCCGGCTCACACTCGCGGGCAATATCTGCCATCTCCGGGTCGTCCTTACCCTGAGCAAATATCTGCATCATGTGCTGAGTAGAAGTGAGGTGAAGGGCTTCGTCCCGGGCGATCAATTTGATCACCTTGGCATTGCCTTCCATTTTGGCGCGTTCGGCAAAGGCAAAAGAGCAGGCAAAACTCACGTAAAAGCGGATCGCTTCCAGAATATTCACAGAGGCGACGGTCAGGTAGAGTTTTTTCTTCAGATCACGCAGGTCAACCACCACCTCTTTGCCGTTGATAGTATGGGTGCCGGCACCAAAGTTGTTGTAGTTGTTCACGCCTTCAATTAGGTCGTCGTAATAGCGAGTCACACTCTCGGCACGGGCGATGATGTGCTCGTTGTGCATGATGTCATCAAACACCTCGCCGGGGTTGGGAATGATGTTGCGAATAATGTGCGTATAGGAGCGAGAGTGAATGGTCTCACTGAATGACCAAGTTTCGATCCAGGTTTCCAGTTCCGGCAGCGATACGATGGGCAGCAGGGCCACGTTGGGCGAACGTCCTTGCACGGAATCCAACAAGGTCTGGTACTTGAGATTAGAGACGAAAATGTGTTTTTCGTGCGCGGGCAGATTCGCGAAGTCGCTGCGGTCGTTGGACAAGTCCACCTCTTCCGGGCGCCAGAAGAACGACAACTGTTTTTCGATCAGCTGTTCAAAAATAGGGTATTTCTGCACATCGTAGCGAGACACATTCACGTTTTCGCCAAAGAACATGGGTTGTTCCAAAGCGTTGAATTCATTGCGGTTAAAGGTTTGGTAAGTCATACACTCTTACTCTTTATATATCCAGTTAACAGCCCGTCATTGCGAGTGAGCGTAGCGAATGTGGCAATCTCCATCAGCACACAACTAGCTTCAAAAGATTGCCGCGTCGCCTGCGGCTCCTCGCAATGACGAGGGTTATCAAATCTTGCAAGCGCCGCCAGCGCAACCGTCGTCTTCCTCCAGATGGCTGTCGGAAGCACCATCGCGGGTGTTGTGGTAATACAAGGTTTTCAGGCCCAGCTTGTAGGTGGTTAACAAGTCTTTCAGCAACAGTTTCATGGGCACTTTTTTATCCGGGAAGCGCGCTGGATCGTAATTGGTGTTAGCGGAAATCGCTTGATCCACAAACTTCTGCATAATGCCGACCAACTGCAGGTAACCGTCGTTGCCCGGAATATTCCACAGTAGTTCATAGTTTTCCCGATACTTATCAAGCTCCGGCACCACCTGCTTGAGAATGCCGTCTTTCGACGCCTTCACTGACACAAAGCCCCGTGGCGGCTCAATACCGTTGGTGGCATTGCTGATTTGGCTGGACGTTTCTGAGGGCATCAACGCCGTCAAGGTAGAATTGCGCAAACCATCGCGAACGATATCCTGGCGCAGGCCTTCCCAATCCAAGTGCAGAGGTTCGTCGCAAATAGTGTCCAGGTCGCTCTTGTAGTTGTCGATGGGCAATACGCCCTGAGCGTAACGGGTGTCTTCAAATTTGCGGCAGGTGCCAAATTCCCGAGCCAGCTGGTTAGACGCCTTCAGCAGGTAGTACTGAATGGCCTCAAAAGTACGATGGGTAAGACCATTGGCTGAACCGTCAGAGTACTTGGCGCCATTTTTGGCCAGATAGTAGGCGTAGTTAATCACGCCGACGCCGAGGGTGCGGCGGTCCATGGAGCCTTTTTCCGCCGCGGCTACCGGGTAATCCTGGTAGGACAGCAAGCTATCCAGGGCACGTACCAGCAAATCGGCCAGTTCTTCCAAGTCATCCAGCGAATCCAACGCACCCAGGTTAAAGGCCGCCAGTGTACACAGGGCAATCTCACCGTCGGTGTCGTTGATGTCTTCCAGCGGCGCGGTAGGCAGAGCAATTTCCAGACACAGGTTGGACTGGCGCACCGGCGCTTTGCTGGGGTCGAAGGGGCCGTTGTTGTTGCAGTGATCCACGTTTTGCAGATAGATACGGCCAGTGGACGCGCGCTCCTGCATAAACTGGCTGAACAAATCCACCGCTTTCAGGCTCTTCTTGCGAATGTTGTCGTCTTGCTCGTACTGGCGGTAAAGCTGCTCAAATTTTTCCTGATCTTCAAAAAACGCATCGTACAAGCCGGGCACATCGGAAGGGCTGAATAAGGTAATGTCGCCCCCTTTAATGAGGCGCTCGTACATCAGCTTGTTGAATTGCACACCGTAGTCCAGGTGGCGAACGCGGTTTTCTTCCACCCCACGGTTGTTTTTCAATACCAGCAAGGATTCCACCTCCAGGTGCCAAATGGGGTAGAACAGTGTAGCGGCGCCACCACGTACTCCACCCTGGGAGCAGCTTTTGACCGCCGTCTGGAAGTGTTTGTAAAAGGGGATACAACCGGTATGAAACGCCTCACCGCCGCGAATTTCGGAACCCAGCGCGCGAATTTTACCGGCGTTCACACCAATGCCAGCGCGATGGCTTACGTAACGGACAATGGCAGCGGAGGTAGCACTGATGGAGTCAAGAGAATCGCCACACTCAATCAGTACGCAAGAGCTGAACTGGCGAGTAGGCGTGCGCACGCCGGACATAATTGGCGTTGGCAAAGACACTTTAAAAGTGGACACCGCATCGTAAAAGCGGCGGATGTAGTCCATACGGGTTTGTTGCGGATAGCTGGCAAACAAACAAGCGCCAATCAATACATAGAGAAACTGCGGACTCTCAAAAATCTCACCAGTTACCCGGTTCTGCACCAGATACTTACCTTCCAGCTGTTTGACCGCCGCGTAGCTGAACTTGAGATCCCGGCAGTGATCCAGGAAAGAGTCCATTTCATCAAATTCTTCCGGGGTGTAATCCGTCAGCAGATTGGCATCGTAGCGCTTGGCATCTACCTGTTTGGCTACGTGCTCGTAGAGCGTGGGCGGCTCGTATTGGCCGTAGGCTTTCTTGCGCAGGTGGAAAATGTTCAACCGTGCCGCCAGGTATTGGTAGTCCGGGCGCTCTTCTGAAATCAGGTCAGCGGCGGACTTGATCAGGGTTTCGTGGATATCAGCGGTTTTAATGCCATCGACAAATTGCAGGTGTGCTTTCAATTCCACTTCGGACACTGACACGTTGTCCAAACCCGCTGCAGCCCATTCGACGACTTTATGGATTTTGTCCAGATCAATGGCTTCCGTACGGCCATTCCGCTTGGTCACTTTCAGATCGCTGCTATTCATGATTTACCCATTTTTGGTGAAGTTATCGCTCTGACGACGTTTTTATTTTGAGAAATATGACGGATAGCGTCCATTTAGGCACTTTTAGCCGCAAATTCCTTTGCTTAGCACTATTTATCGGTAATTTATTGGAAATCTGTAGAGATTAGCCACCCCGTTGGACACACAATATAGTGTGTTCATTAAATGGTGGCAACACTATATGTAGGTATTTTTTGAACGGCGTTCATTTCAACGGTCACCACAAAACAGGATGTAAGTAAGCACTCACCCAAAAGCCTACAGCGGGGAAAGACACTGCAAAATTCAACTGAAAAATCGGCCTTTGCTAACCCCATGGTTGTACTCAAATAAGCCGGTAGCAGCATTTTTTTTACGATGGGGTTACAGTTGGAGCGTGGAACAACGTGAATTTTTTGAAATCCCCAACCCCTGCCAGGGCGTGTGTAAAAGCGGCCCCCGTGGCTATTGCTATGGCTGCTTTCGAAGCCGGGATGAACGCCAGCACTGGAACAGCTTGGACGACCCGATAAAGCGCAAAATTGTACATGCCTGCGCACTGCGAAAGCGGCGCTATGAGATGGGACAAGCTATTGTTGAAGATGGCGAAGAGGACATCCTGCAACAGCGCTTATTTGACTAAACGTATTGCCTGCCCAGCCACAAAAGATCTTAACGCTGGCAGTACCCACAGTACACGGTTGTTCGCTGGGCCAAGCGAACCTCTTTTAAGGCTGCACCGCATTGAAGGCAAGGCTCACCTCCCCGCCCGTACACGGATAGCTGCTGGGCAAAATACCCCGGCTTACCATCACCACCCACAAAATCTTTTAAGGTCGTACCGCCTTGCTCGATAGCGCGAGCCAACACCGTTTTGATCGTACCAGCGAGCACTCTGTAACGGGCGCGAGAGATTCGCCCAGCCTCACGCAAGGGGTGAATACCCGCAGCAAACAGGGCTTCGTTGGCGTAAATATTTCCCACACCCACCACCACGTTGCTGTTCATCACAAAGCTTTTAACGGGTACTTTGCGGCGCCGGGAGCAGCTGTACAAATAGTCACCATCAAAATCATCGCTCAAAGGCTCAGGCCCCAGAGCCTTTAATAAAGAATGCTGCAGAGGCTCTCCATCCACCCACAAAACCGCACCAAAACGACGAGGATCGGTAAAACGTATAGCGCGCCCGTTGTTCATTTCAATATCGAGATGATCGTGCTTGCCTACAGGCTGGTCGACAGGCACCACTCTCAAGCTGCCAGACATACCCAAGTGCATCAGCAAATGGCCGTTACCGACCTGCCACAACAAATATTTGCCTCGCCGCCACAGAGATTGAACCTTGTGGCCAAGCAACTGTTGCTCCAAATCGTCGGGTACGGGCCAACGCAGCTGACGGTGACGCACCGCCACAGCCTGTACCCTCTTATGGGTGGTGTAAGGGGAAATGCCCCTCAGAGTGGTTTCAACTTCCGGTAATTCAGGCATTTTTTATGGCCTTTACACTGTGACAATAAAAATAACTCTGGCATACTAGCGGCGCTAAACAATCCATCACAATAGAATTTTGTGGGCGACAACGGAATTTTGCCGTTTGCTCGACTCACTCAAGAGTTTAAGGGTAGGGGTAATCAATGGCTTTAGGTAAGCGCAGAAAGGCAGAGGACGAATCAGAAATTGATCTGACACCGATGCTGGACGTTGTATTTATCATGCTGATCTTCTTTATTGTGACAGCATCGTTTGTGAAAGAATCGGGGATCGATCTCAACAAACCACCTTCCAACGACAGCCCACCACCCGAAGACGACAACAAGCCTAAAAACGTTGTCTTTGAAGTGACTGCTGACGGCCAGATCCTGCTGAAGAAGCGTTTGGTTGATATCCGCTCGGTTCGCGCCAACATTGAGCGCATGAAAGCGGAAAACCCGGAAGCCAAGGTTATTGTTCAGGCCCACCCCCAGGCTCCTTCAAAAGTATTTATCGGCATTGCCGACCAGGCGCGGGAAGCAGAAGTGGCTCACGGTGACATTACCCTGAGCTTTAAAGAAGAGTAACTTCTCGCTTTAGCAGATTGAAAGCCCGGCTCCAGCCGGGCTTTTTTATGGGCGATACTTTCTCAATCTCGACACGGCCACCAATAGATCCAACAAACAGCAGCCATAAAAAAACCCGGCCAGGGCCGGGTTTTTTTCAAAACGCAATCTCTTACTTGATCTTGGCTTCTTTATACATCACGTGCTGACGGATGGTTGGATCGTACTTTTTCATTTCCAACTTTTCCGGCTTGGTGCGCTTGTTCTTGTCAGTAGTGTAGTAGTGGCCGGTTCCAGCACTGGATACCAGCTTGATCTTGTCACGGTTTGACTTGGCCATAAGCCTTCTCCTTTACAAAAAACGCCGCGGGCGCTTTAAACTTTTTCGCCGCGTGCGCGGATTTCAGTCAGCACCTGGTCGATGCCCTTCTTGTCGATAATACGCATACCCTTAGTGGAAACACGCAGTTTTACAAAACGCTTTTCGCCTTCCACCCAGAAGCGGTGGGTGTGCAGGTTCGGCTCGAACCGACGACGGGTGCGGTTCTTGGCGTGAGATACATTGTTACCGGTCATCGGGCGCTTGCCGGTAACCTGACATACTTTAGACATGACGTTGCCTCTATAGCCTGTTACTTCACCGCCACGGCCGATTTCAGTCGGGGCAATGGTCTTGAATTTACTGTAATTTCAGCGGGCCAGCGGGCAGCTATTAACCGTTACCAAAAGGGCCAACCCAAAAGAGGCGCGATTTATACCAGAAAGCCCTGATACAAGCAAATAAATTATCAGCTGCGGGAGGCAAGTGCATTGAGCAGGCACGCTGCTTTCTCAAAGCTTTCCTCGCTCAGCTAAGGACACAACCTGCCCCACCCCAACAATTATGTGATCCAAAACCCTCACGTCTACCAGAGCCAACGCTTGCTTTAACTGCTGGGTAATCGCCACATCCGCCTGGCTGGGTTCAGCCATACCGGACGGGTGATTATGAGCAAAGATAAGTGATGCAGCATTGTAGTGAAGCGCTCGTCGCACCACTTCACGGGGATACACCGCCACGCCATCCACTGTGCCGTAAAACAGCTCTTCAAACGCAATAAGGCGATGTTGGGAATCGAGAAACAGGGCGGCAAACACCTCCTGTTGACGAGATTGCAATTGCAGGCGCAAATAGGATGAAACTGCCGTTGGGCTGGTGAACACCTGCTCGCGCTCCATCGCTTCCTGCAAATGACGACGAGCCAGCTCAAGGCTCGCTTGTAACTGTGCGTATTTGGCACTGCCCAATCCCTTGAGTTGGCAAAATTGCCGGCAGTCCGCCTGCAGCAGTGACACCAGACTGCCAAAGTGAGCCAGCATTTCCCTGGCCAGGTCTACTGCGGTTTTACCAGCACTGCCGGTGCGCAAAAAAATCGCCAGCAATTCGGTATCTGACAGCGCTGCTGCGCCCTGTCGAATCAACTTTTCCCTGGGGCGTTCCCACTCGGGCCAATCCTGAATAACCATAATTCTTCCCTGTGAAATTCCGTTTTCTCAATATAGCTAACAAGTCAGTGAACACTTACTGTCAACTATATATTGGCCACTGCTCAGTCAAACATTCGCGCAGATTCGCAACAGCGACTTTTCATATGAGCAGCTAACAGGTATCTTAGCGCTTTTGTTGTACCCTTTCAGGAAACCCAATGACGTCCCTAACCAACAAACGCATCCTTCTTGGTGTGAGCGGAGGTATTGCCGCTTACAAAAGCGCCGACTTGGTGCGCCGCCTGCAAGACGCCGGTGCGGAAGTGCAGGTGGTAATGACACCAGCTGCGTGCGAATTTATTACCCCACTGACCATGCAAGCACTGTCTGGTAACCCGGTGCATACCTCACTACTGGATCCAGAGGCAGAGGCCGCTATGGGCCATATCGAGCTGGCTCGCTGGGCCGACTTGTTGCTGGTGGCCCCCGCTTCCGCCGACTTTCTGGCACGCCTGGCTCAAGGCCAGGGCAACGACTTGCTCAGCACACTTTGTCTGGCCTGCCCATCCCCCATCGCTGTGGCCCCGGCTATGAACCAGGCGATGTATCGCAGCCAAAGCACACAAGATAACCTGACCCAGCTGGCAGAGCGCAATATCCATATATTCGGCCCAGCGGAAGGATCACAGGCCTGTGGCGATGTAGGCCCAGGTAGGGTATTGGAGCCCTTGGAACTGGTGGAGCATGCAGCCAGCCTGTTTACCAGTGGAGCCCTGGCCGGCAAGCGGGTGGTGATTACCGCCGGCCCAACCCGTGAACCACTGGACCCCGTGCGCTACATCAGCAATTACAGCTCTGGCAAGATGGGTTATGCCTTGGCAGAAGCCGCCGCAGAAGCCGGAGCAGACACAGTACTGATTAGCGGACCGGTAAATTTGCCGCCACCGGATCGGGTTACCACCGTTAGGGTCGTCAGCGCCCTGGATATGCACAGCGCCGCCATAGAGCACGCCGCAGGTACTGACCTATTTATTGCCACCGCTGCGGTCGCCGATTACCGTCCGGTACAGATGGCGGAGCAAAAAATCAAGAAAAGCGGCGATGAGATTACTTTGCAACTCACCAAGAACCCGGATATTGTCGCATCAGTGGCAGCGATGGAACCCAGGCCCACAACCATTGGCTTTGCCGCCGAAAGTGAGAATCTGGAACAATATGCCCGTGGCAAGCTGGAACGGAAAAAGTTGGACCTGGTCATCGCAAACGATATCTGCTGCGATGGCATTGGCTTTAACAGTGACGACAACCAGGTATCCGTAGTCAGCAGCAACGGCATTGAAACCTTGCCCAAGCTCAATAAACAGATACTGGCCAGGGAATTGATCCAGCGCTTTGCCACGTTGTTGGCAACCTAAACGGACAAAGACAAACACAGCATGGCAGAAAAAAACACCAACAAATCCCTGCTGAAAACGGACTCCTCGATCGCCCTATACGGCGCGCTGGTGCTGTTCGCGCTCATGCTGTTTGCCTGCTATCACCTGTATACCACGATCATCGCCGATCCGGCTCAACAGCGAGCCCAGGCGTTGGCCGAGCAAGGCGCCAACGCGGCGGTGCGAACCACCAATCACTTCATTGACGAGCAACTGCAGCAATTGCAATCGCTGGCGTCCCGGCCATTGACGGCCATGGCCCTGAGCGCCAGCGAAAACGATCGTCAAAAGCTGGAAAACAGCGTTACTGAGCTGATGCAAGGAGCGCAATACAGCCGCTTGATCACCAGCGCCGATACAGGAAACAGCCGCAAGCTCAACTTTGTGGCGCTGGATCTGGCACGCCGCGTATTGAACGGTGAGCAGGTATTGCCAGAAGCCATGCTTATGGATCGTGAATGGCATATTTTGATGATGTCAGCGGTCACCGGCAAACAGGACCAACAGCTCATGGGTTGCTTGCTGGTGAGCTTCCCCGCAAAACACCTGGCCAGCCGTTTTGCCGATGGTCGGACCTCCGGACAAGTCAAGTTAACCCAGCATTTGCCCGGCAGCGCTTCTCGAGCATTCGTCACCACTGGCAATGCAGAGAGCGAATCCCCCTCTTATCAGGTTGACACCCAACTGCCTCACTGGAAGTTGGCATTTAAACCCTCTCTCGACCAACTTCGTGCCAGCGAAACAGAGCTGTGGCTGTTTTACAGCGTACTGGCAGTTACCCTGCTGATCGGCGTCTGGGTGGGAACTCGCCTGGCCGTCCGAAGGGGCATGGAGATTAAGGCCAAACAGGACAAACGCAAACAGCAGCAACAAAAAGAAGCCGACGAATTGGCCTCTGCCACCTCATTCCTGTCCACTATTCCCAGCGCCTCAGCCGCAAACAACCAAGCTGCAGACGAGACAGAGGCCGAGCCACCACAAGACGATGATGTGTTCGACCTCAACAACAGTGATGCACCGCAAGCCGCTGCCGGCAAAGCAGCTGCGGAACCTTTGGGCGAAGACGCCCTGTCCGATGAAATTTTCCGCGCCTACGATATTCGCGGTCGCTACGATGAGCAAATCAGCGAACAGCTAGCCACCCACATCGGCCAAGCCCTGGGCACCATCGCCCAACAAAGCAACCAAACCAGCTTGGTAGCCGCTCACGATGGCCGCACCAGCAGCCCTGGACTTTACCAGGCACTGCTGAAAGGCATTCGCGCCAGTGGCTGTAATGTCATTTGCCTGGGTCAGGCGCCAACGCCGCTAATGAATTTCGCCATCAACCACCTGGAAGAAACCGACTCTGGTGTCATTGTCACCGCCAGCCACAACCCGCCGGAATACAACGGCTTTAAAATGTCCATCAACGGTGTGCCACTGACACCTGAACAGATCAAAAGCCTGCGTCAGCGCATTATTGCCCAGGATTACCTGGACGGATCAGGGGAACAAAGCCAGGTGGACTTGGTGGACGACTACATCGAACACATCAGTGACGACGCAGTGCCTGCCGATGAACTGAAGGTGGTGGTGGATGCCAGCAACGGAGTCACAGGCCCCATCGCCCCTTTACTGCTGGAGCAAATGGGCTGCGATGTGTCGCCACTGCACTGCGACGTAGATGGTACCTTCCCCAACCACCCACCAGACACCTCGGTGGCAGAAAACCTGCAAGACCTGATTCAAATGGTCAAACACCAGGAGGCCGACCTGGGTCTGGCTTTTGATGGTGATGGCGACCGCATTACCGCCGTCACCGCCAGTGGCCGCATTGTCTGGCCCGATGAACTGCTGATGATCTTTGCCCGAGACGTGCTCAGCCGCCAACCTGGGGCGGATGTGGTATTCGATGTAAAAAGTACTCGACGCCTCAATGCACTGATTGGTAACTACGGCGGCCGACCCGTAATTTGGAAAACCGGCCACTCTTTTATGCGTGAAAAAGTCCGTGAATTGGATGCCCCGTTAGGGGGTGAATACAGCGGTCATATTTTCTTCAACGATCGCTGGTTTGGCTTTGACGACGGCATGTATGCCGCTGCCCGCTTAGTAGAAATCATCAGTCTGCGAGAACAGAGCCTAGACGATATAGTAAGCACACTGCCCAAAGCCGTCGCCAGCAATGAGTACCGGGTGACCGTACCAGAAGCGGACAAGTTCTCACTGGTGGAGGCTTTAGCCAACAGCGAAGCTTTTGAGGATTGCAAGATCATCGACATTGATGGCCTGCGTATTGAAGCCGGCGACAGCTGGGGCCTGGTACGGGCCTCCAACACCTCTGCAGAGCTGACCCTGCGCTTTGAAGGCAATGACGAAGACAGCCTGCAAGCCATGAAAGATCGCCTATCCAGCGAGCTACTGGCTCTTGCGCCCCAGCTGACACTCAACCTCAACTAACTCTGGATCCAAGCCATTCAATGAGCACCACCGAGCCCCCTATCTCTCGCCGCGAACAGATTCTTCAATCACTGGCAAAGATGCTGGAAAGTGCTCCCGGTGCGCGCATCACCACTGCAGCCCTGGCCCGAGAGGTCGGCGTCTCTGAAGCGGCCCTGTATCGGCACTTCCCCAGCAAAACCAAAATGTATGAGGGCTTGATCGACTTTATTGAAGAAACCCTGTTCACCCGCATTAATCGTATCTTGGCGGAGGGTGAAACCGTAGAAACCCGCTGCCAACGCATCCTCAGCCTGCTGTTGGCCTTTGCTGAGCGCAACCCGGGGATTACTCGTATTCTCAATGGCGATGCACTAACCGGCGAAACCGAGCGTCTGCACACCCGAGTGGTGCAATTGTTTGATCGCATGGAAACCCAGATCAAGCAGGTATTGCGGGAAGCAGAAATTACTCAAGGGATACGCACCAGCCTGCCAACCGGCAGCTGTGCCAATCTTATGTTGGCTCTCGCTGAGGGCCGTATCAGTCAATTTGTACGCAGCAACTTCAAGAAATCCCCTACCGAAGGGTGGCAGGATCAGTGGTCTCTGGTCACTCAGGGGCTCTTCATTCACCACTGAGAGTGATGAGCAACAATAGGCACTGACACCTATTGGGTCAGCTGTTTATAGCGAGTGATGTAGGCGTTGTAACGCTGCTTTTCACGCTCTGACTCTTCCCGGCGCTGAACCAATGCCTGAGTGGCATCAGACTCGCGGCGCTCCAGCTCGCTGAGCATTCTGACTACCGCTTCAGAGACAACCCTACCACCACGCTGGAAGTCAGCGGCCTTGCGCTCTTCGTGGTTGCGCTGTTGACGCGTACTTTTCAAATTGCTTTCGATCAGAGCAATATCACGAGCCAGACTTTCCAGCTTGCGATCACGAGCGGCTTCAATCTCCGAGACAGAGCTGTAGCTCTTCAGCAGATACTGGTCCTCCACTTGCTGCTGTTGCAAACGCAGCTTGGCTGCTTTTTGCTCCTCCGTCATCACCACATGGGGCTCCACGGTTTGCAGCAATTTGCCCACGTTGTTGAGGATATCGTAACCCTGGGCAGCGAACTCCTTGGGAATATTGGTGGAAATCACCACATTTCCCTGAGCGTCTCGATAACGATATAAGCGCCCTCCAGCGTCTTGAGCATAGGCGCCACTGGGTAACTCCAGCGCCAGCAAGCTCACCACTAAAAGCAGCGACAGTAAAATACCAGGTACTTTCCTTTGTACTTCCGAGTTCATCGTTTAAACACCGTACTGACTGCGGTAGTCAATAATCTGGGACAGTGTGTGGGCCCGATCGCGATCTTCCCGCAAGTAATCAATAATATGATCAATGGTTACAATGCTAATCACCGGCACACCAAATTCCTGCTCTACTTCCTGAATTGCTGAATATTCACCGCGGCCTTTTTCCTTTCGATCTAACCCCACCACAACCCCTGCGGCCTCGGCGTTGTGCTGAGCAAGAATGTCCATGACTTCACGAATGGCGGTTCCTGCGGTAATCACATCATCCACAATCAGTGCTCGCCCCTGAAGTTTGGCACCAACCAGGGAGCCACCTTCGCCATGGGTTTTCGCCTCTTTGCGATTAAAGCAATAGGGCACACTTTTGCTGTGCTGATCAGCCAACGCCACCGCAGTGGTGGAGGCTAACGGTATACCTTTGTAAGCAGGGCCAAACAACAAGTCGTACTGCACACCAGCTGATTCGATGGCCGCCGCGTAAAAACGCCCCAATGCCGCCAGCGAAGCGCCGCTGTGAAACTCACCGGCATTAAAGAAGTAAGGGCTCACACGCCCTGATTTCAAGGTGAATTCGCCGAATTTCAACGCATTTTCGGCAATCGCGAGTTGCAAAAATTCTCGCTGATAGGCTTGCATAGGTCTACCTTATAAGTAGGGTGAGTGGTTATTATCGCCACTTCTGTACACCACAACCACCCGATGATTAACGATAATACTGCGTAATCGTGCACAAACCAGCGCCGTTGCGGTCTATTTATAAAGCACGATTTTTTGCCATGTGGATTGTCGGGTATGATACACGGACAGACAAGCCGTTACATAAGCTTCTCAGGGTTAGGCCCCACGCATAATAAAACCACCGGCATCCAGTCTGACCACAACGCACAAAGGTGACTATGCGCATAATCAGCCTCTGCGCCGACGGAATTCACCAGGCCGCTGAACGCAGCCTGTTTGCCTGGCTTGCATCCCAGGATGCAGACATTATCTGCCTGCAGAACCTGAAAGCCCAGGAACACGAATTGGAATGGCAGCCACAATTTGAACTGGAGGGGTACTTTGCCTACTTCTTTGGCGATGCCGAGCCCAACTCCAATGGCGTGGCTATTTACACCCGGGAAATGCCCAAAGCCCTGATGTACGGCTTTGGGTTCGCCAGTGGCGAAGACATGAAAGGCCGCTACTTACAAGCCGACTTTGCCCATACCAGCGTCGGCTCCCTGTTGGCACCGGTGGGCATCACTGGCACGCCATCCCAAGACGTCAAACGCCAGTTTTTTAACGACCTGCAGGCTCACTTGGAAAAAATTTCTCACAAGCGGCGCAGCTACATTATTTGCGGCAACTGGAACATTGCCCACAACGACAATGATCTCGAAAACCCTGACGACTACCGGGAAGAATCCGGCTTTCTTACCAGCGAACGCAGCTGGCTGAACGCCCTTTTTGGCGACCTGGGCTATTGCGATGCCTTTCGCCGGGGCAACTCAGATACTGATGAATTCAGTTGGTGGCCCAGTGGCAAGATCGGCCAAGGGGACGGCCGCCGCGTAGACTACCAAGTGGTGTCCAACGAGCTGGCACCACTGGTGGAATACGCGATTATGTACAAAGCAAAGGAGTTTTCCGCCCACACACCGGTGATTGTGGATTACGATATTGAAGAGCTTTAAAACAAGCTTCGAGCCGCGAGCTACTGGCTACGAGCAGCCCGAGTGAGCATCACGATCATTGTCATCCTGAGCGTAGCGAAGGATCTAATTCTCGCCACTAGTAATAGATTCTTCGCTGCGCTCAGAATGACAGACTTGCTCGATCTGCTCGCAGCCCGACGCCCGTAGCCCGCAGCTTTATTAAGGCTGCGCCAGTGCCATCTTCTGCACATTCACCAACTGGGTAATCCCCAGTTTGGCTAAATCCATCATCTGCGCCATTTCTTCCGCTGTAAACGGTGCTGCTTCAGCGGTACCCTGCACCTCGATAAAACCACCTTCCGCATTCATCACCACGTTCATGTCGGTTTCTGCGTTGGAGTCTTCCGGGTAATCCAGGTCCAGCACCGGCATGCCTTGATAAATGCCCACAGATACGGAGGCAATCATGCTTTTCAATGGAGTGCCTTTGGCTTTGATTTTTCCCTGTTTGCGCAAATGCTCGATGGCATCCACCAGAGCCACACAGGCACCGGTAATAGAAGCCGTGCGGGTACCGCCATCTGCCTGAATCACATCGCAATCGATGGTGATGGTGTTTTCACCCAGAGCCTGCAAATCCACTGCGGCACGCAGCGAACGGCCGATCAAGCGCTGGATTTCCAAGGTACGCCCACCCTGCTTGCCACGAGCCGCTTCACGGCCCATGCGGTCGCCAGTGGAGCGGGGCAACATGCCATATTCCGCCGTTACCCAACCCTGACCACTGCCACGCAGAAAGCGTGGCACACCGTTTTCCACACTGGCGGTGCAAATCACTTTGGTGTCACCAAACTCCACCAACACCGAACCTTCGGCGTGCTTGGTGTAATGGCGGGTAATTTTAACGGGGCGAAGTTGTTCCGGGCGGCGGCCGCTGGGGCGGGTCATAGGGCAAATCCTGTTGTATGTGAGAAGCGCGCGAATTCTACCCCGTTTTTCCATGCCCCAGCAAAAGCACTTTGCTGGTTTACAGTATCAGCGCACCAAATCCCCAGACGCTGCCGCAATCCCACCATTTTTATGGGCCACGCCGTCAATCACCCGCAGGGTCCAACCAAAGGGAACGCCGTATTCTTTGGCGTTCTTGCGAGCGTTTTCATAAAACGCCAAGCCGCGGGCATAACGGTGAGGGCCCTGGGCATCAGCACCGCCGCTGCGCTTTAGACTGTTGTGATTGGGGTTATTGTCTTTATTACCGAGCAACACCACCACGTCTTTTTGCAGTGCCGCTTTCAGCTGCGATTCACTGACACCGCTGCCTTTCAGGCCATAAGGGTAGTCGATATCGAGGTCGGCAAAGGTGTACCAACCGGCATTGGCGGGCAAGAAGCGTTTGGCCCGCGTCTGCTCCACAAACAGCAGGTAGCGATGAGCAAACTGTGAACCTGCAGAGTGGCCATAAAGCGTATAGCGCTGCTGCTTGCTGCCTAACTGTTGCTTCAGGTGATCAAAAATGGCCTCAATGGCTGAAAACGTCCATTCTGACTCAGGAATTTCAGCACCTTCGGCATCAAATACATTGCCGCGCTGATACTGGCGAGACTTGGGAAATGTCTCGCGATTAAATTCCGGCGCCACCACGATAAAGCCATCTCTATCCGCCACCTGGTCCCACTCGGACAAATAGCGAGCAGCTCCCCTTTTGGCACCGTGCATCATAAATAAAACAGGGGCAGTTTCCGTGTCGACCGTCGGCGGCACGTAAACCCAAACCGGAATCCTCGGTCCGGCCCAATCGCTGAAATACATATGGGTCAGACCTGGCGTCCAATCGACACCTGCCTGTTCGGTATTTTCCGTAGCTGAATCCTTCGCATAAGCCCCAAAACACAGAACACCGAGCATAACCAGAATTGAGCGAATTAATACGGTCATTACTTATCCTCCAGAAGCCGGGTTGGCATTATCAACAAACCCGAGTAGTTCAGGGTGGTTGTCCTTGAGATATTCCACAAAAGCCTGCTCAGTAGCCTGGGCTTGCTTGGCGATGCTAGCAGCGCGCTCGTAGCCAATAACCGACACCAAGTTAACCGCCAATGCGGTACTGTTTTGCAGATTTTTCAAGCAGCGCGCCTCGTTGGCTTCGATACCAGCGATACAGTTATCTTTGAGGGTTGCCATGGCATTGAGCAGCAGTGAGCAGGACTCGTGAATACTGTAGAGAATCAGCGGCTCCATGGCATTCAGCTGCAGCTGCCCGGCCTCGGCGGCAAAGGTGATTGCAGTATCCATGCCGAATACCCGAAAGCACACCTGGTTCACCACTTCGGGAATCACCGGGTTTACCTTGCCAGGCATAATGGACGAGCCCGGCTGCCGGTCTGGTAATTTTATTTCGCCGATTCCTCCGGCTGGCCCGGAGGACAGCAAGCGCAAATCGTTGGAAATTTTCGACAGCTTCATGGCCAGACGTTTCAACATACCGCTGAACAGTGTGAACGCCCCCATATCCCAAGTTGCTTCAATGCGGTTTTTGCTGGCGCGAAACGGCAACCCGGATACTTCACACAGCACCGCCACAACCCGGCTCTGGTAATCCAGATTGGCACCAACACCGGTGCCAATGGCGGTTCCGCCAAGGTTGACCTCAAGAAAAAGGGATTTGATTTCGCTGGCGCGACTGACGTCTTCGAACAACGTTTCCGCAAAGGCTCTGAACTCCTGCCCCAAGGTCATGGGCACCGCATCCTGGAGCTGGGTTCGAGCCAGTTTGGGAATATGAGCAAATTCAACCGCCTTTTCTTCAATGGCCAGAGCCAACTGATTCAGGCCCTGCTCCAAACGTGCGCTCAGCTGATGCACGGCAATACGAACCGCCGTGGCATAGCTGTCGTTGGTGGACTGGTTACAATTCACGTGATCGTTCGGGTGCACAATGTCGTAACGGCCACGCTCGTAACCCATAATTTCCTGGGCACGATTGGCAATCACTTCGTTGCAGTTCATATTGGTGGAAGTACCCGCACCACCCTGAATCACGTCAACACAAAAATCGTGATGGTGGCGACCGGCGATGATTTCGTCGCAGGCGGCGATAATGGCATTGGCCACTGCAGCATCCACCAGTTTGAGGCGCTTGTTGGTGAGCGCTGAGGATTTTTTTACCCAGGCCAATGCCAACAACAACTCCGGCATATCAGCGATCTTGTTCCCCGATATGGGAAAGTTGCGGAGAGCCCGCACCGTTTGTGGGCCAAAATAACTGGCAGCGGGCACAGGCACTTCCCCCAGAGGGTCGCATTCAAGGCGAACAGCACCTTCCGCTTCCGGCATCGGCTGCATAAATTCGTAGCCCGGGTCTGCCAGTATTTCCGGGGCCTGTTTTTCCATTATTTGAGCGACGCCATCTTCCACCGCTGCTTTGGCAACAGCGGCAGGAATCGCCTCCGCCAGCATGGGGTTAAAAATGGTCGGCAGGATATCGCCCTTGGGGCAGTTGATTCGTGCCAGAGCTTTGACAGCAGCCACTTTCATCGCTTCTGTGATCGCCGTCGCTCCCACATCCAGCGCTCCCCGAAACACAAAGGGAAACGCGAGCAGGTTATTCACCTGATTGGGATAGTCGCTGCGCCCGGTGGCAATCACCGCATCCGGACGTACCGCCAGCACATCCGGTGGCAGAATTTCCGGCTCCGGGTTGGCCAGAGCAAACACAATGGGGCGTTCAGCCAGCATTGCCATCAAATCCTGATTAAAAGCATCGCGGGCCGATAGGCCAATCAAAATATCCGCACCGGGAGCCACCTCTGCCAGCGTGCGTGCGTCTGTTTCCCGCAAAAATGGCCGGTGCCATTCATGCACGTCTTGGCGGCGCTCGCTGTGCAATACGCCGACAATATCGCAGAGTGTCAGCTGGTGTGCCGATACGCCAAGGGCGAGCAACATATTCGCTGTTGCCAGTGCTGCGGCACCGGCGCCGTTAATGACAACCTTGCACTCGTGCAAGCATTTCTGTTGCTTTTCGCAGGCCTTCAACAAAGCCGCACAAACCACAATGGCGGTGCCGTGCTGGTCGTCATGGAATACCGGTATATCCATGGCCGCCTGCAACTTTTCCTCGATATAAAAACAGTCTGGCGCGGATATATCTTCCAGGTTAATGCCCCCAAAGCTGGGCTCCAGAGCTTTGACAACGCTGATAATATGGTCGGGATTGTCAACATCCAGTTCCAAGTCCACGGCATTGATATCGGCAAAGCGTTTGAACAATGCCGCCTTGCCCTCCATCACTGGTTTAGCGGCGTAAGGCCCCAGGTTACCCAGGCCGAGAATGGCAGAGCCGTTACTGACAACCGCAACCGTATTGCCTCTGGCGGTATAGCGGTTGACGTTTCTTTGATCCGCCGCAATAGCACGTACCGGAGCAGCCACACCGGGAGAATAGGCGATCGCCAAATCCGCCATGGAATTCAGTGCTTTGGGCAACGATGTTTGTATTTTCCCGGCCGGGTACTTTGTGTGGTAGTCCAGAGATTGACTGTCCTGGAGAGAAGTTTCTGACGATAAAGCGTTCATGGCAGTGGTCGACAAAAAGTAGCTAAAAAAGTGAAAATTTAGCTTACTCAACAAGCGTTATCGCTGCATGTCCGTGTGACGCACACTATATGCACGAATTGCATAAAGGTACTTTAAAAATACGTTTAAAAGAGTACGTCTTACTGTTTAAGCTCAAGTTTGATAGATTTTTGAAAGGCGATCCCAGAAATTCATAATTTCCGGTTTAATATTGGCCATATAACGATAAATTTCGACCTTCAGGGGGATATTGTATGCGCCCTCCCCCAGCACAATTACTTCACCCTGTTCCAGCTCCTGCTCAATTGTGGACTTTGGCAGCCAGCCAACCCCAAAGTCTTCCATCACCATGGATTTAATTGCTTCGGCAGTACTGGTTTCAATAACTTTCTCAAAGTAGAAAGGCGTCAGACTGTTCGTGGTTACCTCGTGGATCATTTTAGTGACGGATGAGTAATTCATGTAACTGAGATAAGGAATGGGCTTTTCAGGCGTACCTGGAAATTGAAAAAGCTCCCGATTCTGCAAGGCCCGGGAGCAAACCGGCAATAAAATATCTTCGCCCAGTTGAATGGATTCATACTTGCTGGCATCCAGAGAAATTGGGCTGATGGAATCACCGTAGACAATCAAAAGATCAAATTCTTGATGCTTCAAGGATTCGTAAAAATCCACACCACCTTTGATACTCGATGACAGGCGAAAGCGAAAATCCCCAAGATCCTTCTCCATGGACTTGAACCAAGCGGGGAAAAAATACACCGATAGGTGATTAGTAATGCCAATGGTGAGAGTTGGCCGTTTACCACTCTCTGTGGTACTGAAGTCCTCTCTGACTTTGTACAAAATCCGAATGGTTTGGTTGGCAGTTTCCACAAAACGATAGCCGGCATTGGTCAGCGAAATGGGGTGGCTGGTTCTGTCCACAAGAGTGGTGCCCAGCCAATCCTCAAGAGAGCGAATACGACGACTGAATGCCGATTGGGTAACATGGCGATCTTCTGCCGCCTTGGAAAAGCTGCCAGAGTTGGCAAGACTGACGAAATCCAGCAACCACTTCAGTTCCATATTTTATTCACCGCCCGATTCTGTTGATACTGAATAAACCTTATGCAAGGCATGCATAGCCTTATTACGGATTTGCCACAACGCTGCCAGCCTCCCAACTTATAATCACTTTTGCACTATCTGCCGAGTTTCTCAAAAGAAGCTTTGCTATCGCATCGCTTAGATGAGCACTGTGTTAGCACCTTACTCTCAGGATACCGCCTATGCAAAACAGCCACGCCCTTATTAGCAGCGATGTGGTCACCTTCGGATTGTTGGTGACTATTCTGGCACTCATTTTTCACACCGCCAGTAGCAACAACCCCAAATTACGTCGTTTTTACAAATTCGTTCCCGTGGTATTGATGTGCTACCTGATACCGTCGCTGCTCAGTACTTTTGGGGTGATCACCTCGGAAGGCTCACAGCTTTGGAGCATCGCCAAAAATTATTTTTTGCCCGCCAGTCTGGTGCTGATGACTCTGAGCATCGATCTGAAAGCCATCGCCAGGTTGGGCAACAAAGCCATTGCCATGTTTTTGACCGGAACCGTTGGCATTGTTATTGGCGGTCCATTGGCTATCCTGATTGTTGGCATAGTAAGCCCGGAAACCGTTGGCGGCAGTGATAGCGACGCAGTTTGGCGCGGCCTTGCAACGCTAGCCGGCAGCTGGATCGGCGGCGGCGCCAACCAGACTGCCATGCTGGAGGTGTACCAATACAATCCGCAAAACTACTCTGCCATGGTAACGGTGGACATTATTGTCGCCAACCTGTGGATGGCGGTTTTGCTTTATGGCGTTGGCAAAAGCGACGCCATTGATCGCTGGCTGAAAGCCGACACCAGCGCCATTGACCAGATCAAAGCTCAGTTGGAAGAGTATCATGGCAGCCGCGAGCAGCCCCTGGATTTTCCTAAATTAACTGCCATTTTCGCAGTTGCTTTCGGAGGCGTAGGCCTCTCTCATTTAGCCGCCAATACCTTCACGCCTTTTTTCAGCAATATCGATTTTGCCAAGGACACCATTTTAACCAGCAGTTTCTTTTGGATTGTGGTCACCGCTACTACTGTCGGCTTAACCCTCAGCTTTACCCGCTTACGAGAGCTGGAAGGGGCTGGCGCGTCAAAATTTGGCAGCCTGTTTATTTACCTGCTGGTATTGGTTGTCGGTACCAAAATGGATGTAATGAAAGCCTTTGAACAGCCGGGATTGATCGTTGTGGGCATTATCTGGATGGCTATTCACGCCGGGCTGTTGATATTTGTGGCGAAAACCATTCGCGCACCGTTTTTCTTTCTGGCTGTGGGCAGCAAATCCAACGTGGGCGGTGCAGCATCGGCGCCCATTGTAGCCGCGGCCTTCCACCCATCACTGGCTCCGGTAGGGGTATTGCTGGCAGTATTTGGCTACGCCCTGGGCACCTACGGTGCGATTCTGTGTGCAGAACTGATGGCCATGGCTGGCAGTTTTTAAAGAACATTAGAACCGGTTTTGCTCCTGCAAAACCGGTACTCTCACAATATAAGATGCTAGGTTAGTAACACATTCAAAGTGATTGCAGCTCAGGGAATTCCACCTTATCAGCTGAGGTCAGGAACCGGTGTATTCCTGCTTCAGGATCTAGAGTAAAACCGCGTTCAAACACTTCATCCACAAATAGCGCCGCAGTTTTATCCGCAAGCCCCAAGCCCGGCAGGGCCGATTTATTGGTAACCATTAGGGTGTGCATAATGTCTCGCCGGTCTTGACGCACGTCGAAGTGGGGGCAAACACTGCCTGAGAGAATGCCGAGGCAACTCATAGGTTGTATACGAGTTTTGATGGAGTCAGTAATACACCAGTCAAACAACAAACAGATTCCAGCGCTTGCACCCGCTAACAACACACCACGCTGGTAAGCCGCCTGTAACGCTGGCACCACTTGCCATTCATTAAACAATGCCAGCAAATTTCGTGTTACACCACCATCAATAAAAATAATATCCGCGTCGGCGAAATAACTGTCCGGATCGTCGCTTTTCATATCAAACAAACGAAACAGCTCCGGCTGGCACTGGAAGCGCGCGGCCAAACTATAGAACTCCATAATGCGGCGAGGGTCTTCCGCCTTGGCGGCGCCTATGTAATAAATTTTGGGGTTTTCCGCCGCTACCGTATCTAACATCAATTGGAAAAAGTGAGCCGGTTTCCAGGAAGGCACAAAAACCGATGGCGAATCACTAAACCCCAAAATACGGCGCTTTACCTGAGTCACAATATCCTCTCTTCTTATTTAGCTGTCATGCATATGGAAACCTTGTGGTGGTACCAGTCGTCCATTATTTTTCGTCGGGAAACGTTGGCTGGTATGGCTGGCCAATATATTGACCGTACCAACCAAGCTCAGTGTTAATTTTAAAAAGCTGGTTGCGCGGCTTACCAAAGTTATGGGGCTCTCCATCAGCAATATACAAATGAGTATCAACCCCCGCTGCTTTTACCGCTCGATACATCAAAATGCTCTGGGTTGGCGGAACTCGCACATCTTTTTCACCAGCCCAGAACAGGGTTGGCGTAGTAGCTTTGTAGGCCTGATACATTGGTGACTGCTGACGATACACATCCAGAGGGGCATCTTTCTGCCAGGGAGAGCCGCCAAAATTAAAGGTTCGTGAATGGCGCACATCACTCTCACCGTACATGGAATCCCAGTCCGCAGCACCGGCACCAGACGACGCCGCTTTAAACCGATCAGTTTGGGTAATCAGCCAGTTGACCATATGCCCCCCGGCACTCCAACCGTGTTTCAGCAGTTTGTTTGAATCTGCCAAGCCCGCATCAATCAATGCGTCAATCCCTAACATCACATCTTTATCCGCATTGCGAAAATAAGCGCCCACCATATCGCGCATAAACTCATCACCATAACCAGTGCCACCTCTGTGATTGGGCAAAAATACCCCGTAGCCTTGCCCGGAAAAAACCGGTATTGAGCGGGACACATTCCAAGAACCAAACTGCGAAGATGATCTAGGCCCACCGTGGGTAATGGTCACCAACGGAAAGCGCTCGCCCTGCTGGTAGTTCACCGGGTATACCAGTAAACCCTCTACGGTTTTGCCGTCAGCGCCCTTCCAGGTAAACGCTTCCTGGTGGCCCAACAGTTTGTTCTGGTTAAAGTCTTTGTACACATGAGTAATTTGAGTCAGCTCACCATCGGCGGTAAGGCGATGCAATTCACCAGGGTTGAGCGAATTTTCCAATCTAAAAACATGAGTGCCTGTCTGCGGACTAAAGCTCCATGCGCCCAGCTCATGGTCTCCGCGGGTGATCTGGGTTAATTTTTGCTTACCAAGATCGTAGCGATACAGCTGGTTGCGCAGGCCACTATTACCCAGCACAAACACAGCTTTCCCATCTTTGGTCCAGTGATAATCCATCACTTCTATATTTTCTTCAGGGAAAATTAATTGCGCTTTTTTCGCACCAACTTTCTGCACAAACAAGTTGTCTTGATAATAGTGCTCACCGCTGTCGTTTACCGTGGCGATGTAAGCGAAAGACTGCCCGTTCGGAGACAGTTTGGCATTGGACTCTCTGTAGCTATTATTGGTCAGACGTTGACTTTGATTGCTGGCGGGCGAGAAGAGATAGAGCTCCCGTTGTTGCTGATCATCAGAGAGACGTGAGGGAGCACGAGCGTACAGAACATCGCCATTGTCAGAGGCCACATTAAAATCGCCTACGGTATAAGAACCGCTGATTATCTGTGCGGACTTACCTCCAGAAACGCTAAAGAACCACAGCTCTCTACTTGTGGGGTTATCGTAAGCCTCGATGGCGGTAGCGTACTTTTTATTAGCCACCTTGGTTTTTTTTTGGTTACTGCGAAAATAAAAACCCGAGCCGTCCGCTACCCATAGTGGGTTCTGCACAGACAGTTCGTGACGAGTCAACTTTCTAGTAGTGTTCCTACGTACATTGTAAAGATACGCCTGCTGATCAGCGACACCTTCCTTTTTTGAATCCTGCTCACGAAGCAATAAAAAATGCTTGCTATCCGGCGACCAATTGACCGTAGAAAATCGTTCACCCTTACGCTCAGGTTTGAGAATTTCTCGAGATTCTCCCGATTCTATGTTGTGTAAAATATAGCTATCAACGTGGCGATTTTTGCCCCAATCTGTCTCACGAAGGGTGTAAACCACGTAACGACCATTAGGGGCCAAGCTGACGTTTGATATCAATGGCAATGAAACCATATCTACTGCGGTGACTACTGACTTTTCTCGATCCGCAGCCGCAGAAAAACCTGTCAGCAAGCACGCTGCTGCCAAGAACAAATAACGCATAGGGTTACCTCTTAAAATGCAAAGACGTGCTCCGAGTGGAGCACGTCTTTAAAGGAAGTTAAAAGCGCGCGCGTATTCCGAATCGGAAAGTCCGGCCATTGTAAGTGGCAAGGTCACTAAAGCGGTCGGAACGGCCACGAGTTTCGTTTACTGAAAACTTACGCCCGCTGTCAGTCAGATCGCTGGCTCGAAAGTAAAAAGTGAGACGATTCAGTGGGCCGAAATCCAGATTGCGCAGTTTGTACTCGGCGGTAAAATCCAGAAAACCCCTTTCTTGCTGATACTGGCTGATACCAAACGCTTCGATTTCTTCCAGCTGTATACCGGAATAGCGGTAGCTGAGAGCCGCTTCGAAATCGGAACTGTCGTAGAACAGTGCCACATTGGCTACTTCTTCAGGAGAATTAAAGAATGAGAACTCCTGAATTAATGGATCCCCTATATCGGCCAGACCAAGTTGCACTAAAATATTTTGCTCAGGATCATCTACAGCAAGATCCGGATCACCCAGAGACCCTAAGTTAATATCTGTGGAGCTTTCTTGGAAAGTAAAGTTGGCAATAACTCCTGCATTTTGCAACCAACCCGGCAAGTAACTAAATGTATGATAAAAGCCAAGTTCTAGACCGAAGACATCTGCTTTACCACCATTTTGAGATTGGATGATATTCACTGTCGCATTTGGAGAACTTAGTAACGCGTCAAAGCCACCAAGTTGATCAATTAAGGCGGCACCTTCTCCAGTAAAAGGAACATTATTTAGCAGCTCAGCCGGATCAAAATTTCCGCCGGCATTGAAATTAGTATCGGTAGCAAAATTACTGAAGATAAAATCATCAATTTTTTTGTAAAAAACAGCAGCGGTTATAGCATTTTGAGCATCAATGTAATACTCCAGCGATAAGTCAAAATTTTGTGAATAAGCATTTTTCAAATCTGGGTTGCCCAACTCAAAATCTGCTTCAACTTGGTCAACATCTGCCAAAGTGGCCGTAGCAGCTGCAACACCATCGTTTAAATCAACGTCAAAGTCACCCTCGATGGAGGCAGCGAGGAGATCAAATGTCGGCCGTGCAATAGAAGTGGTGTATGACGCGCGGAACAACAGATTATCGGCAATATTATAGGTCGCTGCTATTCGCGGTAAGAACTCAAAATTATCTGTATCTGTTAAATTTTGCTCCAAGTCCGGCGGGGTCAAATTTACAGAATCGCCATTACCGGGCGTTTCTTCAAAAAATACACCGGCCGTAAAATCTGCCGGAGCTGACAAATCTGCCTGATATTGTTCCATGCGGAACCCGCCGACAATATCCCAGTCGCCAAATTTGAGCTTGGCTTGCACATAAGCAGAGTAAAATTTTTCAACCGCTTCGGTGAGTTCAACATTCTGAGGATCATCACCAGATGCAAAAAAACCATTACGGAAGTTGTTGCGTATATTGCGCAGGCCATCACCATCAAATACTGGAATACCGTTAAATCCGATATTTGCGAATGGGTTATCAATGGGGCCAAAAGTGCGAATATCGCGAGTAAAGACACCTAAGTCTCCTGCCACAGCATTATTGTCTGGAAAGGTATCAACTGTTCCTAGGTATTCACCAGTTTCGCTCAATAAGTCATCTGTATTAGATAAAGTAATTACCAAGTCTGTGAATTCGGAGCGTTCGTACTGCACGCCAAATTTAATACTCTGCAATACACCGTCGTCATCAAAGGAACGCTCAGCATCAAATTTAAGTGAAAAGCGTTTATTTTCCTCAGAATCTTGCAATTCTTCATCGAAGTCATTGATTTCACCACAGGCTTCACCGTCATCATCCAAGCAAAACGGATCAAGGGCCCTGGTAAACACGTCCTGAGCACCCGGAACCGGTGCAACAAAGGGGCTAGCGTCCAAATTAAAAGGCGCAAAAGCTACTGCGTTATCGTTAGTGCCTCCCGGGACATCATCAAAATCATTGGTAAAATCGATCGATAGGATAGGGTTTTCTCTGAATGCCCTGGAAGAACCTGCAATATAATTGAACGTCCATTTTTCGAGCACTGTTTCACCGCGCAGAAAAATTGATGACTGACTTTCAAACTCATCTTCAATCTGACCTTCGAAGGTGATTTCGGGATCGTCAAAAGTTCTTCTTACAACACCGTCCACTGTGTCGAAATCATCGTTATCCACATCGAATTCAATATTGGAAATAATTTCATCACTTTCCGTTTCACTGTAGCGGCCACCGAGGGTTAGCGTGGTAGTATCAGTGACATTCCATTGAAAACTACCCGATACGTTGATGTTATCTCGCTCAATATCTGCTGCTTCATAGTCAACTTGCTCGGTAGTAAAGTTCTCAATGTCAATAAAATCTGTCGGTACTAGCTCTAATGCATCTTCAATGGTATCGGCATCATCCAGAACGACTGTTGAGCCATCCGCTGCTGTAAAGGTCTGCGGAAACAGCACTTCCGGCACGGTTGTAGACGGGTTAATCTGCAAATTGTCACTAAAACGCCGACGGAATGACGCCGACAGATTAAAACCAAAATCTTCGGTAAAGTGCTTGGCAAAGTTGGCGGAGTAACGATAACCGTTATCTTCCGCAAAGCTGTTATTGATATTCTCCAGGCTGATGCTGCCACCTTCTCTGCGCTCAAGAGCGCCGCGAGTACGGATATCGACGATACCGCCAATGCCTTCTGAAGCGTGTTCTGGCAAAGGTGCTTTCGTCACCACGATATTGCTGACTCCGTCGCCGCTAACAACGTTCAGCGGTGTGCGGCGAAACTCATCTGCCGTTCCCAGGCGCAGTCCATCATTCAAAACTGTGTTAAACGATGTATCCAAACCACGAATAGAAATGAATTCACCGTCACTGGTATCGTTATCTCGCTGGAAAGAAACACCTGGAATACGAGCCAGGGCTTCGGCGATGTTGTTATCCGGAAAGCGACCGGCATCATCCGCAGACAGCGAATCTGATATGGAGGCAGCATCTTTTTTACTGAGAATGGAATTGGCAATCGAGCTCCGCGTGCCAGTAACCACCACTTCCTCCTGAATTTCCCGCTTGTTCGCACCTTCTTTGGCGCTGTCCTCCTGCCCATAGGCAAACGTCGACATGCCATCCAAAGCAAACAATGTAATCGGCAGTACTTGGTAAGCCAGTTTGTTTTTCACAACCATTCCCCCTATCACTTATATTGGCAAGCTGCGTTGCAAAAAAGGCAAACCAACCACCCTGATGTTCGCAACATAGGCTTTCTTTGTTTCTACCATCTTAGGGTTCCGGGGGCGCAAGCTGTCAAATTCGGAATGCGCAACCTGTTATGCAAAAAATACATAATCCTGAAAGCCTTGCCAGACAAGGGCTACAGCGATTTTTCCCGGCAAAATCCACAAAGAATCAACGGTTGGAGGAATACGGATTGATACTGTTTTTTTGATAGCACATAACAATTCCCCCTACATTTGGAAACAAGAAAATTGATCAAGTACTGACACCGCCTACCCTACTGGCACCCAGTAACCGGCCCGGCTAACATACAACCTTTATAACCATTATTTTTTGAGACTCTTATGCCCCGCAGTATGACCGCCTTTGCCCGCCAGTCCGCCCAATACGATTGGGGCAACATCACTTGGGAGATTCGCTCCGTTAACCACCGTCACTTGGAACTCGATATACGTTTGCCAGAGACGGTTCGCGAGTTGGAGATGGCGCTTCGAGAACAGGCCCGAAAGCAGCTGCACAGGGGTAAGGTGGGCTGCTACTTGCAGCTACAACTGGAAAATAACAATCAATCGGTGGATCTCAACCTGGATCTGGCCAAGCGTTATATAGATGCCAGCCAACAGATCGGCGCCTTGATGGGCAACCCCGCTCAAGTATCTCCCCTCGACGTGCTGTGCCACCCCGGCGTACTTCGAGAACCGGAAGTGGATGCCGAGCAGTTAAAACAAGCCGTCAAAGAATTGTTTGGTCAAGCTCTGGAACAGCTAGGTAACGTGCGAGAGCGTGAAGGCGAAAAGCTAAAAGCCATGGTGGAGCAGCGTTTAAACAGCATTGGCGAAGAAGTGAGCACTGTGCGCACTCGCCTTCCGGAGTTGATGGCCGCTCAACGGGAGAAAATTCTCAATCGCCTGGGGGAACTGAAAGGGGAGCTGGACAACGACCGGATTGAGCAAGAGCTAGTGCACTTAGCCCAAAAGGCCGATGTGGATGAAGAGCTGGATCGCCTGGAAGCTCACCTGGGAGAAATCCGCCATATTCTTACCCGTTCGGGGCAAGTCGGGCGACGCTTGGACTTTTTGATGCAGGAGCTCAACCGAGAAGCCAACACTCTATCATCAAAATCCACCGCCACCGACACCACCAATTCCGCTGTAGAATTGAAGGTTCTGATTGAGCAGATGCGCGAGCAGATTCAAAATATTGAATGACCCGTGATACCCACCAGGTGTTACTGATACTGAACGAATACGAAGTAATACTGTCCTCCTATCGCCAACAACGTTAAGAGGACGCAATGATGATAAAACGCACTGCCGCTTTGAGTGTCTTGCTCACCGTATCACTAGCTGCTGTATCACTGGTCGCTGAAGCCCGTAAACCGGCGAAAATTGAACAAATTACCGACCACATCACCGTACTCAAAGCCGGGGGAGGCAACATCACTCTGTTCAGCGGCAGCGATGGCCTGTTTGTCGCAGATACCGGGGCTGCCCACTCCCGTGACAGAATGCTCAACGCGGTCAAATCAGTATCTGACCAACCGGTGCGTTTTGTGGTCAACACCCATTGGCATTTTGACCACGTGGGCAACAACGATGGCCTGCACACCCCCAAACACAACCACCACGCGGTGGTAATCGCCCACGAAAACGTGCGCAAACGCATGGCCGCAGGGCAGTACATACCTGGCCTCGACCGCACCACCGGGCCTGCTCCGGAAGATGCACTGCCAGTTATTACCTACACCAGTGGCTCCGATAGCGCACCGACCATCGTCCACTTCAACGGCGAAAAGGTGCAGGTTTTTGCCGTAGACCCCGCACATACAGATGGTGATTCTTTTGTGTTCTGGCCCACCTCTAATGTGATCCACAGCGGTGATCTGTTTTTTAATGGCATCTGGCCACTGATTGACGACAGCTCTGGCGGCAACATTGACGGAGTCATTAGCGCTGCTCAAAAAATGCTTGCCCTAAGCGACAATAATACCCAGATCGTTCCCGGCCACGGCCCTGTCGCCAGCAAAGCCGATTTGCAACACTACCTGAACATGCTCAACGCGGTGGCTCAGAGAGTAAAGGCCGCCAAAGCGCAGAATAAAACCCTGAAAGGCTGGCTGGCTGAAAACCCGCTGCAAGACATGGAAGAAGAATGGGGCGATGGTTTCCTATCCACCGTGCGCTTTATCGGCGCGGTATGGCGTGGGTTATAAACCAACGTTTTCACCACACGACTGGTTGTTGTTTGTGCCCTGCTCTGAAAAACAGAACAGGGCACTTTGATATGATGAGCGCGTCGATTATATTGCCCTCAATTCCTACCACCGACTGACAGCCAGGAAATCCATTCATGTCCCTACGCGGCACTCTGTATACCATTTCTGCACCCTCTGGCGCCGGCAAAACCAGCCTGGTAGCGGCACTCTTGGAACGCTGTGACCAATTGCAAGTTTCCATCAGCCACACCACCCGCGCCATGCGCCCAGGGGAGCAGGACGGCGTGAACTATCACTTTGTCAGCACCGACACCTTTACCACCATGTTGGGCCAGAGCGACTTTCTGGAACACGCCCAAGTATTTGGCAACTACTACGGCACCTCCCAACAGTGGGTGGAAGACACGCTGGCAACGGGTACCGATGTCATTCTGGAAATCGATTGGCAAGGCGCTGAACAAGTACGTCGACTGATACCGGGCACGGTGGGTATTTTTATCCTGCCCCCTTCCCGCGAGGCACTGCGCCAGCGGCTCACGGGTCGCGGCCAGGATGATGACAGCGTGATTGAAAAGCGCATGGCAGAAGCCGACAGCGAAATGTCCCACTACCCGGAAGCGGATTACCTAGTTATTAACGACGATTTTAATACTGCGCTTGGGCAACTACAGGCCATTATCGAGTGTCAGCGCCTACAACTGGGCCAGCAACAGGCACGCCACCAGGCGATGTTGGAGAGGCTGTGTCAAAACACCCTATAACCGCGATCACAAATACTTATCTTTTATATACCCCAGCACCTGCTCCAACGCCGGGATGCCCGTGGCCGAGACAAACCGTTCCAATTGCGGGGTTTTATTGATTTCCCACACCTTCAAACCATCATCGGTTTGGACAATATCCACCCCGGCGAAATCGATGCCCGCCTTGCTGCTGGCCAGCAGCGCCAGCTGTCGTTCTTGATCGGAAAGCTGGGTGTGCTCCAACACCGCATCGTAGGATGTGTTGGCAAAACCATCTGCAGAGCTGCGGGTCATCGCACCAATCACCTGGCTTTCAAAAACAATAACGCGAATATCCCCCTCATTGGCAATAAACTGTTGCAGGATATGCACATCAAATGGCGCTTCTGCCAGCTTAGTGTTGAGCTCTGCTTCCGTGCGAATTAGCCATACTGCATCACCCCTGGCGCCAGCACGCTTTACCACCAAGGGGAAGCCCAGCTGATTCATAATCATGTCCCGGTGTAGGTCAAAGGAGTATGGCCTGCAAATATAGGACTGAGGAAAAGGTATTCCCTGCTTTGTCAGCCGTAACAACTGGGAAAACTTAATGTCTGGCTCCGTATGCAAACGATTGCAAGGGTCCGAAAAAGGGGCCTGGTGCTGAGTCAAAAACTCCGCCAGCAAGTAACAGTAATAACTGTCTTCCGACTTTTTTCGAATAAAGAAGTAGCCATCTGAAGGGTCGATTCTCTGATTATTTCGATATAGATAGGTCTCTTTGCCATCTGTAAAGAAGACACATTCTTTGAGGTCAATGTAGTCATGGGGGATACCCAGTTTAAGTGCCGCTGTAGCAAACTTGCCGCGAAAGTACGCCTCTGCACCATTCACAAGATATATCGTTTTGCTCATAGACTTTTTGTTCATGGGGAATTCTCTTGCGTATTACCCTTTCATAGGGCATCTGAAATTTTGCTGGGTTCCGCAGCAGCCCAAGGCATAGTATCAGGCTGGCCAGGGTAGCAACCGATACTCAGTGCTACTTCCAGAGTCTGTTGAAAAAAGCACATCTGGTGATTGAGTCCAAGCGGTGAAATTTTATACAATTGCCCGTTCTGCCCCCGAAAACCTGGCAGGACATGAATTTTTGACGGAAACAAGTTATGGCACGTATTACTGTAGAAGATTGTCTGGATCACGTAGACAACCGTTTTGAACTGGTACTGGTTGGCGCCAAACGCGCACGCCAGATTTCTGTTGGTGGCAAAGAACCGGAAGTCGCCTGGGAAAACGACAAGCCCACAGTGGTGGCACTGCGTGAAATCGAACAGGGAATCGTGACCTCAGACATCCTGGCCCAAGAAGATACCAGCGAAGATGACCTGCTGGCTCTGGATACACTGGCACAGGATATCGCCCAGGAAGTGGAAACCGCTGCGCCCCCTGTTGGCGACATCTAGAGTTTATCTATGGAGAGTGAAGCGTTGTCGCTTATAGACCCGCTCAGCAGCAAACTCTCCTCCTACCTGGAAACCAGCCAGGTAAAAAAAGTAGTTCGCGCCTATCGCTTTGCCGAGCAGTGCCATCAAGGCCAGTATCGGCAGAGCGGCGAACCCTACATCACCCACCCTGTGGCCGTGGCCCATATCCTCGCGGATATGCATATGGACCACGAAAGTCTGATGGCTTCCCTGCTTCACGATGTCATTGAAGATACCAGCGCCACCAAAGGGCAGATCAGTCGCCGTTTTGGCAAAACCGTCGCTGAGTTGGTAGACGGTGTCAGCAAACTCACCGAAATTGAATTCTCTTCCAAAGCCGAACAGCAGGCGGAAAACTTTCAAAAGATGACCCTGGCCATGGCCAAGGATATTCGTGTGGTGTTGGTGAAGCTGGCAGACCGCCTGCACAACATGCGCACTCTGGATGTGCTAAACCCAAAAAAGAAGCGCCGCATTGCCCGGGAAACCCTGGAAATATATGCACCCATCGCACAGCGCCTGGGTATGAACGATATCCGGGTGGAATTCGAAGAACTCGGTTTCAATGCTCTGCATCCGCTGCGCAGCAAACGCATGCGCGAAGCTCGCAAAGCCGCCCGTGGCAACCGCACCGAACTGTTGACCGAAATCCAACAAACCATTGAACTGGAATTGGAACGTGAAAACATCGACTGCGAAGTCAGTGGCCGGGAGAAGCACCTGTGGAGCATCTACCAGAAAATGGTGCAGAAAAAGAAATCGTTCAAAGAGATTATGGACGTATTCGCCTTCCGCATCGTGGTCGACAGCGTAGATAATTGCTACCGCACTTTAGGTTTGATTCATAACTTGTTCAAGCCGGTACCCGGAGAATTCAAAGACTATGTGGCGATTCCCAAAGCCAATGGCTATCAATCTCTACACACGGTACTGATAGGCAGGCACGGAGTGCCCATTGAAGTACAGATTCGCACCCGCGACATGGATACCATGGCCAACTACGGCATTGCTGCTCACTGGCTGTATAAATCGAACGATGATGAAACCCCACTCAGCAACCATTCACGAGCCAGCCGCTGGGTGCAAGGGCTGCTGGAGTTGCAGCAAACCGCTGGCAACCCGATGGAATTTATCGAACACGTTAAGACTGACCTGTTCCCGGACGAAATTTACGTATTTACCCCCAAAGGCAAAATTATCGAGCTGCCCAGTGGCGCTACACCCGTAGACTTTGCCTACGCTGTACACACCGATGTGGGTAACCGTTGCATTGCCTGCGAAGTAGACGGCCATCTGTCGTCTCTTTCCCACCCTTTGAACAGTGGCCAAAAAGTGCGGGTGATCACTGCCAAGTCCGCACAACCCAACCCCACTTGGCTCAACTTTGTGGTTACCGCCAAAGCCCGCAGTGCGGTACGCCACTTTCTCAAGAAACAAGAGCACCAGGAGTCCGTCACCCTGGGCAAAAAACTGCTGGATCGGGCCCTGGAAAACTTTGGCAGCAGCTACCCGGAAATCCGAAAATCCTGGGTAAAGCGCCTATTGAAAACCACAGAAGCACCGTCATTCGAATTCATATTGCAACAGATCGGCCTTGGGGAACGCATGGCGTTTGCGGTCGCCAATTTGATGTTGCCACCCTCAAAGCGCAAACCGGAATTAGCCAACTCCGGAGCCCCGATTCTGCTGGATACCAGCGAGGCCATGCTGATTAGTTACGCTCGCTGCTGCCGCCCGATCCCTGGCGACCCTATCGTTGGTCACCTCAGCTCTGGGCGTGGCATGGTGATTCACCGGGAGTCCTGCCGTAACTTAGCCGGCATTCGTGGCAACCCGGAACAGAGCATGCCGGTGAGTTGGTCGAAGGATGTACAAGGGGAATTCCCGGTAGAGTGCCATGTTGAAGTCACCACCGAACGGGGCATTGTTGCCACCCTGGCAGCTCGCATTACAGAACAAGACGCCACCATCGACCAAATTACTATCCATGAACAAAGTGTTCAGGTCAGCACTGTTAAACTGGTCCTAGGGGTCCGCGGCCGCTTGCACCTGGCCAATATTTTACGCCGTATCCGCAGCCTACACGCTGTGCGGCGCGTCACCAGAATGAAAAATTAAAGGGGAAACCATCATGCCCAACAGAGCCATCATCCACACCGACAATGCCCCGGCAGCTATTGGCACCTACTCGCAAGCGGTTAAAGTGAACAACACCGTATACCTGTCCGGGCAGATTCCGCTGGTACCCGAAACCATGGAAATGGTAGACGGGGGTTTTGACGCCCAAGTCGAGCAGGTGTTTAAAAACCTGGCAGCAGTGTGTGAAGCCTCTGGTGGTAGTCTGCAATCTCTGGTGAAACTGAATATCTTCCTCACCGACCTCAGCCACTTTGCGGCTGTGAACGAAGCCATGGGCCGCCATATCCAAGAACCCTACCCTGCACGGGCTGCAATTGGCGTCAAGGAACTGCCCAAGGGGGCGCTGGTGGAAATGGACGGAATTTTGGTGGTTTAAGCAGCTAACAGGCTTTAACGCTGTTTGAATAAACGCGCCACCATTTTTTCAATGGCTTTGACCATCTCCTGGGGTGGGTGGTCATGGCCTACCAACTCACTGGTTTCCGCCTCCCACAGCACCTGGCTTTTATCGCTGTTATAAACACTTAACTGCAAGGTAGCTCTGTCCAGGGTCACCTTGGCGTCGGGGTCTACTCGATTGCGTTGCAACTTGCCCTCACTGTCACGCTTCCATACCCAACCGCCCTCAGGTTGAACAAGGTCTGCGTACTGCTCTGGACTGAACAAAATTTTGTAGTCCAGAGTTAACTGAGCTGACTGATCGTAGGGCTGACGCTGGATATTCAGGCTGCTCATCTGCCAGGCAACGGCTTCTCGCAAGATACGATCTTGCAACAACAAATCCGCATCATGGCGCCCGGTACTCGCCAGAGGTGGCCACCCCCAGCGGTAACTGTCAAAGCCAGATAGGCGCTCAAGAGAGCCTTGCACTTGATTGACTGGCGTCTGGCCACAGGCGGTCAGGAGCAAAAGTGTCAGAGCACAAAACAATCGGGAAAATACGGTCATAATCAGGCAAAAAAACCCATTTAAGCGTTTTTAAAGTATAGGCGCTAGGAAGCCGCCTGCTCATACATCTGGTAGACCGTTTCTTCCATGCCAAGTGCCCGATAGGTTTGCTGGGCACGAAGATTATCCCGCTCCACGTACAGCCGAAAACCGCACACATCGCCACGCTCTTGCGCCAAACGCTCCACCTCCTGGTACAGCTGGCGGTATATACCCCGGCGGCGATATTCCGGGCGTACATAAACACTCTGTATCCACCAGAACAGGCCGTTGCGCCAATCACTCCATTCGCCAGTAATCATCAACGAAGCTACGACCTCGCCACTCTCTTCGGCTACCAGATAAAAACCCAGTTCCGGGCGCTGCAACAGGTTGGCAACGCCCGCTGCCACTGTGTCGCGGGGCAGGACTTTATCTTCTGTTTCCAGCGCCATAGCGCAGTTGAATGCTACCAAGCTATCGCGATCAGCCTCAGTGGCTTCACGGATTCTAGTCATTTTCTTCCGGCTTAAAACGGGCAGCACTGATAATGCACCACAGGTGCAAGATGCCAGCAATAATCGCCGGAATTACCAAAAACCAGCAGGCGTATCCTGCTGTTATGAACAGAAAAAACAAAATAGCAGCGCCGAGACGCCCCTGAATCAATTGCCCCAAACCGGGAATAAACACATTACACAGGGCGGCGATGACATTGCCGCCGGAACCTTGTCCAGACATTAACTTTCCTCAAATTGTTCAATAAGCTCCCGGTAACCACTGCGGTAGCCGGTGTGCAAAAACTGATAGCCACTGTTTAACAGTTGCCGGTTGCTGCAACGCTTGCCGGTTACAGCATCACTGGTTGTCGGTGCCGGCAAACCGGGCTCGCCCAATTGCTCGTTCAAAAAATTCCGCAACTGCCACTGCTTTACCGGCTGGCAATCGCTAGCCGTGTAAAGGGGCGACAACCTATCACCACAGCGGTGCTTTTCCAACAGGTGCACCAGCACACCCGCGCAATCCTCACTGTGAATACGATTGGTCCAACCACAAGGGCTGGTAAGTGGTTTGCCGGTGCGAGCTGCGCGCAGTTGCGACTGGCGGCCCGGCCCATAGATGCCGGAAAAACGGACAATGCAATTAGGCAGATCGCTATTTTGCAGGCGCTGCTCCGCCGCTAACAACACTTGCCCTGAGTAACTGCCGGGCTCGGTGGCAGCGGTCTCGTCCACCCACTGACCACTGTTTTGGCCATAGACACTGGTACTGGACACAAAAATTACCATAGGCCGGCTACCAGACACGGCAGCCGCCTGTAAAAAGGTTTCCACGCATTTTAGGTAGCTGGCCCTGTAGCCTTGCTCGCTGCGCACACTCGGGGTCATGGTGATCACCACGGCATCAAAGCCGAGCGCCAACAAATCGCGCATATCATCCAAGTGGGTGGCATCTGCAGACAACATCGTGAAAGGCCTTTGCGCTGGCAGTGTGCGCCGCACACCGGTAACTGTATAGTGTTGTTCCGGCAATTTGGCGGCCAATCGGCTGGCAATATCGCCGCAACCCAACAACAATAATTTCAATTGTTTACTCAAATGTAATACTCTTTAGCTATTGTTAATTCTCATCCAAGCCCATCGAGAAAGCCCATGACCTTAACAGAATTGCGCTACATCGTAACACTGGCCCAGGAAAGCCATTTTGGCCGCGCCGCTGATCGTTGCCACGTCAGCCAACCCACCCTGAGTATCGCCGTCAAAAAACTGGAACAGGAGTTGGAGGTAGAGCTGTTTGAACGCTCCAAAAACAGTGTGCGCACCACACCCACCGGAGAAAAAGTGGTAGCCCAGGCACAGCGGGTTTTAGAGCAGACCGCGGCGATCAGTGATATCGCCACTGCCGGACGAGATCAACTCAATACGCCTTTGAATGTGGGTGCCATCTTTACCATCGGCCCTTACCTTTACCCGCATTTTATTCCCAAGCTACAGGAACTCTCCCCACAGATGCCGCTGGTGGTGGAAGAAGGTTACACCGCCACTCTGCGCAAGCGACTGCGCAACGGTGAATTGGATGTGATTATTGTGGCACTGCCTTTTACCGAGCCAGACGTGCTAACCCAACCTTTGTACAGCGAATCGTTTGTGGCGTTATTGCCCGCCAACCACCCGCTGGCTGAGAAAGAGTCTGTGAGCCCTAAAGATCTGGAAGGGGAAAATGTACTGCTCCTCGGCGAAGGCCACTGTTTTCGGGATCAAGTTCTGGAAGCCATGCCCAACCTCGGCAAGCCATCCAAAGGGGAGTCCAATATACGTACCCACACCGAAGGCAGTTCTCTGGAAACCCTGCGCCATATGGTAGCGACCGGGCTCGGTGTCAGCGTATTGCCCATGTCTGCAGCACTGGGCAGCCCATCCTACGCGGGCACATTGATTACACGCCCGTTTAAGGGCGCCTGTCCTTCCCGTACCGCGGCACTGGCCTGGCGCGCCAGCTTTCCGCGCCACAAAGCCATTGATGCACTGCGCAACGCCATCCAGAAAAGTGCGCCGCCCAATGTCACCATGGCCTAAGACCTGTTGAGACGATAACAGGTTATGGCAATCAAGCTCTCCAAGCCACTGGATAAGTCACCGGTTACGGTACTGCACGGCGTCGGCCAGGCGTTTGCGGACAAGCTCTATAAGCTCAATATCCGCACCGTGCAGGATGTGCTGTTTCACTTGCCCTTACGCTATACCGACCGCACCCGTATTTCACCTATAGGGGGTCTACAGCCGTTTAGCGACGTGGTGGTGGAGGGGGAAATAAAAGGCACCGACATTGTGTTTGGCAAACGTCGCAGCCTGGTGTGCCGCATACAGGACAACACCGGCACCTTGACCCTGCGTTTTTTCCACTTTTCGGCCGCTCAACGTAACAACCTGGCCAATGGCCAGCGTATCCGCTGCTTTGGCGAAGTACGCCGAGGCAGCTCCGGGCTGGAAATGTATCACCCTGAATACCAACTACTCAGCCAACAAACTCCGTCTCCCTTGGAAGCCCACCTCACTGCGGTGTACCCCGCTACAGAAGGGCTGACTCAACAACGTATGCGTTCACTGGCTAATCAGGCGTTGGCGCTGGCCACTGAGCACAATTTGCCGGAGCTGATGCCCAATCAATTCGGCAGCCAAAGCACCATCAGCCTAACCGATGCATTGCGCTATCTTCACCAGCCACCAGCAGATGCGCCATTGGACAAGCTGACAGTGGGGAGCCACCCAGCACAGCAACGTTTGGCGTTTGAGGAGCTGTTAACCCACCACCTGAGCTTGCTGCAACTGCGCCAACGGATACAAAGCAGTGGGGCATCACCGTTGAGTACACCACCAAAGCTCAAACAACAATTCTTGCAGCAGCTGGGCTTTGTTCTCACCGGAGCGCAACAAAAAGTCTCTGAAGAGATCGCCGCCGATATGGCCAAGCCCCAGCCTATGCTGCGCCTGGTGCAGGGGGATGTGGGTTCCGGCAAAACCGTGGTGGCGGCACTGGCAGCACTGGCAGCGGTGGGCAGCGGCAAGCAGGTCGCGATTATGGCGCCCACCGAAATACTGGCGGAACAGCACCGCTCCAGCTTTGAAAACTGGCTGCAGCCCCTGAGTATTCGCACTGCCTGGCTAACCGGAAAACTCAAAGGCAAAGGCAGGGAGGCGCAGTTAGCCGCCATTGCTGACGGCAGCGCTGCAGTGGCCGTAGGCACTCACGCCTTGTTTCAGGACGACGTAAACTTCCACAATCTGGGGTTAGTCATCATTGATGAACAACACCGCTTTGGCGTCCATCAGCGCCTGGCGCTCAAAGAAAAAGCGGCCGGACAACAGCCCCACCAGCTGGTGATGACCGCCACACCAATTCCCCGCACTCTCGCCATGAGCGCCTACGCCGACCTGGACTGCTCGGTGATCGACGAGTTACCCCCCGGGCGCACACCGGTGGAGACCGTCGCTATCGCCAACAGCCGTCGCGATCAGGTAATTCAGAGAGTACGACAGGCCTGTGGCGAAAAGCGCCAGGCTTACTGGGTGTGTACCCTTGTTGAAGAGTCCGAGGTACTGGAAGCACAGGCTGCGGAAGCCACCGCCGACGAACTGCAACTGCTGTTACCGGAGCTGGCCATCGGCCTGATCCACGGGCGCCTCAAAGCGAGAGAAAAGGAACAGGTCATGGCCGCGTTTAAAGCCGGTGATATCGACCTGCTGGTGGCCACCACGGTGATCGAAGTGGGCGTGGATGTTGCCAATGCCAGCTTGATGGTGATTGAAAACCCGGAGCGACTGGGCCTCGCCCAACTGCATCAATTGAGGGGCCGTGTAGGCCGCGGTACTGCCGCCAGTTACTGCGTGTTGCTGTACGGCAGCCCACTGTCCAACAATGGCGTGGAGCGCCTGAAAATCATGCGCGAGACCAACGACGGTTTTCGCATTGCCGAAAAAGATCTGGAACTGCGCGGCCCCGGCGAAGTACTTGGCACCCGCCAAACCGGCGACATCACCATGCGCATCGCCGACCTACAGCGGGACAGCCACCTTATCGCCGAGGTACGGCACAGCGCCAAGCAATTGCTCAACGAGCATCCAGAGCTTATCGCCCCATTAATTGCCCGCTGGCTGCCAGGGGCTGAGCGTTATGGGCAGGTTTAAAAGGCTACGAGCAGCGGGCTTCGGGCGGCGAGCAGATCGGCAGAAATCCTTTAAGTACAGCGGTAAATCTCACAACTGCCTGCAACATCGAGACCCTTCGCTACGCTCAGAATGACACTTACGCTGGGGCTACTCGTTGCCCGTAGCTCGTGGCTGCGTACTTACGGTGCCAAGCGCTCAATGCCCCACTCTCCATTTTCGAGCTGGTAGTAAAAGCGGTCGTGCAAACGCCGATCTCCCCCCTGCCAAAACTCAATAGCATCAGGGACCACGCGAAAACCGCCCCAAAAATCTGGTAGCGGCACCTGCCCTTTCGCAAACTTGTCTTTGAGGCGCTGAAACTCGCCTTCGAGCAATTGCCGTGAGCTGATTCGCGAGCTTTGCCGCGAAGCCCAGGCCCCAAGCTGGCTCTCACGAGGGCGTTTGAGAAAGTAACTCAACACATCGGTTTTTGACAGTGGCTCAGCGCGCCCACCAACAATGACCTGGCGATCCAAGCGCAACCAGGGGAAGTGCAAACTCACCTGGGCATTACTCTGTATTTCTTTGGCTTTCCGGCTGCCCAGATTGGTGTAAAACACAAAACCCTTGGGATCGAATTCCTTGAGTAACACCATCCGCTGCCAAGGGCGGCCGTTACTGCCAACCGTAGCCACACTCATGGCCGTTGGGTCTTTGATATCCGACTGCAGAGCTTGTTGCATCCAGCGTTCAAACTGTTCAAAAGGGCAGTCGGCCAAACTGTCACGAGTCAGCCGGCCAAATTGGTATTCGCGGCGTTCACTTTCAAGTGCCATAGATCGATCTCTGCATATTGTCTTTACTTACAGCCACGAGTTTAGCGTTTGTTTGTAATAAAGCTACCGCAGGTTAGAATGCCAGTAGGAACCTGTTCAGGGATGTACTCAATACGAGACTAATAATATTATGTTGCATCCCTTAAAATCCCCTGCATTTCTTTTGGTGGTTTGTTTATCCAGTCACACAGCTATCGGCGAGGATCGCGAAGCAGCGGTCATTACTGAAAAGGACTTCTACACCGACCTGCCCATTGTTTCCGGCATCAGCCGTATTGACCAACTCCTGACACGGGCACCGGCCAGCGCGACAGTCATTGATCGACAAATGATCGAACTTTCTGGGGCCCAGGACTGGACCGATCTGTTTCGCCTGGTTCCGGGCATGCAGGCCTACTCCATTAATGGCAACCGCTTTGGTATCAGCTACCACGGAATTGGACGCGAATTGCCCAATCATATGGAAGTAAGGGTAGATGGCCGCTCAGTATACGACCCTTTATTTTCTGCGGTTAACTGGAATTCACTGGCCATCGAGCTGGATGATATTGAACGTATTGAAGTTATTCGCGGCACCAACGCCCCCAGCGATGGCTCCAACGCGTTTGCCGGTGCTATTAACATTATCACCCGAGATCCGTTGCAAGACAGCGGCATCACTCTGCGCAGCACATATGGCTCTGAGGGCACTCGGGAGAGTTCAGCACGATTCAATGGCTCTTTAGGCAAATTCAATTATCGCTGGTCTTTTGGCTTTCAAGAAAACGACGGCTTTACCGACCAAGCCAGGGGGCCAGATGATGATGGCCAAAACCTACGCCACAGTGAGTTACGCGCTACATATAACGCCAGCACCATAGATAGCGTGGAGTTTCACATTGGCCATAGCAATAACGGCACCGGTTTTGGCGATGCAGACGACCTGAATGCATTTGCCACCGCTGATTTCAACCAAAGCTTTCAGTCCATCAAATGGCAACGCCTTCTGGACGGCAACGACGAACTGCAAATACATCTTTACCACAACCGTTTGCAAGGTGATAACAGTCAAGAGATTGGTCGCCTTTCAGAGCTGGCTGTGGCCGGTGGCCTGGCACCAGACATACCAACTGCTATTGCCATTTTGAATAATTTTGGTATTGAGGATGGCCTGCTAGTAGGTGGTTTTCGCAAAGTGGAATCAGAACGCTACGACATTGAATTAAGCCATAAACTCGACATTGACCAAAAACTGCGAGTAGCCTGGGGTGCAGGAATGCGCCACGAAATGATTGACGCAGAAGCATTGCTGGAACCGATCGAACAGGTCTCTCAGAACAGCTATCGCCTGTTTGGAAATCTGGAGTGGCAACCATCACAGCGTTGGATTGTTAACGCTGGTGCCATGATTGAACACAATGACATCGTGCAAACCATCGCCTCACCGCGTTTGGGTATCAACTACATGATCGACAATAACCACAGCTTGCGTTTTACCGTGGCCAAAGGTAATCGTTCTCCGTCGTTACTGGAAGCCAATGAATTTAATGTGGACATTGTCAGCAACCAGCTACTAATAGCCATTCGCCGTGCCGGAGAGAATCTCCGAGAAGAAAAACTCACTAGTTATGACATTGGCTATATTGCCAGTTATCCTGAAAAAGGGCTGTCTCTTGATGTGCGCCTCTATGTAGAAAAAATTCGTGACGGCCTGGAACAACGACGTGAACTGATTACAACCAGTCCGCTATCAGATGACGACGACATTGCGGTCATCGACAATATTTTCTTCAGCGACCGCAAAGGTATTGAGCTGCAGTTTAAGTACCAGCCAAATGCTACCACCCTGCTGGCACTGCAATACGCTTACACAGACTTGAACGGCGCTCCCACACCCTTCGATGTACCTCTGGAAAATACCAACCCCACCCATACCGCCAGCTTGCTGTTTGGGCGCCAACTCAGTGACAAGCTAACCGCCAGTACCAGCCTGTATTTTCAGGATGATGTTCAGTGGCGCGGCGGTGGAGAACACCACAGTTCCTTTACCCGCTGGGACGCACAGCTGAGCTATCAGCTACGCCTAGGCAGCATTGATGGAGAAGTGGCGCTGGTGGCACAAAATATTGGTGGCGGTAGTTACCCAGATTTCAACCAAAATAACCGCTTTCATTCACGTTACTTTTTAGAACTTAAGTTACACATAGAGTAAACAGTTGGAACGGATACCTATATGGACACCACCGGGTTATACTGCGCGCAGCTTTTAAAAGCGCTCAGGGATCATGGATAGACAAAACAATAATCGGGATGCCACGCGTTACAGCAAACCACTCTGGTTTTTGCTGATATCTTTTTTGTGCGCTTCTTACGCAATTGCTGACAGTTCAAGCAGCATTGACTTGGTGCTGTCCGCCAACAAAAGTTATTACCAAAAAACCGCCGCACACATTGAAAGCGCGGTCAAAAAAGCACATCCAAACACCAGCATTACTATCGGCATTGCCGAACAAAAAGACTGGCCACAAAATGGTAACAGTCTTGTGGTTGCCGTCGGCTCTAGCGCTTGCGAACAAGCACTGAAAAAAACACCCAGCAACGGGTTGCTCTGCACATTCTTACCACGCAGCACTTATCTCAGCCTGATTGCTAAACACACCGAAAAGGCCACAGGAAGTCGCTCCGCCATATTCTTTGATCAACCCATGCAGCGCTATTTTGCGCTGATGAAAATTATCACCCCAAAAGCCAAAAAACTGGGTACTGCGGTGGGGCCACAATCCACGCAGTTATTACCCGCAATCGAACAACTTTCCCAAGAGTATCAATTTGCGCTTCTCCATACGGAGCTGACCGACAGCAAAAGCCACCTGAAATCCCTGAGTAGCGTTGTTGCCAGTAGTCAAATTTTCCTGGTAAACCCGGACAAAGCGGAGCTCAATAAAACCGTCGCTCGCACCCTTTTGCACCTCAGCATTCGCCAACGCATACCTGTGATTGCGTATTCCGGCAGCTATGTAAACGCCGGCGCGCTGGCCGCTATTTACTCCACACCGGACAATATTGGCGAAGACGCCAGCAAGGTCATCAACCAATGGCTCAGCAGCCAAGACACCCGCCTGCCACCCCCTGGTTATCCCGAATTTTTTACCATCAAAAGCAACCCCCATGTAGCTCGTTCACTGCGAATCAAACTACCCGGTGATCGCAACCTGGAGCAGGCTGTGCGCCAGTATATGGTGCAGTCGAGCCCTGAAGGGGGAACGCCATGAAGTCCTTAGACAACATCACCATTGGCCTACGCTTTACCCTTGCAGCGGTGCTGCCATTGGTTTTGATTTCCGGAGTACTCACGACCTATTTGGTGCAGGCACGGCACCAGGATTCCCAGAAACAATTTGAACAGGCCAGTAGTATCAGTACTCGATATTTAGGAACCAGTGCCGAGTTGGAACTGTTTGCAGGCAACCGGGAGAACCTTGCCGCAGCAGTGAATAACCACCGCTTTCCCGACCTCGCCGGTGTGTCTTTTTTAAACGCCCAGCGCATTCCGCTTGCCACCTCTCAAGGCTTTGAGGTGCCATCACAGCTGATGAGAATGCGCTTTTTAGGCAAACTGCAAGACGATCAGCTGCTCTATTTGCAACAACCGGTTTACCTCACTGAGCTGGAAGTCAGTGATTACAGCGAAGACTCAGACTCCGAACCCCGTTTGGTGGGCTGGGTTATTGCCGGCTTTGATACCACCGAAATAAACCAGCAACAACAAGTGATTGTTCTGACCGGGATTGGCCTGGGCGCTTTGGGGTTGGCCATCGCTGTTTTACTCGCGCTGTTTCTTGGCCGCGGCATTGTCAAACCCATTTCCCAACTTACCGATACCGTAAAAGACATGGAGTCCGGCAATCTCGACGCCCGTGCCAAGGCGGTATCAACACGAGAGCTGGCCCAATTGGCTCAGGGTATTAATCTGCTGGCAAAATCCGTGGCGGAAGGACGCAGCAACCTGGAAGGCAAAGTGCGCCAGGCAACCGCAAAGCTGGAACAAGCATTAGAGGATTTGCGCGAACGAAACGCAGAGCTGCAACAAGCCAGGGAGAGCGCCGAAGCAGCGGCTCAGGCGAAAAGCGACTTTCTGGCGCGTATGAGCCATGAGTTACGCACGCCAATTACCGCCATTCAGGGCTTTACCCGGCTACTTCATGACGCCGACGAAATCGGTGACGCAGAGCGAGACTACTGCACCATCATCACTCAATCGTCCAGCCAACTACTCAACTTAATCGACGATATTCTGGCCATCAGTCGCCTACAGGCAAATGCCATCGAATTGGAAACCGAGCCGTTTAACCTGATCGAAACCCTTGAGCAATCCGTACGCCAACAAGCGCTTTCCGCCAGAGATAAAAAGCTCGAACTGATTCTCGACATATCCCCTGAAGTCCCGGGCATGGTCGTCGGTGACCATTTTCGAGTATCGCAAATTATCATTAACCTGATTACCAACGCGGTCAAATTTACCAATAGCGGTTACGTTCGCGCAGCGGTCAGCGCCACCCCACAAGATGATGAGTACACCCACTTATCCATCGAAATCAGTGATACCGGTATCGGCATTCCGGAAGACAGCGTCGACAGCCTGTTTCACGCGTTCTCCCAAGGGGATACATCGATCACACGGCGCTATGGTGGCACCGGTCTGGGGCTGTCCATTGTAAAAAGCTTACTGGACTTGATGGGTGGCACCATACAGCTGAGTAGTATCGAGGGCATGGGTACGGTTTTCCATCTGGATCTGGTGCTACCCACCACCGCGGTGGAAACCGCGCCATTAAACCTGAATGCCCGCATTGGTTTGCTGGATCAAAATCACCTGTCACAGCAAGCAGTCAGCCACAGCCTGTGCCGCTTTATTGCAGAACTGGTCACCATTGACTCCTTGAAAGCACTCGACGGCCTGGCACTGGATGCACTGGTGGTGAATTTGCCAAGCGGGGTAGATTGCAAAATTAACTTTCAATACCTGGATCGAATTCGCCGGGTCACCTCTGTGCCACTGCTGATTCTCTCCTCGGAACCAGAATCTTGCCGGAGAGACTACTGCCAACTGAACCCAGATTACCTGCTCAAAGTATTGGACAAGCCAGCCACCCAGCACTCTTTACACAGCACCCTAAAGCAGTTGCTTGAGCGCCGCCCGGAGGACATCACCACAACCACTGTCGGCCAAAAACTGCTAAGCAGCCTCAACATATTGATCGCCGAAGACAATCGCTTCACCCGGGAGTTCTTGAAAACCCTGCTGTCCAGAGAGGGCGCCTATTGTGTCACTGCCTGTAATGGCATTGAGGCTGTAGCCGCATGCAGTAAGGAGCAATTTGACATCATGCTGGTGGACATCCATATGCCAGAAAAAAGCGGCATTGAAACCGTGCGCTCCATTCGCAAAGGCGGCAGTGACAACAAAGACGTACCCATCATTACCATTACCGCCGATGTCCTACAGCAAGAAAAGCTGGCCTTAAAAGAAGCGGGTATTACCGAACTGTTGTTCAAGCCCGTAGACGAAGAACAATTGCTGCGGCATATCTTGCACCACTGCAAGCCAGACGCCGCCAATATGCCCGTCTTCCACAAAAAACTGGGGGATGAAATCCCCGTAGAAGAGTTTCTTGAAGAGGTTCGCAACCTGGTAGATACCACAGCCACTGCTTTTGCCGAAGAGCGTCTGGAAGATGCCAGAGACCCGGTTCACCAACTAAAAGGCATCGCCGGTATTTTCAAACTGCCGGAATTGGAAGTTAAAGTGGCCAGTTTGCACAAGGCCATTAAAAACAAACGTCATTCCCAAGCAATGGCGGCACTGGAAGAAGTGCAGCAGGAATGCGAAAGACTGGAAGCTGGGTTGTATTCCAATACAGGCGCCAACATACCCTCCTGACCACCACTGTATTTACAACGCCTACGTCGCCATACCCCAAAAACAAAAACCCCCGCTTAAAGCGGGGGTCAATGCTCGGAAACCGGTGCCGCCAGGCGTTACAGCGCCCTTACCCGAACCACAGAGTCAATGCCGCCGATGGCAGCAATCACCGCCTCGCTGGGCTGCTGCTCAACATCAATAATGCTGTAAGCAATATCGCCACGGCTTTTGTTGACCATATCGATCACATTTAACTCGTTGTCTGCAAGGATAGACAGCACCTGACCCAATACACCGGATACGTTGCTGTTGCAGAACGTAATGCGGTAGCCACCGTTGCGACCCATGCGGGTTTTCGGGAAGTTTACCGAGTTGAGGATGTTGCCGTTTTCGAGGAAGTCCATCAGCTGCTCAGCGGCCATCACCGCGCAGTTTTCTTCCGCTTCGGCAGTGCTGGCTCCCAAGTGGGGCAACAGCAGAATATCGTCTCTGCCCAGTACATTGGGAGACGGGAAGTCCGCAACATACTTGCCCAGTTGGCCGTTATCCAGGGCTTCAATCACCGCTTCTTCATCCACAATTTGCTCGCGGGCAAAGTTCAGCAATACCGCATTGGGCTTGCAGCAACGCAGCATTTCCGGGTTAATCAGGTGATGAGTGGCTTCAATGGCGGGCACGTGCAGAGTGATGAAATCACAGCGAGACAGCAGTGCCTGTAGATTTTCCATACGCTCAACGCGGCTGGACAGGCTCCAGGCCGCCTCAATGGAAATAGCCGGGTCGAAGCCCACCACGTTCATGCCCAGCTCAAGGGCAGTATTGGCAATAATAGAGCCGATGGCACCAAGGCCGACAACGCCGAGGGTCTTGCCGGAAATCTCACTGCCTGCGTAGTTCTTTTTGGCAGCCTCAACCTCTTTTGACATCACACCCGCATCGTCCAGATGAGTCAGGCTTTGGCTGTAGTTCATGCCACCGACAATATCGCGAGACGCCAGCAACATACCGGCAATCACCAGCTCTTTTACTGCGTTGGCGTTGGCACCAGGTGTGTTAAAAACCACGATGCCCTGCTCGCTGAAGCGGTCCACAGGGATATTGTTCACGCCAGCACCACAGCGAGCTGCGGCCAGAACACTTTCGGGCACGTCCATGTCATGGAGCTTTTGGCTGCGCAGCATAAACGCATCCGGTGCCGTAAACTCGCTGGCAATCTCGTAGTTGTCGCGAGGGAATCGATCCAGGCCTTTGGCAGAAATCTGGTTGTAAGTACGAACTTTATACATAGTGCTATCTCAAAAAATACCGTCTTAAAAGGAAAATTCTGTGCGCTTATTGAACCTGTTGATAGGCCCACTCAAGCCAGGGCATCAACGCTTTAAGGTCATCGGCTTCAACCGTGGCACCACACCACAAGCGCAATCCTGCAGGAGCATCGCGGTAAGAACCAATGTCGTAAGCCACTTGTTCGCTATCCAATAATTTCACCAGGGCTTTGACCTTGTCCGCATCCAGATCCAGCTTCAGGCAAACACTGGTGTTGGAGCGAATGGCTTTATCAGCAGCCAGGAAATCAATCCAGTCATGTTCGGCAACAAACTGCTCTACCACAGCCAGGTTGGCTTCAGAGCGGGCAATAGCCGCATCGGTGCCACCCAGAGACTTCACCCAATTGAGGGCATCCAGGTAATCCGCTACCGCCAGCATGGAAGGCGTGTTAATGGTCGCACCTTTAAAAACCCCTTCAATCAACTTGCCGTTCTTGGTAAGACGAAAGATTTTGGGCAGTGGCCACTCTGGCACGTAGCTTTCCAGGCGCTCTACTGCGCGAGGGCTGAGAATCAACATGCCATGGGCGCCTTCGCCACCCAGCACTTTTTGCCAGCTGAAGGTCACCACATCCAGTTTTTGCCAAGGCAGTGACTGAGCAAATACCGCAGAAGTGGCATCACAAATGGTCAAACCGGCGCGATCATCGGCAATCCAGTCGCCATCGGGCACTTTCACACCGGAAGTGGTGCCGTTCCAGGTAAACACCACATCGTGGTCGGAGTTCACCTGACTCAAGTCCGGCAGCTCACCGTAGTCGGCGGTCAGAGCATTCACTTCGGGCAGCTTTAACTGCTTGGTAATGTCCGTCAGCCAGCCCAAACCAAAAGATTCCCAGGCCACCACATCCACCGGGCGCGGCCCCAACAATGACCACAAGGCCATTTCCACTGCACCGGTATCGGACGCAGGAACAATACCCACTCGGTAGCCCTCCGGCAGGCCCAGCAACTCAGCAGTATCAGTGCAAGCTTGTTCCAGCACCGCCTTGCCCAGACTGGAGCGGTGGGAGCGACCCAAGGTGCGCACATCGAGAGAAGCCACGTCATAGCCGGGGCGTTTGCTGCAGGGGCCGGATGACAGATTGGGGTTGGCCGGTTTCAGGCTGGGTTTCATGATAATTCCTAACACTATATGAGGTATTGGCTCAGAGGGTGTGCCAGAGCAGACATAGAAGGCAAATTTTTGAGGGCGCTACTATATAAAAAACCCGCAGGGCTGTCAGCCTCTGCGGGTATCAGAGAAGGCTATATCGATATAACGTGTTGACTATTTGCGAGCCTGACGCTCTTTTTCGATCAAAAATGCCGCCACTTTCAACATATCTTCATTGCTGCCAGCGGATTGACCGGATATCCGGTATTTGCCATTGACGATCAGGTTCGGGGTGCCAGTCACCCGATATGCGGAGACCCGGGACTGGGCCTGCATGGATTGGCTCTGAACACCAAAGGAATTGAATACGCTGCTGAACTGGTCGCGAGGAACTCCTGCTTCAGCAAATACTTCACTGATATCGCGCTCATTCTTGAGGCGATTTTTCTTTTGATGATAGGCAGCAAACAGCTTTTTGTGCATCTCATCCGCTTTGTTCAGCGCTTTAGCGGTGTAGTACGCACGGGTATGAATCTCTGCGGTTCTGCGCCCCAAGGTAGAAGGGTTGCGCACAAACACCACGTCTTCGGGCAGATTCTTGGCCCAGGGCTCTACCTTGCCGCTAAAATCATAGCAATGGGGGCAGCCGTACCAAAAAACCTCTGTTACCTCGATTTTCTGTGGGTCACTGGTTCTCACCGCCTGGGGCAACACAAAGTAGTGCTCACCCGCTTTATATTCTTCATTGCTCGCCTGGCAACCCATTGCCAGAGTCAGTACAAACGCCGATACAACGGCTGAAAACAACTTACGCATGCATTCCCTCCAAAAGGACCGCCAATAAAAGCGGCTTATGTTACCGATTCAGTGCTCTCTGTCCACACTCTTAGGGCCTGTTAACACTAATTGAGTCGCCACTGTTGTGACTAAAAAAGTGTCAATCAAGGCGCGAGTCGTGTGGTTTGGTCACTCCAAATGAGCGACGAGCAACACCGAGTGACACTTTTTTAGCCGCAACCCGAAGGGCTGGGGCCCCTGTTTAGAAACAGGAAGTCCGCCCAGCAGTGACGACTCAATTAGTGTTAACAGGCCCTACCGTAACCTAACAGCCTCAAGGCCAATCAAATATTCCACCACCTCAAGCATCTTGGCGCGGCTCCCCGCACTCTCTACAGTGACCAGGTATTTACCGTTAACGACCATACAGGGGGTTGAGGTGACAAGATACTGTCGACTGCGCTGTTCAGTCCGAACCAATTTGCCGCGCACCCGAAAGCTGTTGAATTGACGGCTAAAGACATCACCGTCCACACCGGCGGCAACAAACTGTTGGTAAATGGCGTACTCACTGTCCAACTTTTGACCTTTGACATGTATCGCATCAAACAACCTGGGGTGCATGACTGCCAGCTCACCCAATTCCTGGGCTGCGTAGTAGGCTTGGGCATGCAGCGCCATTTTAGCGTGCCAGATGGCAGGCATACGCTCAAAATGAACCTCTTCTGGCAACGCCTGGGACCACTCCTTGATACGCGTGCTAAAGCGGTAGCAGTGAGTACAGCCGTACCAAAATACTTCAACCACCTCTACCTTGCTGGCATCTGCAGTGGCCACCGGTTCCGGCAATACCCGATAGTGAACCCCCTTTTGATAGGCCTCTTGCTCAGCCTGTACCGCAGCCGTCAACACGCTGTACACAAACGCCAATAACAAAAAAGGCAGCCTAAGCTGCCTTTTCACACTGCGGGGAAGGATCACTCACCCGCCCCTATATGCAAGCCGGAAATATAGTTGGACACGGCCTCAATTTCTTTATCGCTCATGTTCGCTGCGATATCACGCATAATCCGGCTTTCACCATCGTTAGTGCGAGCATTGCTGCGGAACGCTTTAAGTTGCTTCGCCAAGTAATCCGCAAACTGGCCGCCTATCTTGGGGTAGCCCGCCGGATCATTACCTTGGCCAGACGGGGAGTGACACCCGGTACAGGCCGGTACACCGGTCTCTGCATTGCCAGCACGGAACACCTGCTCACCCAAAGCCAGGAATTCAGCGCTGTTGATGTCTTCCAATGGCCAATCTTTCTCTTTGGCGCCAGAAATTTGCATCGGGTTACTGGCAAAGTACGCAGCGATATCTGCCATATCCTGTTCGCTCATAGCATCCAGCTGGCCGGCCATTTCCGGCACCTGGCGAGCGCCGGATTTAATGTCATTCATTTGTTTGAGAATGTACTTCTCTCCCAAGCCAGCAATTTTCGGGAATGCTGGGGTCGGGCTATTGCCCGTTTCACCGTGACAGGCGCCACAGGTCGCGGCTTTGGCTTTACCGGCGCTGGCATTGCCTTCCGCCATAGCGACTGGAGACATCAGCAGCAGTGCCGCAGCAGTGGCAAGAATAGTGTTGTGACGAACCTGCTTCATGGATAACTTCACCTTGTTGCGAGTGACCTGGCTGTACTACTTGCTGGTCTCAGAAAAAACCAACCGTACAGTGATCTGGGTTATTATCGCACCGATTTCCCACCGGCTTGGCGGCGCATTATAGCCCGCATCGGCAACTGTACCAAGGGCAACACCCATGACACTGCAATTCAAAGAGGCAGCCTTCACCCAAAGCGCCCCTACACTGGCTCAATGCCCCCCCGATAAGGGTAGTGAAGTCGCCTTTGCCGGCCGCTCCAACGCAGGCAAATCCAGCGCACTAAACACATTAACAGATAACCACAAACTGGCCCGTACCAGCAAAACCCCGGGGCGTACCCAGTTAATCAACTTTTTCCAGCTCAGCGACCATCAGCGACTGGTAGACCTGCCCGGTTACGGCTTCGCCAAAGTGCCCAAAGCTATGAAGGAACGCTGGGATCGCAACCTGGCGGAATACTTACAGGAGCGCCAGTCCCTGCGTGGACTGGTGTTGCTGATGGACATTCGCCACCCCTTGCAACCCTACGACCTGCAAATGGTGAAGTGGGCCGCCGACGCCAATATGGCCACCCACATCCTGCTCACCAAGGCCGATAAGCTCAAGCGGGGGCCAGGGCAAAATACCCTGCAAAAAGTTCGCAAGGAATTAAAACAGCTGGGGCTGGACAGTAATATCAGTGTGCAGACTTTCTCGGCGCCGAAAAGAGAAGGCCTGAAGGAATTGGAGAAAGTGTTGCGGGGGTGGTTAACGGATTAGCTTCGAGTTGCGGGCTACGGGCGGCGAGCTGCCCGAGCGAGGTTGTCATCCTGAGCGTAATCATACTACTGCGTAAACCACAGCTAACGTCATTCCCGCGCAGGCGGGAATCCATCGACGACATTATCTCAAAGCTTTAGCGCTATACCCAAAATGGATCCCCGCCTACGCGGGGATGACACTACTTTTCTACGCCGTTCGTTACACTAAGGGTGCAGACTTGCTCGATCTGCTCGCAGCAAGCAGCCCGAAGCCCGCAGCGGTCTTACTTATCCAAATCCCTAACCCGATAGTATTCCTGCTCAGTCAGCTTGTGATATTTACGGACTTGAGTGCGGTAGTCGTTAATGGATTTGTAAACCTTGGCAAATGCTGGGTCAGCGGCGGCTTGTTCCTGCAACACGTCTTTGCTGATGCGATACAACTCTCGCAATACATCGTCCGGAAATGGGCGCACTTCCACACCGTGTTCGTTGATCAGCTTATCCAACGCACCAGCATTAGTGGCGGTATAGCTGTCCAGCATATCGGTACTGGCGGCGCGGGCGGCCACTTCCACAATGGCTTGTAAATCCGCCGGCAAGGTTTCCAGCTTTTCTTTGTTGATGATAATTTCCAGCGCCGGACCAGGTTCCTGCCAGCCAGGGTAATAATAGTATTCGGCCACCTGATGAAAGCTAAAAGCCAGATCATTGGCGGGGCCAACCCATTCGGTGGCATCGATAACGCCGGTCTGCATGGAGGTAAACAATTCGCCACCGGGGATATTGACCGCCTCGGCACCGGCGCGTTTGATCACTTCGCCACCCAAACCGGGCATACGAATTTTCAAACCCTTGAGGTCTGCCAGACTATTAATTTCCCGGTTGTACCAGCCACCCATTTGAACACCGGTATTACCGCCCGCGTAGGGCACCAAATTAAAGGGCTCGTACAACTCCCGCCACAGCTCCAGGCCACCGCCGTAGTGCAGCCAGCCGTTCAATTCCTGAGCGTTGAGGCCAAATGGGTAGGCTGCAAACAATACCGTCGCAGGGATTTTGCCCTTCCAGTAATAGGCGGCACCGTGGCCCATTTCGGCGGTGCCGCTGGACACCGCATCAAACACTTCCAGCGCAGGCACCAGCTGGCCGGCACCGTAGACTTTGATTTTCAGGCGGCCATTGGACATGTCGTCCACCATCTCGGCAAACCTCTCCGGTGCTGTGCCCAGGCCGGGGAAATTCTTTGGCCAGGTGGTGACCATTTTCCATTTGTACACTTTCTGAGGTGCCGTGTTGGCGGCACCCTCAGAGCCGTTATCACTGCCGCCACAGCCCGTCAGTAAAATTGCCAGGGCAAACGCGGGAAGCATTTTGGTGAGTTGCATGATGGTTCCTTGCAGAGTAGTAAAATTTGCCGCAAAGCCTGCAACTCAGTTGGCGCGGTGTCAAGGCAAGGCAGCGGCGGCCGCTGTCAGACCCGCCAAGGCGCCTTGTATTTTCTTCACCACTTCAGAAGCTTGCGCCAGTTGGTGCTTTTCCAACAGCTGCGCCGGATCATCGTAGGACAGCAGCACCTCACCAGTATCGTTCTGGTGAATCAATACCTTTTGGGGTAAGTCCAGAGCCGCCATCTGATCCGCTTTCATCAAGGGTGTGCCAAGGGCGGGGTTGCCGAAAATAAACAGCTCTGTGGGATTCAAGCTTTCGCCAACCGATGCGGCCCCGGCGCTGTGATTGACCCGGGCAAAGGTTTTTAAGCCCTTTTGGTCGAGGATATTCTGAAAGCGCTCGGCGGTTTCACTGTGGGAATTTTGGCTTTTTACACTGAGAATACGGGTCATGTCTGTGCCTTGTCTGGTTAGAAGACACAATGACCCATTTACAGCATCTTGGTTCCAGCTTTAAGGCTAGAGGCCTTCCAAATTAGCGTAGGCCAATACCAACCACTTATTGCCTTCCGTCTCAAAATTCACCTGCACACGAGCGTGGCTGCCGCTGCCTTCAAAATTCAGCACAGTGCCTTCGCCAAAAATTTTGTGCTGCACCCGCTGCCCCAAACTGAGGCCGGTATCGGCGCCACTGTCGGAAAAGCGCGAGGTACCTGCCGATTTGGCGTAACTGGTGGGGCGGCGCACCTGGCTGCTGAGACGCACCTCTTCCAGATACTCGCTGGGAATATCGCGCACAAAGCGGGATACGGAGTTAAAACTCTCGCTGCCGTACAGTTGGCGGCTCTCGGCAAAGGTCAGATACAGCTTTTCCATAGCGCGGGTAATGCCCACATAAGCCAGACGACGCTCTTCATCCAACCGCCCCGGCTCTTCGATACTCATGCGGTGAGGGAACAGGTTTTCTTCCATGCCCGCCAAAAATACCAAGGGAAACTCCAGCCCTTTGGCAGAGTGCAGAGTCATCATCTGCACCGCCGACTGGCCATCATCGGCCTGGCGCTCACCGGCATCCAAGGCGGCTTCATCGAGGAACTGCCCCAAAGCCGAACCTTCAGGGTCTTGCGGGCGGAAGCCCTTGCAAGCGCTGATCAATTCTTTGAGGTTATCCACCCGAGCTTGGCCGCGCTCGCCTTTCTCTTTGCCGTGGTATTCCACCAAGCCACTTTGAGCGAGGATATGGTCCGCCACTTCGTGCAGGGGCAATTCTTCGCTGTCAACATCCAGCTGATCGATCAGCGTCAAAAAGCCCGCCACTGCATTGCCCGCACGGGCGGTGAGTTGGCGCTCTGCCACCGCCTTTTGCGCGGTGCGCCACAACGACTGACCGCTGGCGCGGGCAGCATCTCGCAACGCCTGTACAGTTTTGTCGCCAATGGCTCTGGGGGGCACATTCACCACCCGCTCAAAAGCCGCATCGTCGTGGCGGTTAAGCAACAAGCGCAAATAGGCCAGTGCGTTGCGAATTTCCAGGCGCTCGTAGAACTTCTGGCCGCCGTAAATACGGTAGGGAATACCCGCTCGCAACAGCGCTTCTTCCAGCACCCGTGACTGGGCGTTGGAGCGGTACAGAATCGCCGCATCGCTGTGGCTGTTGCCGTCTTTTACCCAACCCTGAATGCGATCGCCAATAAAGCGCGCCTCGTCGTGTTCGTTAAAACCCGCGTACAGCGAGATTAACTCGCCATCGGCGCCGTCGGTCCACAGGTTTTTACCCAATCGCTCGCTGTTGCGTGCAATCACTGCATTGGCAGCGTTGAGGATATTGCCGGTAGAGCGATAGTTTTGCTCCAGTTTAACGGTGACCGCGCCATCAAAATCTCGATTGAAGTTGCGGATATTTTCTACCCGCGCACCGCGCCAACCGTAAATGGATTGGTCGTCGTCACCCACCGCCGTGACGCTGGCACACTGGTCTTTACCGGCGCCAGCCAACAGCCGCAGCCAGGCGTATTGAATGGCGTTGGTGTCCTGAAATTCATCCACCAGCATATGACGGAAGCGGTTCTGATAGTGCTGCAGCAGTTCCGGATGGTTAAGCCACAGCTCGTGGGCACGCAGCAGCAGCTCACCAAAATCCACCATGCCACCGCGCTGGCAGGCCTCTTCGTAGGCGGTGTAAATTTTTACCAGAGTGGTGGTGTGGGGGTCGCCAGTTTGCTGAATATGATGGGGGCGCAAACCCTCGTCTTTTTGGCTGTTGATAAACCACTGGCTTTGGCGAGCCGGCCAGCGGCTGTCGTCCAACCCCAGTGCCGCACTTACCCGCTTGACTACCCGCTGCTGGTCGTCGGAGTCAAGAATCTGAAAATTCTCCGGCAGGTTGGCTTCGCGCCAATGGGTTTTTAACAAACGGTGAGCCAAGCCGTGAAAGGTGCCCACCCACATACCGCGGGGGGGCATGGGCAACAGGGCATCGATGCGCTCGCGCATCTCCCGTGCCGCTTTGTTGGTAAAGGTCACCGCCAGAATTTCGTAGGGAGAGACATGCTCCACCTGAATTAGCCAGGCGATGCGGTGCACCAGCACCCGGGTTTTTCCAGAGCCCGCGCCCGCCAATACCAACAGGTTTTTATCACTGCTGGAAACCGCGTCCCGCTGGGCCGTATTGAGATCGTCGAGTATTGAGGTAACATCCATGGGCACGGATTCTAGCACCGAACAAAACTGGATTTATATACAGTGAAGCAACTGATTATTCTTTTTACTGTTTTCCTGACCTGCAATATCACCACGGCTGACGACAGTTCATCGCCACTGCGAGAAAACGCCCACCGCTATGTGGAAAGCCTGAGCGTGGATTTCGAGCTGCAGCGCAGCTTCTACACGGAAGAAACGGTGTTTGAGGATATTACCTCCGAGTCCTTTGGCCCTCGCTGGCAGTTTACCGGCCCTGATGCAATTATGGATTTTTGGCAACGCTCCTATCGGGACTACGGTGTGCTTGAGGTCAAGCCGGAAATCCACGACGTTATCGTGCAACCGCCCTTTGCCATTGTCACTTACAGCGCCCACGTTACCGCTTGTGGCATTGCCATCGGCCACCCGAACAAAGTGTTTACCAACCCCATTAAGCTGGTGACCGCACTCAGGTTTAAAGACAATAAAGTGGTGCGTCACACAGACTATGGGGCCTACGACAAAGCCAATCGTCGACTGGAGCAAATGAACAACAAGCTGGCCAACCAACCCGCTGACTCCCGCTGCGACAAATACACAGATTCCAAATAGCGCGTAAAAAACCTACACTAAAGCACCCATCAAGGTATCGGATACCTGCTGTGAAACCCGCCACCCTCACTCACACCATTAGCAACGCCCTGGATACCATGCGCCGCTCCGAGCGCAAGGTGGCAGCGTACGTTCTCGGCCACCCAGCGGAAGTGATTGGCCTGCGTATTGTGGACTTGGCTTTGCGGGCTCAGGTGAGCGAGCCCACCGTGGTGCGTTTCTGTCGGGCGGTGGGATGCAAAGGCTTTCAGGAATTTAAGCTGGCTCTGGCGCAACAACTGGCGGCCAGCCCCAGCTATGGGCAGATCGCGGTGACCGAAGGGGATTCGGTGCACCAATACACGCACAAGGTATTCGACTCCACGGTGGATACCCTGCTGCAAGTGCGCGACAGCGTCGACCCGGAACAGCTTGACCACGCCACTCAGGTACTGACCCAAGCCAAACGGGTGGAGTTTTACGGCTTTGGCGCATCCGCCTCTGTTGCTGCTGACGCCCAGCACCGTTTTTTCCGTTTACAAATTCCCTCGGCCACCTACTCCGATCCGCACTTGCAAAATATGTCGGCCACCTCCCTGGAGCCAGGCAGTGTAGTAGTGGCGATCTCCCAATCCGGCCGCACTCGCGCCCTGCTCAATTCCATGGAGCTGTCGCGCAATCGCGGCGTGGAAGTGATTGGCCTGGCACCCAGTGGCACACCGGTACTGCAAGCCGCCTCTATCCAGTTGCCTATTGATGTGGAAGAAGATATTCAGCTGTACACACCACTGTCATCCCGTATCGCACATCTGGTGGTAATCGACGTACTGGCCATCGGCGTTGCTCGTCAGAAAGGTCAGCAATTGCAAAGCCATTTGCAAGATTTGCAGGAAGGTTTGAAAGTTTTGCGGGTTCCCGACGCCTGAAGTCTCAGCTCCGCAACCCGGAGCCAAAGACACTTTTTTGTAAAGTTATGCGAATTCTCCACCTCGGCATGGAGGGGTTGGGTAGTGTCGAGCGTTTATATGTAATGTCTCTTTATTTTTAAAACAACAATCCTGGGAGAGGTAACTTCATGGCTTGGAAATCACTTTTGGCGTCGGCGCTGGCGCTGGGCACCCTGTGTGCACAGGCGGCTGACAGCGAATGGCTGCGCAACCCAGCGGTATCACCAGATGGTAGCAAAGTAGCATTTAGCCACCACGGCGATATTTACGTGGTCAACAGCCAAGGCGGCACCGCCGTTGCTCTGACCAATCACAACGCCTACGACAGCTACCCGGTATGGTCACGGGACGGCAAACAACTGGCCTTTGCCTCCGACCGCTACGGCAACTTCGATATCTTTGTAATGCCCGCCAGTGGCGGTCAAGCCAAACGGCTGACGTTCCACTCCTCCCCCGACATTCCCAGCGATTTCAGCGCCGACGGCAACAGCGTGGTATTCACCTCACTGCGCATGGACTCCGCGCAAAACACCCAATTCCCCAGCAGCCGACTGGAAGAAACCTACAGCGTTAACTTGGCTGGCGGCACTCCGAAACAAATCACTACCATCGTCGCGGAAAAAGCCCGTTATAACCGCGCTGGCAACAAATTCCTCTATCAGGACAAAAAAGGCTACGAAGATCAATTCCGCAAACACCATCGCTCCTCGGTAACCCGCGATATCTGGCTGTACGACACACAAACCGGCAAACACAGCCAGCAAACCCGCTGGTTAGGGGAAGATCGCAACCCGATTTGGACGGATAACGACCAAAGCTTTTACTTCACCAGTGAACGCAGCGGCACTATGAATGTGTGGCGGCAGAGCTTGAATGGCGACGATGCCACTCAGGTTACCGACCACAAACACCATCCAGTGCGCTTCCTGTCAGCGGATAACAACGGCAATTTGGTGTACGGCTACCATGGTTCCATTTATCGTCTGACCAATGGTGTCGAACCTGAAAAGCTGGCCATAACTATCAACCGCGACAACCAGGTGAACCCGATTCAGCGAGCGGTGATTGGCACCGGAGCCACTGAGTTTGCGGTTTCTCCCAACGGCAAAGAGGTGGCGGTTGTGGTGCGCGGTGATGTGTACGTAACCTCCACGGAATACCCCACTACTCGTCGTATTACCAACACTCCAGAACAGGAACGCTCGGTATCGTTCTCCCCGGATGGCCGCAGCCTGATGTACGCGGGTGAGCGCAATAACAGCTGGAACTTGTACCAGAGCTCTCTGGCAAACAAAGACCAGAAGTATTTTTACAACGCCCTCAAAGTCAACGAAACAACGCTACTGGCCGATAAAGAAGAGACCTTTCAACCAGCCTACTCTCCCAATGGCAAAGAGGTTGCCTATCTATCAAACCGCGACACCTTAAAAGTACTCAATCTGGCCAGCGGCAAAAGCCGGACTGTGCTGGCGGAGAAGTACAACTACTCATATAGCGACGGCGACATTACCTTTGCCTGGTCACCAGACAGCCGCTGGATTGCCGCCAGTTACATCGATGGCCGTTGGATACCGGAAATTGGACTGATCGACGCCTCCGGTAAAAAAGACCCGATTAACCTGACCCTGTCTGGCTACGCCGACTTTGTTCCTCACTGGGCAATGGACGGCAACGCCATTACCTGGCTCACTGCCAAGCACGGGCGCCGTAATCACGGCAGTTGGGGCTCGGAGCTGGATGTGTACGGCATCTTTTTAAACCAGAACACCTGGGACAAGTTCAAACTCAATAAGGAAGAGTACGCCCTCAAACAAGAGGCAGAAAAAGACAGTAAAAAAGACGACAACAAGAAAGACAGCAAAAAAGGTAAGGGTGACAAAGATAAGAAGCCGAAGGTTAAAGCCATCGATATCGATCTGGCCAATATCGAAGATCGCCGTGCCCGCCTGACACTGCATGCCGCAGAAATGGGCGATGGCCTGCTCAGCAAAGACGGCCGCAAGCTCTACTACCTGGCCAAATTTGAGAAAGGCTTTGACCTCTGGGTGCGTGACTTCGACGAGAACAGCACCAAGCCTTTGAGGAAACTGGGCGCCAACGAAGCCAGTATGCAAATGACCAAAGATGGCAAAAGCCTGTTTGTGATGGCCGATGGCAATATCCGCAAAATCACTCTTGGCAATGGCAGCGCCAAGCCAGTGGCTTACGGTGCCGAGTTTGAACTGGATGCCGCTGGTGAACGCGCCTATATGTTCGAGCATGCCTGGCGCCAGGCGCGGGACAAGTTTTACCTGAAAAACCTGCACGGTGTGGACTGGGACTTCTATAAACAGGAATACCTGCCCAAGCTGGACGGGATTAACAACAACCGGGATTTCGCCGACATTCTCAGCGAGCTGCTGGGCGAGCTCAATGCCTCTCACACTGGTGGCCGCTATCGGCCCAAGCCCAATGGCCAGGGTGACCAAACCGCTGCCCTGGGCATTATCCCTGATTACCAATACCAGGGAGATGGCATTAAAATAGCCGAAATTATTGACAAAAGCCCACTGCTCACCAAAGACAACAACGTCGAAGTAGGCATGATTATCAACGCCATCGATGGCCAGCCGATCAACGCCAACAGCAACTACTACGCCCTGCTGAACCATAAGGTGGGCAAAAAAGTGCTGCTCACCGTGACCAACCCAAAAGCGGGCAAAAAAGAGCCGAAATCCTTCGAACAAGCGGTAAAAACCCTGCCTTTTAGAGCGGAATTGGCGCTTCGCTACCAGCGCTGGGTGAAAAACCGCCGCGACCTGGTGGAAAAGCTGTCCAAGGGCAAACTGGGTTACGTACACGTGAAAGGCATGAATACGCCATCGTTCCAGGAAACCTACTCCGAGGTACTGGGCCGTAACGTCAACAAAGACGCACTGATTGTCGATACTCGTTTTAACGGAGGCGGTTGGTTGCACGACGACCTCAACACCCTGCTTTCCGGCAAGCGTTACTACACCTTCCTGCCCCGAGGGCGCAATATCGGTGCTGAGCCCATCGCCAAATGGTTCAAACCCTCCGCGGTAGTGGCTGGCGAAGGCAACTACTCCGATGCCTACCTGTTCCCGCACAGCTACAAGCAGCTGGGCATTGGCCCAGTTATCGGTATGCCGGTACCCGCCACTGGCACCGCAGTGTGGTGGGAAACTATGGTCAGCGGCGACATCATCTTCGGCATTCCACAGGTGGGCATGTTGGACGAAGATGGCAACTTGCAGGAAAACCGCGATCTGGTGCCCGATCACCTGATCAACAACGACCCCAACGCCATCGCCAATGGCCGCGACCCGCAAATTGAAAAGGCGGTGAAGGTACTACTAAAAAAATAACAACCTCACTCTTGCGATGAGGTTACTGGAAAGCCCGCATTCACTGCGGGCTTTTTTATGGCCATGGCCTTTACGCCATCAAGTTGCGATAATCCTTGCCTTTCCACCATTAGCCAGAAGGATTGTCATGCAACGCTCCCAACAACTGTTCGACGCCGCCCAAAAACACATACCCGGCGGAGTTAACTCCCCAGTTCGTGCCTTTCGCGCTGTGGGCGGCACCCCGGTTTTCTTTGAGCGCGCCGACGGAGCCTACCTGTACGACGCCGATGGCAACCGCTACGTCGACTACGTGCAATCCTGGGGGCCAATGATTCTCGGCCACGGCCACCCACAGGTGCTGGACGCCATTCGCCAGCAGCTGGACAAAGGCCTGACCTTTGGCGCCCCCACCGAGCTGGAAACCCAATTGGCGGACAAGGTCTGCGAACTGGTACCGGGCATGGATATGGTGCGCATGGTCAATTCCGGCACCGAAGCCACCATGAGTGCCATCCGCCTGGCTCGTGGCTACACTGGCCGCGACAAAATAATCAAGTTTGAAGGCTGCTACCACGGCCACTCCGACTCCCTGTTAATCAAAGCCGGCTCCGGTGCCCTTACCATGGGTGTACCCACCTCCCCCGGAGTACCAGCGGCACTGGCGGAACACACCATTACCCTTACCTACAACGATATCGACGGCCTGAAAGCCGCCTTTGCGGAACTGGGTGAGCAAGTAGCCTGTGTCATTCTGGAACCAGTAGCGGGCAATATGAGCTGCATTCCACCGGTGCCTGGATTCCTGGAAACTCTGCGCGAGCAATGCACCGCCAGCGGTACCGTACTGATTATTGACGAAGTGATGACCGGCTTCCGCGTCAGCCGTACCGGTGCCAGCGGCCACTACAACATCGACGCCGACCTGATTACCCTGGGCAAAGTCATCGGTGGCGGCATGCCAGTAGGCGCCTTTGGTGGCAAGCGGGAAATCATGGAATACATTGCGCCATTAGGCCCGGTGTACCAGGCAGGCACATTGTCCGGCAACCCGGTCGCTATGGCCGCAGGCCTGGCAACCTTGGAACTGGTGGGCCAGCAGGACTTCCACGGCCCGTTGTTTGCCCGCACCGACACACTGGTTGCGGGAATGAGGGAGCGGGCGGCAGCCGCCAGTATTCCCTTTACCACCAACCACATCGGCACCATGTTCGGCTTTTTCTTTACCGATGCAGATACAGTGAGTAACTACCAACAAGTGATGGCCTGCGATACCGAGCGCTTTAATAAATTCTTCCACGGCATGCTGCAACAGGGCGTGTACCTGGCCCCCGCCAGCTACGAAGCGGGCTTTATGTCTGCTGCCATTGGGGATGACGATGTTCAATTTACCCTAGATGCGGCAGAGAAAGTATTTGCTGAGCTGTGATTTAATATGTCGTCATGCCCGCGAAGGCGGGAATGACGGGCGCTTCATCGTACACACCACCAGAAGGATTAACCATGGCCCGTCAAATCACTCCGCGCCACTTCCCCACCACTCGCATGCGTCGCAACCGCAGCGCCGATTTTGTGCGCCGACTGGTACGGGAAAACCGCGTCACGCCAGACGACCTGATCTACCCGGTGTTTGTGCTGGATGGCGACAACCAGCGAGAAGCCATTACCTCCATGCCCGGTGTTGAGCGCCTGAGCATCGACCTTTTGATACAGGAAGCCAAGCACCTGGCGGGGTTGGGCATTCCTGCCATGGCGCTGTTCCCAGTCACTCCGCAAGCGCATAAATCGGAAAACGCCGAAGAAGCGTGGAACCCCAATGGCATCGCCCAGCGGGCTGTGAAAGCCCTGAAAGACGCGGTGCCGGAAATGGGCGTGATGACCGATGTGGCCCTGGACCCATTCACCACCCATGGCCAGGACGGCATCATTGATGACAGTGGCTATGTGCTGAACGACACCACCGTAGAAGCACTGATTGCCCAGGCCCTGTCCCACGCCGAAGCGGGCGCGGATATGGTTGCCCCTTCCGATATGATGGACGGCCGCATTGGCGATATCCGCGCCATGTTGGAAGAATGCGGCCACGTAAACACCAAAATCATGGCTTACTCCGCCAAGTACGCCAGCAGCTACTACGGCCCCTTCCGCGATGCAGTGGGCTCGTCCGGCAATATCCAGGGGGGCAATAAATACAGCTACCAGATGGATCCGGCCAACAGCGACGAAGCCCTGCACGAATGCGCCCTCGACCTGTCAGAAGGCGCCGATATGATTATGGTAAAACCGGGCATGCCCTATCTGGATGTGGTGCGCCGGGTAAAAGATGAACTGGGCGCCCCCACTTTCGTCTATCAGGTCAGCGGTGAATACGCTATGCATATGGCAGCCGTACAAAACGGCTGGCTGGACAAAGACGCAGTGATGATGGAGTCCCTGCTGGCCTTTAAGCGGGCCGGTGCCGATGGCATTCTGACCTACTTTGCCAAGGATGCCGCAGAGTTATTGAACAGTTGAGTAAACCGTCATCCCCGCGCAGGCGGAGGTGACGAGATAGGACATGCGCCTCGACAAATACCTCGCCAACGCTACCGACTACTCCCGCGCCGATATTAAAAAGCTAATCAAGGCGGGGGAAGTGATCGTAAGCGGAGTGACCGCCAGCAGCCCCGCACAGCCGGTTGATGAAAACAGTGGAGTTACCCTACACGGCACTGACGTCAGCCAGCCGGGGCCGCGTTATTTTATGCTCTACAAACCAGCAGGCTACGTGTCGGTTACCAAAGACAGCGAACACCCCACCGCCATCGACCTGCTGGTGGATGAACCCCGCAGTGAACAACTGCAAATTGCCGGCCGCCTGGATATCGATACCACCGGCCTGCTGCTGATCACCGACGACGGCCAGTGGAACCACGCGCTGACCTCACCCAAAAGCCAGTGCAGTAAAACCTATCTTGTGACGCTGGCGGAACCGCTACAAAACACGGAAAAGGTAACGGCGAAGTTCACCGAAGGCGTGTGGCTCAATAACGAAAAGCGCCGCACCCTGCCCGCGCAATTGGAAATGCTTTCCGTTACCAATGCCAAACTCACTATCAGCGAGGGCAAGTACCACCAGGTAAAACGGATGTTCGCCGCCATGGGCAACCGGGTCATTGGCTTGCACCGGGAGCGCATTGGCGAGATAGTGCTGGATAGTGATATGGAACCCGGGGAATACCGACCATTGACTGATAAAGAAATAAACAGCATTTACTAACAACGCGCCCTCGTCATTGCGAGGCCGTAGGCCGTGGCAATCTCGTCGCACATGCTGTGCCCTCGTCATACTTGCGCAGGCGGGAATCCATCAACCACAGAACTTATAGATTCCCACCTTCGTGGGAATGACGATAAAACATGACCAACCCAAACTTTCAACAACTACTCAACGAACTCTGCCAAACCAACGGCCCAGCATTACTTATCGTCGACGAAAATCTACCGGACGCCCCATTTGCAGCCCTTGCTAACAGCAACACTAACATTAGGCTGCTCACCAATCGCTACGACATCTGGCAACAGGCACAAGCCGCAGGGCTGAGCACTCATTTCAATGACTTTGATACCAGCATTTTTCAAATAGGCCATTTTGAAAAAATCGTTTATCGCATCTCCAAAGAAAAGCCCGTGGTACACCACCTGATTAACTCTGCATTCGACCTGCTGGCACAGGGCGGTGAATTGATTCTCGGCGGCGAAAAAAACGATGGCATAAAAACCTACGCAAAAAAAGCGGGCAGCTACTTTCAAGTCGCTCCACATATCGAAAAGAACGGCAACAATTACACAGTTTATATTCGCAAAGAATCCAATGACTTTAGCAGCAAATTGGATGACAAGAACTACACCCAACTTCGCCCAACCATTCAGATCGACGACACAACCCTTTTCAGCAAACCTGGCGTTTTCGGCTGGGAGAAGGTCGACCGCGGCAGCGCATTTTTGGTAGAACATTTACCGCAATTTTTAAAGCACCTGCCAGAAAACGCCAGCCTGTTAGATTTGGGTTGCGGTTACGGTTACATCACCGCCTGCGCACAACGTTATGGGTTTTCCCGCACCGTCGCTACCGACAACAACGCCGCCGCACTAGCTGCTTGTAAAAGAAACTTTGAAGAATCGGGAATTAACGGCGAGGTAATTGCGGGCGATGCTGGCATCAATATAGAAGAACGTTTTAATATTGTGCTTTGCAATCCGCCCTTTCATCAGGGCTTTGCTACTGATGGGCGACTGACCGATAAATTCCTCACCACCACTAAACGTGTGCTGCGCCGTAGTGGGAAAGCACTGTTTGTTGTAAATAGCTTTGTGCCGTTACCACAGAAGGCTGAAAAGATATTTAATTCTGTGGAAGTGGTTGCGGAAAATCGGAGTTTTAAATTGGTGGTAGTAAGCTAAAGTATTGCCTCTTATCTTTTCATTATCTTACTTTACTCGCTAGGCATTCCATGAAAAACCGCAAACTCTTTACCAGTGTACTTTCCCTGAAACGATACTGGCTTTAGCCCTGTCAGCGTCTGAAGCTCTTTTGGAACAGACTTATAAGAATAAAAATAACCTTTACCCTGATAACAGTTTTTACAGTATGAGCTGTCATGGGTATAGACTTCTATTGAAACATCTTCACTTAGTCCACTAACCGTCTGCTCGTGATAACCACTTAATATCAGCTTCTGTATTTTCACACCGTCCTCATAGTTAACTATCCACTTGGTCTTGTCATAAGCACTCAATGCCAAAACGATAGGGCTATCTACTATCGAGACATTCACAGTTATTTCCCCACCACGTTCTCTCTTTCCCTGAACCATCTCCCTGTGACAATCTAATTTATCTTCTGTCTCACACTTTGCCCACCAAGGTCTTCCGTCATCATCAGGATCTGTTCCTTCATACACACCTATTACATGAAGCTCTGGGTCTGATGATGCGACTAACTTTTTTTCTGAACACCCAGACAAAAAAATTAGAGTCAATAATAAAAAACTTATAACGATTGTTCTCACGCAACTGTACAAAAGACCTTCAAAATTTTGATATACGTAACTAATTGGACCGAGCTTATTTTCTTTAGCAAATAAGTTAGCATTAACAGTTCTGAGAATTTTCATGGATACATCCTTGTTACTTGAAAAGTATTAACATAAGTGCAATACCACTTTCACTCATCCACACAATTAAATACAAACCGCCTCAATCTCGCGACCACCTTTATTCAGCACTTGCTGCCTGGTCGTCTGACAAACCTGTTTAGATTCGTCGGCTGTCAGACCCCAGAAGATCGCCACACCATTTAGGCCATTGCTTTTATACTTCATATGGAGGTATTTGCTGGTGGTCGGGTTTTTAGCAAACATTTTGGAATATCGTTTATTTAACTGATTTTTGCATTCGTACTTTAAGGTGGTGCAATTGTCCAGGCCGTTGCACATTTCGATCAGTTTGAGATATATCCTGTCTGGTTTGCACTCAAAATCTTTATAGCGTTCCACGATTGCCACCATTTCTATATCGTGGCTGCCTTGTTTGATTTTCACTCTGGCTTCCGCGTAATTTTTCTCACGGTTGCTGTTATCGGAACAACCGACAAAAAGCACACATATGCTAAGCACCCAAAAACGTTTTGGAAAAACACGCCATTCGGCACAGATGGAAAAAATAGAATTCAGGATGGTCATAGAAACGTCCTTGTTTTTTGAACCCCCGACGGCGCAGGGGTGATGGTATTCTGTTCTAAAGGGAGAGCGAGGAAGAAACAATAAAGAGATTGCTTCGCTGCGCTCGCAATGACGGAGTAAGGTTAAACGTCCATCCCCAAATTTTCCAATTCGGCCAATGCGTCGTCAGTGGCATCAATCACCCGGAACCCAGCCCAGTAGCGATCTTCGCCGTTAGCGGGGTTTTTCCACAAGCAGTCAACACCCACGTCCAGCCAGATATTACCGTCTTTTTTCAGGCTGAGTTGGTAGATGTTACCCACCTCCACCGCACTGCTGGTAATCAGCATCAGGCCTTCACTGTGGATATCCACCAGGCGGCCAATAGTTTGCCCGGTTATGCGGTCGAGCGCATCTACCTGGCCATTGACTTCGTGGCGTTCCAGGCGGCGGCGTTCAGGGTTTTGGTTTTGATCAGTGCTCATAGTTGTCGTCTTAATGCGTTGTAAGTGTTTATTATCGAAATTAACCGACGCTGGCCTGTTTGGCACTGGCGCTGAGGTCGGCGCGTATCTGTTCCAGAGTGCGATCCATCAGCGGTTTGTCTTCTTCACTGTCCACAATATGAATGGTGCCTGCTTCCATTAAGCGCGCCAGTTCTTCTCCTGTGCGCATGCCGGTACGGTGGCCACTTTGGTTAACAAACAAGAATTGCATGGTGCGCAGGTTGTACCACACCACCTTTTCCCGCTTGCCGTCGCCCATATCAAACCAGGTACCAAAGGATATCTTTTCCAGCACATTGATGTGCTGGCGTTCGGCGTCATTGAGGTCAGCGGTTTGTTGCTCTGGGGTTTTGCCCCGTTCGTTACTGTCAGTGAGTTTTTTGCGCACTTCTGCCGGTGCAGGGCGTGCTGCCAGGCCCTGCAGGTACAGTTCGTACACATAGTCCATCGCCGAGGTCATTTTGCGGCGACGGCCTTCATCGTAACCGATGCAGTCAAAGCCTTTGGCAATGGCAGCTTCCAGTTGCGGGTAGTGTTCTTTCCATTTGCGTTTTTGTTCTGCGTCTTCTCCGAGAGCCAGCCCCCAGAGCAGGTCGTCGATCACGTCTTGGGCTTCCTGCCACTGCTCTGCTTCATCGCCAAAGCGCAGCAACACAAAGGCCATGTAATCGGACCAAGGCTGCAGCAGGAACATCAAAATAGCGCTGGGTAAGTCGCGTTTGCCAATGGCCTGCTGCACGGTGGCGTGCACCTGGTCTTTGACTTCCTGCATGCGATCTTCGCCTTTGGCTTGCTCGGTGGCGCGCTTTTCGCGGGTGGTGATTTTCAGCTCCACTCGTTTAATAAAGGTATTGAACGACAACAGCTCTTCGGTAAATGGACGAGCGTCTTCGCTCACGTCTTTAAGCAGCCGTTCCACCGCTTCACGAATGCGGCCATAAACGCCGTATTCACTGCTGCCATCGCGATTTACCCAGCGGGTGCCCGCTTCAGCCAGGCGGTTGAGCAGTTGCCGAGCTGGGTGTTCGTTTTGTTCAAAAAAGTCGCTGTCGGCAAATGCCAACTTGAGGAAGGGAGTGTGCAGGTAGCTGAGTAGCGCCTTGACAGAATCCGGAAGCTGGTCGTCGTTGAGCATATATTCGAAAATCATGCCTACCAGATCAATGGTTTTTCGATCCGGTGCTTTAAAGGCCGGCTCTTCCTCGCTACCAAGCAGCTTGGTCAGGTGATGCAGCAACAGTTCTGTTACCTGAGCAATCAAGCGGGGCTGCAAATTTTCCCCGGTAGCGGGCTTGCTGGGGATTTGCTGAGCGCTTTCCCAATCCGCCATCTGAATCTGATTAATCGCCGCGGTCAGGTCGCCAACGCTGTAGTTAACACCACCGACAGCAATGCCCGGGGCTGCCGCTGCGCCTGCAGGAGCCGCACCACCCACCGGCACGCCTGCCAGCTGATCCTGTAACGAGGAAATATCCTGGTACACCTGCTGGTGGTAATTCAGGTTGGCGGTACGGCCACCGCCACCCAACCAGCCGGAAGGGGCTTCCGGTGCGGCAGCCGGTACCGGTTGTGACACCGGCCGTGGTGCAGCGCCCGGGGCAGGAGGCGGTGAGCCAGGGGCTACCGAGCCGGCACCGCCCTCGCGGGCTTTAACCACTTCGTGGCGCAAATTGGGCAGTACACCAAGGTCGGTTAAAGCCTTGTTAACCTGTTCGTAAATACGACCCACGTGGTCCACAAACACCCGCTCGAACATGCGGTATATCTCCGCTTTGGCGGCGGTGGATACATCAATGCTCTGCATGCCCTGTTTGAGGGCAAAACAGAATCGGCAAGGTGCCAAAGGGTTGGTTTGATCCGTAACCTCACGGCCATTATTGAGCAGGGAAAAACGTCGGTTCAGGGCCCACATGGCATCGCTGTAGCGGGATTCTGCCCGTTGGCGAATGGTGGTTAGGATCACTCGTTCTTCCAGGGCCTCGTCTTCCACCAACGACAAGCTCGGGTTTCCGGCCCCCAACAGCTCATCCGCACTGACCAGGGTTTTGTTGGAAAACTGCTGAAAGGTGGTTTCCAGATAATCGACAAATCGCTTGGCAATTTCCTTGCGCGCCTGGCTGATTTTGGCGCGGGCATAGAAATACTCGTGCTGGCTGCCAATAAAGGTGCTGCTTTGAGAGCACTCGATTAACTCGTCCAGCAATTTGGCAAAGTATTTATCCAGCAACTCGATGGACTGTTGGCGAACCACCCCCAGCGCGACATCCACCCCTTTGCTTGTTATTTGTTGAGTTTGCATTGTTGTAATTTGGCCTTACGGCTCTATGTTTTTTAACCAACGGCGGGCTGGCGAAATCAGACCCACTCCATACGTCAGCCCTGTTGTTAACAGCATAGCTTATTGGCCGGACATGGTGTGCAGACTAACGTACCACACCGTGTACAGATATCGACCAACTCACAGATCGAGTTGCCTGAGAACAGCCAACGCTTCCCGTTCTATATCCACAATCAGGCAGCCGCAACGAAACTGCTCAGCCTCTTTGGCCACCCACAGGCATTTGGCCTGCAGCTCAATCCAGGGCATGGTGACGCCACTGCCCGTCATGGTAAAACGCAGTTTGTAAATTTGCTCTGGCATCAATGCCTGAGGGCATTCCAACAGCAGGCCTTCCCGGTGGACATTCAGCAACTTGCCGACTTTTGTCTCACTTTGTTGCAAAAAACCGATGACTTCACCGCTAACTTCGTGGCGATGGTAGCGACGTTGGTCATTTTCCTGGCTCATCAACAATACCGTTTACAACCTGTTTATTTGGAAATATACGCAATACCACGAATGCTATTAGCGGCAACTTTTTGTTCGTGTTCTGGCGGCTCCGCACGCCGTTTCCGTTTCGCCTTCGGCTTCTGAGGGGCGGAGGGTTCCGCGACATCGATCTTGGCCGCGGGCTCAACCACCGCAATTCCCTCAGCCAGCAGGCGGGCCAAATCCGCTCCAGTGCGGATATTCGACTTATCACTGCCAGGCTGGCCAAACTCAAATTGACCAATGCGTTGATTACAGCGCACCAACTGCTCACGGCGACCACTGGAAAAACGCAGCCAACTGCCAGTTTCTAGACTATCCAGACGCTCCAGCCACTGCTCAGCACTAAGAGCCGGTTCGGCGGCATCCTCTGGCGCCTCTGTATCGCCTACCGTTTCTGCCGTTTGCGGCATAGTGGCCACCTGGGCAGCGGGCCTGGCGCGACCACTTTCCAGCAGAGGCGTGTATTCCCTGCGCACCTGGGCCAACAGTTGCTGACATTGACTACTGTCCAGCTGTAAGTGATCCAGGCCGCTGGCCAGTACCGCTTCCAGCCATAGATAGTTCTGGCGCCAACGTTGGCTTTCGCTGCGGTTTTGAGGGTCGATTTGCAAACCCCACAACAGATCATCCACCACACTAAGGCCATCTTGCCAGCGGCTGTTGCGGTGGCAGTCGCTGCCCAGCTCAGTGGCCAGTGACTTCAGGTAGTCCGTCCAATGGCCATAAAGCAGGGCGCTGATGGATTCGGGCAAGGCTTGTTTGCCGATGCGCCTGCGCAGTGCCGCTGCCACCGATTCGCCTCGGGATGCATTGCGACCACTGGTGCGCTTCGCCTGTTGACGTTGTTTGCGACGCAATTGCGCCACACAGCCCCTAAAACCTTGCAGTTCTTCGGCAAAGGCATTGGCATTCACTGCCGGGTTGCCAAGCAAACGTTCTACGGCGGCGCGAATCTGATGGAAAACCGCCACCTCCCGTTTATCACCTTGCAGCCAGTCGGTGGCGGCTTCCACCATTTCCACCAACATCTGACGGGCTGGGTAGTCGGGGCGCTGAAATTGACCCGGCTCCGCCAATGCCACTTTGAGCAGAGGCATATGCAACAAGCTGAACAGCGCTTTAACCTCGTCGCCCAGGCGATTATTGCGGGAAAACTCCGCCATCACCCGGTCTACCTGTTCAATGGTTTGTCGGTGTTCGTCGCGCAGCGCCACCTGGCCATTACCGAGTAACGTAGTGAGCTGTTGCAGCAGTTCATCCGGGCTGTGGCTGACGCCATTAACAGGTTCGGCTGGCGCATCCGAGTCAATGGGTTCGCCGTGCGACCTTTCCACTGGGTGGGCAACAACCTCTGGCTCAGATACTTTTTGGTAGAACGGCGCCCGCACCACGTCGAAGCCATTGCGCGGCTCAATACCCACCACCTGCAGGGCCTCGGTGAGCTGTTGGTAAAACGGCTCAAGGTTAGCAAGCACGCCTTCATCAAATAATCGGTAAATGATTTTTTTTACTGGCAGGCCAACCTGAGCTTTGTCCAGAGCATGGCGCAATGCCAAACAAAAGCGCACCGGGCCAAGCGGGTTGAGGTCGGGATCGGCCACACCACCAGAAATTTGCGCCAATTGCTTGCTCAGTGGCCATAGCAAAAATTGATAACGGCCATCGGCACGCTGGCGAAGTGAGGTAATCAGGGATTGCTCTTCCAGCAATTCGGGGCTTTGTAGACTGAGAGAGTTCTGTGGCCGAAATGCCGCTTCACTGCTCGCCAGGGTATTGTCGGCAAACTGCCGCAGCACACCATGCAGGTAGTGAAACATATCCTGCACCAGTTGATTAGACTGCTTGCTTAACGAGCTGTGCACACGCTGCAAAGTGGCTCGCCGCTGCGGCTCTGCCTGAGCGATTCCCTGTAACAATTGCCGTAACAGCTGTTCCTGAAAGCCACTAAATAGCTCTCGCGGCCTCTGGCTGGCCAATATCCGCAATACTGCCAAGCCGCTTTCAGCGGGGCTGTTGGAGTTGGCGGTATTGGTCGGCAAATGGTCCACTGCTTTCTTATTCCAAGAAAAGTTTATCCAATTAAGCGTTTTATCCCCTAAAGGCTTCTTATTTATTCGCTTAGGTTCTTTTGTATCCGCTAATGGCTTTAAATATCAACCAGTTTTTTCTTCCACTTCCTGTTCATCTTCGGCACCGCCCTGCAGCTGATCCTGGGCACCACACAGATCCGCGTAAATTTGCTCCAGAGAGCGATCGATCAGCGGGCGATCATCCACTTCGATCACTTGCATTTCCCCCGCTGCCATCATTTGTGCCAGCTCTATACCAGAACGCAGTCCGGTGCGATGACCTCGGTGGTCCACAAACAGGAACTGCATGGTATCGAGGTTAAACCAGGACACTTTTTCGCGCTTGCCATCCGGGCCTTCAAACCAGGTGCCAAAGGTCACATCCTGAAGCTGGTCAAGGTATTGCTTTTCACCTTCTGACAACTGGTTTTGCTGCTGGAACAGGTTAAACATATCCTCTTCGTACTGGTCGACCAGGCGCTTTTTCTCTTTTTTGCTGGCTGGCCTTACCCGTTTTTTCTGCAGCGCTTTTTCAAACACTTGTTCCATGTCCGCGATCAATTCCTTGCGACTGTTGTCATCGTACCCTATGGCATCAAAGCCCTGTTCAATGCGTTGCTGAAGTGCCGGCTCGGCATTTCGCCAGCGTTTTATCTTGCGCTCATCGCCTTCCGTATCGAGCCCTTTGAGCAGATCGCGAATCACCTTAAAGCCCAATTTAACCTCTTGGGAGCTGCCGCCGTGACGCACCAGTAAAAACACCAGATAGTCAGTCCAGGGCTGCAATAAAAAAATCAGTATTGGCGAGGGCAGCTCGCGCTGATCGATCATTTCCTTGACCTTGATGCGCACCTGATCTTTGGCTTTGCGCAGGCGGGTTTCCCCCTCTGCCTGCTCGGCCATGCGTTTTTCCATCAGTTCCGCTTTGGCTTCCAGGCGCTTGAGGAACTGGTTAAAGGCCACCAACTCATCATCGAATGGCTTGCTGTCACTGCCGGTGTACTCCAGCAGGCGCTCTACCACTTCTTTAATACGACCATAGACATTGTTTTTGTCTTTCTTGCCTTCACCGGTCCAGCGGGTGCCAGCTTCTGCCAAGCGATTGAGCAGTTGACGTGCCGGGTGATCCGATTTTTCAAACAACTCGAGATCCGCACAAGCCACTTTCAAAAACGGCATGTGCAAATAACTAAGCAGGGTTTTAACACCATCCGGCACCACCGGATCATTGAGCATATAGCGGAATACCATGCCCACCAGATCGATGGTTTTCTGGTCGGCAACCTTGATATCAGACTCTTCGTGCTTATCATGCCCCAGCAATTCCTTGAGCTGGCCTACAATACTTCTCGCAACAGGTGCTTCCGATCGCGGAGCAAGTTCTACGCCTTCACTACTGAAAACCTGTTGGGCGATCTGGAGGTCTTTTTGCTGCAAATTATGCAAGGCTTGACCGAAATCTGTGGTGGAGTAACTCATGACAGGCAGGCCACTGAGCCCTATATGACCACCACCAACACCTCCGCCAAAGGTTACCTGTGGTACCACAGCTATGTGGCCATCAGATGTCAGTCGCCCACTTTCATCTGGAGCCAGTTGCACTCGATCTTGTAAAGCAGAAATATTGGCAAACAACTGGCCGTGATAGGTGGGTTGTACCGGCACTCCAGGATAAGGCGGCATTTGTGGATGGGCGGTGCCAGCCAGCCAACCATCACTCGCCTCACTCTGTTCCGGCATTTGCCCTGTGGGCATAGCACCGCCACTAAAGCCACCGCGCTCCGGTGCTTTCACCACCGAGTGGCGCAGATTCGGCAGCACGTGCAATTGGGCAAGCTCATCATTGGCTTGCTGATAAATTCGTCCCAGGCGATCCATTACCAAACGGTCGAACACTCGATACACTTCAAGACGAGTGCCAACGGAAATATCAATTTGGCGCAAGCTGTCGCGCAGCGCCAGGCAGAAGCGCCCAGGCGCCAGAGGATTCAGCTGTTCATCTACCGGGATACCGTCGTTCAGTACGGAGATGCGCTGGTTCAGCGCCCACAAGGCATCGCGAAAACGCCCTTCAGCACGCTGTTTAATGGTAGTAAGGGTAACTCGTTCTTCCAGATCTTCTTCTTCGATCAGGGCAAGGGTGGCTTCCTGTTCCTTGTCGAGCAGTGTATCCAGCTCTTCCAGTTGGCGAGCGCCAAACTGCTTGAAGGTGGTTTTAAAATGCTCAACAAAGGTACCGGTAATGGCATCCGCAGAGTCTTTGATTTTTGAGCCGGCGTAGAAGTATTCGTGTTTGGAGCCGACAAAAGCGCCTTGCTCGGTATGGTCGATCAGTTCGTCCAACAACCGAATAAAAAACTCTGGCAAGTTCTTGCGGGCAAAATCAAGCACCGCATCCTGTGCGGCCTTTAACCCCCTGCGTTTGAGTTTCAATGCACTCTGTGACACCAGAGTCTCCCCTTCTCTGACTGCTCAGTCACCAGGATTATAACGTTTTTATGGGGCCTGTTAGTAAGCCGCTTGGATTTCCCGGAGCAGCCCTTGCAATGCCGCACGTTCCGAAGCGCTTGCCGAGCTAATTGCCAACCCCTGGCGAGCAAGTTGTTCCGCCTGTTGCAGTTGCAGTGTGGCCAGATAGTTGCGGGAAAGCAACCGATAAAGCTCGGCCCGACGGCGGTCAATGCGCAGGCCACGTTCAGCCACACTGATAGAAGCGTCAAAACGCTCCTGGTTGTACAGCGCCCATCCCTCCTGGAGCAGATTGCTCACCGCTTGCGAAGCACTGCTGGCACGCCCCTCTGTGGGTGCAATGACTACCGGTGGAGCTATTTCCGGTTGGCTGGACTCTACCGGTGGCAATGGCGGTGGTGAGCCTCTGTGGGGGCCATTAGACGGTGGTAGCGTTACCGGAGCATTACTGATGGGTGCACGATAGGGGTTCACACAGGCGCTCAACAACAGCACCGTGAGTGGCAGGCAGGCACGCAACCCATTTTTTGGTAAATTCATATACTGCTCAGTACTCGTTAATCAAATAATCGTTTAAACCAATCCACCACCGAGCGACCGCTGTCATAACAAGGGCCTTTCTGTCGGGGCTCTGTGCCGTCCACAAACGGCAGGTAGCGAGCATCGCGACAACGCTCTCCGCTGAGGCGCCCTTGAGGGTCTACCCACAAATAGTTCACCTGATCCGGCTTTTGAAACGCCAGGGATTGATTGTCCATGCCTTTCATAATATCGCCCCACACCCTCAGGGCACCAGTGGCTCCGGTGAGCGGCATTTTGCCGTTATCGTCTCGCCCTAACCAAACCACACTGAGGTAATTGCCAGTAAAGCCCGCAAACCAGCTGTCCCGTTGATCATTGGAAGTACCGGTTTTGCCCGCCAACGCCAACTGCTGCGGCAACTGGCGGTAGACGCCCTTGCCCGTTCCTTCCCGTACCACCACCTGCATGGCGTACTGCAACAGGTGCACCGTCTCCGCCGGGAAGCGCTGTTCCACCTGATAGGGGTAGCGGCGCAAAGGTTGGTTATCCGCATTGTAAATCGCCCGAATCGCCCGCAGCGGCGTATAAAATCCGTCAGCGGCGATGGTGTGATAAATACCAGCCACCTCCATCGGCGACATGGTGGTCGCCCCCAGCAACATGGCGGGCACCTGATGGACGTCTCGCTCAAGCCCCAATTGCTCAACAGTGCGCGCCACCGCGTCCACACCAAGCTCCAGCCCCAGCTGCGCGGTTGCCAGGTTATAGGAGTGACCCAGCGCCTGATAAAGCGGCACATCACCATGACTCTGGCGGTTAAAGTTGCGCGGCCGCCACTGGGTACCGTCGTCAGTGGTAATTTCAAATTCTCGGTCGGGAACCAGAGTTGCCAAGTTGTAGCCCTGCTGCAACGCCGTCAGGTAAACCGCCGGTTTGATGGTAGAACCCACTGGGCGTTTGGCGTCCAGAGCACGATTAAAACCCGCGTAACGTGGCTGACGACTGCCTGCCACCGCCAACACTTCACCAGAACCTACCCGCGCCACAACGGCACCGGCCTGCAATTGGCCTTTTGTGACTCGATAACCCTGTTCCAGATTGTTCAGCCGATTGGTAATGCTTTTTTCCAACCGACGTTGAGCCTGTGGGTCGAAGTTGGTGAAAATACGCAGCCCTTCGCGGCGCAAGTCGTCGGCGCTGTAATCGCGACGCAACTGACGTTTCACCAAGTCCAGATAGGCCGGGTAATCGTTGAACGCCGTCCCCCGTTTGGCCACCACACCCAGCGGTTTGCGCTTGGCAGCGCTGGCAGTGACTTTATCAATCAGCTGTTGATTGGCCATCACGTCGAGCACCAGGTTACGGCGCTGAGTGGCGCGCTGCGGATTGCGCCACGGGTCGTAATAGGACGCACCTTTTACCAGCGCAACCAACAATGCCACTTGATGCAAATCCAGCTCGCTGACCGGCTGACGAAAGTAATGGCGGCTGGCCAGACCAAAGCCGTGAATACCGCGCCTGCCCGCCTGCCCCAGATACACTTCGTTGATGTAGGCTTCAAGGATCTCGGCCTTGCCATAGTGAAGTTCCAGCAGCAATGCCATGGGGATTTCCATTAGCTTGCGCCACAAAGTTCGATCGTTGCTGAGGTAGAAGTTCTTAACCAGCTGCTGGGTAATCGTACTGCCGCCCTGGGCCAGTTCCCCGGCTTTTACATTGGCCAAAAAAGCGCGGGCAATGCCACGCAGAGAAACCCCATGGTGCTGGTCAAAGTTTTGGTCTTCCACCGCCAGCAAGCCATCGATCAGATAGGGTGGTAACGACTCCAGGCGCACCAACTCGCGGTCTTCCAAATGCTCAGGGAAAATACCGCCGATGCGCAACGGCTCCAACCGAGCCACCGGCACCGTTTGCCCGGCGGCGGACAGAGCCGATACTTGATTACTGGCAAAACGCACGTTCAGGCGCTGAGACTGTTCGTCGTTATCCCAGAAGCGAAACCCCCGAGTGTAAAACTCTACTCGATCTCCGCGACGGCGATACTGGCCGGGTTCCGCCACCCAACCAACGGCGCGATAACCCAGCTTATCCAGCTCCCAAACCAATTGCTCTGGGGTCAGCGCTAAGCCTTCGTATAAATCCAGGGCACGGCTGTAAACATGTGCGGGCAGCGACCATTTACTGCCTTCAAACTTGGCACGCACCATAAAGTCGAGCACGATGGTCAATGGAATCAGCAATACCAAAAACCAGAGAGTGGCCTTGCCGGCAAATCGCCACAGGGATGGCCAAAAACCGCTCTTTTTTGGGGTTTTACGGCGGGAAGATTTGCGCTTAATGGTGTTTTTTCGTTTCGCCAAGGATGTGCTCGTTTGATCAGTATGTTGCAGCAATTTTTACAGCACGGATAATAGCGGGCTTACTCATCGACTAACACAGAGAATTGTGGAGATATGGCAAAATATCACCTTTACGGCCTTGGTGCCGCCCTGGTAGACACGGAAATTGAAGTACAAGACAGCGACCTGAACACCCTGGGTGTGGAGAAGGGCCTGATGACCCTGGTGGATGAAAGCCGCCAACAGGCGCTGATCGATCACTTGAGCGACCACCTGATCACCTCCCGGCGTGCCAGCGGCGGCTCAGCCGCCAACACCGTGATTGCCGCCAGCTACTTTGGCGCCAACGCCTGCTATGCGTGTAAAGTCGCCGATGACGACAACGGCGAATTCTACCTGCAAGACCTGGCCGACGCCGGTGTTACCCACCATCGCAATGGCTCCCTGCCCAGCGGCACCACCGGTAAATGCCTGGTGCTGATTACCCCAGACGCAGAACGCAGCATGAATACGTACCTGGGCATCAGTGAATCCATCAGCGCCGACAATCTCAACGCCGACGCCATTGCTAACTCTGAATACCTGTACATCGAAGGTTATCTGGTCACCTCCGAAAGCGGCCGCCCAGCCGCAGTAACCGCTCGCCAGATTGCTGAAAAGGCCGGAGTAAAAACCGCCATCAGCCTATCCGACCCAGGCATGGTGCAATTCTTTAAAGAGGGCTTGCAGGAAATGATCGGCGAGCGGGTTCACCTGCTGTTTGCCAACAAGGACGAAGCCCTGGGCTGGACCGGCAGCGACAACATCGAAGATGCCTGCGAGCAGCTAAAACAGAGCGCAGACTGTTTCGCAGTTACCCTGGGGGCAGACGGTGCACTGGTTTACGACGGCAGCGAGTTACACAAAGTTGAAGGCACAACCGTAGAGGCGGTGGATACCAATGGCGCAGGTGACATGTTTGCCGGAGCTTTTCTGTATGGCCTAAGCCAGGGCTGGGAATACTCCCGCGCCGGCGCCTTTGCCTGCCGTGCCGCAGGCCAAGTGGTGAGCCAATACGGGCCGAGGTTGCGGGCAGAGCAACACAAAGCGCTGTTGCAATAGCACCAGTGCCCAACCTGTAGTAGGGTTGCGCAATCATTCAACTTTCAAGGATCGGCCATGAAAAAACTGTTAATTACGTTCACTAGCCTGCTGTTTAGCGCTCAGCTGTCTTTCGCTGCAAGCCAAGCCCAACTGGATGCAGCGGATGAATTGCTAGCGATGATGGATATGGACAAAATGATGGGTGAGTCTGTGGAGCAAATGCTCAACCTGCAGATTCAACAAAACCCGGCCTTGGCGCAGTTCAAAGATATTATGATCAAGTTCCTGTCAGAACACCTGAGCTACGCCAGCCTGAAACCGGAAATGGTTGCCATTTATGCGGAGGCATTTACCGCCGATGAGTTGCAGGATCTGATCGACTTCTACAAAACCCCAACTGGCCAAAAATCCCTGCACCTGCTACCACAACTGATGGCACAGGGTGCACAGCTGGGGCAGGCCAAAGTGCAACAGAATGCCCACAAATTACAGCAGATGATTCGGGAAAAAATGGCCGAGGGCCAAACCCAGCAGTAATAACCCAGCTGGCATTTACAGATTCTAAGGCTGCCAACGGCAGCCTTATTTTTTTAGAACGTCAACTCCACCCCAAAGCGCATCCCTCGCCCCGGTTCGTTACTGCCGGAGCCATGACTGCGGTAAGCTTCGTCAAACACATTACCCAAGCCAAGAGTGAGGTTGACGTACTCACTGAGCACCATACCCGCCTGCAAATTCACCAAGGTATAGCCCGGAGTTCCCCCTGGCGGAATACGCTGGGTATCGCCCCGATCACCACTGCTGAGCCGGTCGGCAGTAGCGGCGATAGTAGCGTTAGCCGACAGCCAATAACGGGCATCACGGCTGTCCAAACGCACACCAAAATTGGTGGTTAGGGGCGTAATGCGGCTCAATGGTTCTCGGCTGGTGTTGGTAGCACCCAGGGTTAGCGCCTGATCCAATTCCCCCTGCAACCAGGTGATATTGGCATCTACAGAAAAACCACCGGCAAGTTGCCAGCGAGCGCTAACTTCAGCTCCGCGAACAAAGCCGCCTGCACTGTTCCGTTTACTGACCTCCACCTGGCCGTCGACGATACGACCCGTGGGTGTGCTGGCGACAAAATCTGAAATGTCGGTGTGATAAAGAACCGCTGCAAACTGAGCATTGGTGTGTTCAACTTTCAGGCCCAGCTCGCCGGTTAAAAAATGCTCGGCATCTAATTCGGTGGCGGCAACTTCAATCTCGTTACTGCGGCTACCACCAAAGCGGCTTAAATCGGCGATATTGGGTGCTCGAAAAGACTGACTAAGGCCACCCCATAGCACCCACTCGGCACTACTGTGAATATCCAGCTGATGGCTCAGGCGCAGTGAATTCACCAAGGCGCTCCAGCGGTTTTCAAAAGAGGCCGGCTCACCACTGGCTGGGTCTTCAAAACGCCCCACCCGTGCCGCCGTATACGAGTAACGACTACCCAGGGTTGCGGAGGTGTTATCCGTCAACGGAACCGTTGTCTGCAGGTAAATGCCCGCCAGATCGTAACGGGAATCATCGCCCACCGGGCCTTGAATGCGAACCTGGCGAACGCTGCCGTCCGGATTAAAGTCGGTACGCGCGCTGTCCACACGATCGCGGTAGAAATCCACGCCGTACTGCAAATCACCAAACCACAGGTTGCTGGTTAACTGCACTTCCAAGCCACTCATTTTCGAATCAAAACTTTCTTGCAAGGCCTGACCGTTACCGCGCACCCGCTCACCATCTTCTGCCCAGCCCTGCTGGGATAATGTAATCAGCGCGCGATCCACAACTCCGTCCAGATCTTTGCCAGACACACGCAAGTAGTTGAGATAGCGGCGCTGATCCTTTAAACGGCGCAAGTCAGAGCCCGTTTCGGTACCCGCAAAAGAGCGAGAAAACACGGTGGAATGAGTGCGCCAGACATCGTCCTGCTGCAATCCCTGATACACCGCCGTCAACGTCCAGCGGTCGCTGAGCTCTGTGTCGAAACGGGCATCGTAGGCGGATTCGTCGTAACCTGTGCGCGGCAAGGTTCCCAGCTCCGCCGCCTCGACATCACCAAAGTTCTTACCGGTATAGCCCAACAACAAACCCCACTGGCCGCCGCGACCCAACGCCAATTCCGAGCGCCCCACATGGCTGTCTTCCCCTTGAGAAAACCGGTAAGTCTGACGGCCAGAGACAAACCATTCCCCTTGAGGTTGGCCAGAAGCGCCGGCGTTACGGGTAAACAGGTTGAGGGCGCCACCAATGGCATCGCTGCCATAGGCGGTAGAGCTAGGGCCGTTAAGCACTTCCAGGCGATCGAGGCTGGCGAAGTCAATCAACGAAAAGTATTCGTTGGGGCCATCCCGGTACACAGAATTGTTGTAACGCACACCATCAATCAGCGCCAAGGTGCGATACCCGGTAAAACCACGAATAAATGGCGACCCTTGGCCATTGGCGGTTTTTTGCACTGTTACCCCGGGCACCTGGCGCAACGCCTCCGGCAGGTTACGCACAAAGTTATCGGCCAGTTGCTGACCATCAACCACTTGCAACGCGTAGGGCTTCTGGTGAGCCGGCTCGCCACTGCGAGTGACCGTAACCACCACCTCTTCCAATACCGAGTCTGTAGAACTGGTTGCATAAACCGTGGGCGCGAACAGGCACAAAGCGCAAATTATCGAGGTACAGCGAATCATCATGGGGTGATTGTATAAATTGAAACGGTAAAGGAAAAACCGCTAGTGAAATATGCCGGTAGTTTTATTGATGGAGATCAAAAGCAAATAATAAAACTATTGATAATGATTATCAATATGAATACTATTCACACCCCTTAACATTGCTTTGCATTTTTACCTTCTTAATAAATGGACGACACCATGAACAATCGCTCTCTGGCTATTGCCACTCTTTCTGCATGCACGCTGCTCAGCCCATTGGCCGCCGCAGACGAAAGCCTGTGGGTTTACGCAAAAGGCACCGATACCCTGCCGGAAGGCAAGTACGAAATAAAGCTCAATACCATTTTCCGCGAAGGCAAAGATTCTGGCGACTACACCTTTAACGACATCCGCCCGGAATTTGAATACGGCCTGACTGACCGCCTGACCCTTAGCGCCGAACTGATGTTTTTTGACCACAACTACAGTGTGGTGGACTGCATCGGCCCGGTGTTTGAAACTCAGGGCAACAGCGAGGAAGAATGTAACGAAGAAGGCGTACTGACCGTTGAGCCTGGCCGCTTTAACGACACCCAGTTTGCCGGTTACGAAATTGGCGCCAAGTACAACATTCTCAGCCCTTATGCTGACCCCATTGGCCTGACCGTGGGCCTGGCCTTTGAGCGCCGCGATGTCTACCGTCTGGACGGTGCCGACATCAACCAAAACTCTTACGTGGGCAATATCCTGCTGCAAAAGAATTTCCTGGACGACACTCTGGCGGTGGTACTCAACACCAAGCTGGAATTTGAGCGCCGCAAAAACCCAGGTTACGTAGCCGGCGCCGAAGGCAGTGTGCTGGAAGAGGAATTTGCTTACGACCTGAGCGTTGGCATTTCCTACCGGGTTGCCCCCAAATGGTATGTTGGCCTGGAATGGCGTCAGCAGTCTGACTTCCTCAACCCATTGGTAGATGGCGAATTTGACCCAGATTTGGAGCGCACCAACTTCGACATTGGTGACTTCCGCATCGGCAGCCGCCACCAGTACGGCTCCTACATTGGCCCCAGCGTGCACTACGGCACACAAAACTGGTGGGCCACTCTGGGTGCTCTGTGGCAGTTCAAAGGCGGCGGTTCTTTCGCGTCCTTTAACCGCGGTGGCCGCAATCTGGACGAGCACGAAAAAGTACACGTTGGTTTGACCTTGGCTCGTCAGTTTTAAGTTCCGTATTTAATGTTCTACGTCATCCCCGCCTGCGCGGGGGTGACGCCCCATAATTCCAAAGGGAACAACCATGAAACACCTTGTTTTCGCTTTTGCCTCTTTGTTGCTATTAAGCACTGCAGTGCAAGCCGAAACCTTCCTTACCATCGACGAAGCCAAAGCCATCATCTGGGGGGATGAAGCACTGACCGAAGCCCCGGTAACACTGACCAAACAGCAGGCCAAAGCGATTCGCAAAGCCAGCTCTGTGCGAGTGCGCAACCTGGACATACACGGTTGGAAAACCGCTGATGGTGGCTGGTTTATTCTCGACCAGGTGATTGGCAAGCACGAGAATATCGACCTCGCCGTAGGCCTCAATGCGGACGGTTCTGTGCGCGGCATCGAAGTACTTACCTACCGGGAGACCTACGGCCACGAAGTCCGCAATCCCAAATGGCGTGCCCAGTTCAGCAACTGGAAGCCCGGGGCAAAAACCCCCACCGGCACCACACCTGAAAAATTGAAATTGCGACGGGACATTCAAAACATTTCCGGGGCGACTCTCTCTTGCCGCCACCTCACCGATGGCATTAACCGCCTGACACACACCTGGCAGCTGGTACTGCGCGACCTCTAGCGCAGCACCAGCAATCAAGCTCCGTCACCCACTGGAATTATCATGGCAGGCATACGGGTCAGAATCGCCAAACCCTGGCGCCACACGTTGTACGCTGCGCTGAGCATTAGCTGGTGCAGTGGCATTGGCTTTTTTATTCTCAGCCGCTGGGTACGCATCGACGGTGACTTTGGCCCGGAGCGACACCCCCTGCAATTCCCGATATTGCAACTGCACGGTGGCGCTGCCTTTATCATGCTGATGCTATTGGGTGCTCTTTATGTTGGGCATGTGGCCAATACCTGGCCCCTGAAAAAACAACACCCTATGGGGCTGGCGATTGCCATACTCACCGCACTGATGGCGATCAGCGCCTGGTTGCTCTACTACCTGGCCAATGAAGATATCCGCGGCTGGATTGCCAACATTCACGCAGCGATCGGCCTGCTACTACCAGTCATTTTATGGGCTCACATCCGCCGTGCGCGCCGCAAACGGCTGGGAATGAGTGCACCTATCAAGCCCAATTCGCAGCAGCACTCTGCATAAAGCGCACTAGCCCCCATAAGCCAACCTTGGCATTGGCTGCGTCTTTGCCTATGCTCGACGGACAAAATCCTAAAAATCCGTGCCCGCCACTATGCAAAACATCGTCAATGACCTGAACAGTATTATCTGGAGCCCTGCATTTATTGGCCTGTTTCTCGCTGCAGGCCTGTTCTATTCCATCGCCACTCGCTTCGTGCAGGTTCGCCAGTTTCGGGAAATGACCCGCCTGCTGCTTAACAACAAAGATTCCGCACGGGGCATTTCTTCGTTCCAGGCGTTGACCATGTCACTGTCTGGGCGCGTGGGCACTGGCAATATCGCCGGGGTTGCGGCGGCCATCGGTTTTGGTGGGCCGGGTGCTGTGTTCTGGATGTGGGTAGTAGCATTTTTAGGGGCCGCCACAGCGTTTGTAGAAGCCACACTGGCGCAAATTTATAAAGAAGTACACAACGGCCAATACCGCGGCGGGCCTGCTTACTATATCGAAAAAGCCATGGGGCAAAAATGGTACGCCTGGGTATTTGCCATTGCCACGATTATTGCTTGCGGCTTTTTATTACCCACAGTGCAATCCAATGCCATCGGCAATGCGGTGGAGCAGGCGCTGGGCAGCGGCGCTGTGGTAGATACGGTACTGGGGCAACTCAGTACCACTAAAATACTCACCGGTCTCGGCGTCATCACTCTGCTGGGCATTATTGTGTTTGGCGGTGTTAAGCGCATTGCTCACTTTACTCAGATTGCCGTTCCCTTCATGGCACTGGCTTACATCCTTGCGGCTTGCACCATTATCGCCATCCACATCGACCAGGTTCCCGCTATGTTTGCGTTGATTTTGGGCGATGCCATGAACCCCATGGCCGGTGTGGGTGCCGCTATTGGTTGGGGCGTTAAACGCGGGGTTTACTCCAACGAAGCCGGCCAGGGCACCGCCCCTCACGCTGCCGCTGCCGCCGAGGTAAAGCACCCGGCTCAACAGGGGCTGGTACAAGCCTTTTCCGTGTACATAGACACCCTGTTCGTGTGCAGCGCCACAGCGTTTATGATTTTGATTACCGGCACCTACAATGTGGGCACAGAGCAAAGTGGCTTTCTGGTTCAAAACCTGGCGGCCTCTGTGGAAGCCAATAGCCCTGCGTTTACCCAATTGGCGATTGAAAGTGTGGCTCCCGGTGTGGGCAATTCCTTTGTCGCCGTAGCACTGTTTTTCTTTTCCTTTACCACTTTGTTGGCCTACTACTACATTGCGGAAAGCAACCTGGCTTATATGGAGCGCACACTGAAAATACCCCACGCCATGACAGCGCTAAAAATCGGCCTGATGGCAATGGTGTTTTACGGAACCGTCAAAACCGCCAACCTGGCTTGGGGGCTTGGAGACATTGGCGTAGGGCTGATGGCCTGGGTCAACATTATCGCCATGATTATTATCTTTTTTATTGGCCGACCCGCCATTAAGGCGCTGCGAGATTATGAAGAACAAAAGAGCGCTGGTATAAAAAACTATGAATTTTTACCGGAAAAACTGGGTATTGAAAACGCAGGCTTTTGGAAAAATGAAGTTTCAGCTGAACAGCAAAATCAACCCAATGACAGGCCCCAAAATCAACACCAATGAAATCAATGTTGATCCGAGCGCTTTCCAAGCAGAAAATTTGTGAGCTTCACCCACGCAGTGGCAAAACGTAAATACGGACCAAATACTGACTACGAGAAGAACTAGCGCAGTGCCATAGAGCAACCCATAGTAAATGTACTCATTATGGGTTGGGAGCTGGTTAAACAAGAGATAGAACGGCACTTCAACCACCAACATCCAAATTAGCGGCACATTAGCCCAGGCAACCGCGCAACGCACCTCTTCCCAGTTGCCCTGGCCACCCAACCAGCGACCTGTGATGTTAATTAAACTGCTGTACAACAACCAAAAAATAAAACCAATAATAGCGCCACCAATTAGGGCTGTGATAACCAGCCCGATAAAACCGTAGGGAATCTGCCCTTCGTTGGCGTTGGAAAATGTATTGGCAAAGCCCCCCAGAATAACCAACATAAAAACCGACTTGTTTGGATCGGTTGCCAAGATCTGTCGCATCGTGGCATGGGGTTTTAACCAGATAGAGAGCCACGGATTGTAATCGGTTGGTTTATATTCCGGTGTTTTTTGCTCAATCAGCTCTGACTCAGGGCTTTGATAAATATTATCCATCAACTACTTACTCCTATTGCAGAGAGTATTGCTTTGCTGTCAGAAAAGTCTTTAAAGCAGGTTTCGCCATCGATAACTTTGCCGATACGAATAAATTGATAGCCCAACTGCTGGCTGGCTACTTTATCCCAGTCACCATCACCAAAATAGGTAATGGATGAATAGCGATTACCCGTACTGTTTCGTTCGGCAAACTTCATAATTTCAGTTCGCTGACTATGTTCAGACGACGAAGACAGCACTGAACCAGAAAACTCGATACCAGCAGAACGCAGTTTTAATTGCGCTGTTTCTCGCCAGCCACCGGTTGCAAAAGCAGTCACAACTTTCGGATTGCCTTTTAATTCATCAATGAACTCGGCTGAGCCAGAAATACGATCTACGCCATTTTGATTGATATAAGAGGCAACCTTTTCAATAAAGAGCTGTTTGGTTTCAGCCATAATTTGTTGTTTTCGAGATGCCAGCGAATACCGTTCTATAACTTCCAGCAAAATTCCTGAATCCGTGACATGCCTGTAGTTAGACCAATCACTGTCTATTTTTAAGCCAGTCACTGATTCAACCGCCTCTAGATAACAGGCAGAATCAAAATCCATCGACTCAATCAGCGTGCCGTCGATATCAAACATCAGCAAATGCATTTATAAACCACCAGTGACATCCAATATCGTACCCGTCACATAAGATGCTTCTTCAGATAACAGCCAACCGATAGCGTTGGCAATTTCATCCACCTGAGCTCCACGTTTTAACGGGATTTTGTGCTTAACACGTTCCACCCGGCCGGGCTCACCACCGTCTGCGTGCATGTCGGTATAGGTAGACCCTGGCCTGACACCATTTACCCTGACACCTTGCTCAGCCATTTCCAAAGCCAAGCCTTTGGTAAAGGTATCCACCGCGCCTTTTGACGCAGCGTAATCCACGTATTCGTTAGGAGAACCCAAACGGGCTGCACCAGAAGACACATTAACAATGGCTCCGCCCCGGCCACCGTATTTAAACGCAATGCGTTTAATGGCCTCTCGGGCGCAGATAAATTGACTGGTGATATTAGTGGTAATAACGTGATTAATGCGCTGGGCGTCCATATCCTCAACACGCATTTGGGGCAGCAGTATGCCGGCATTATTCACCAGCGCCGTGACTGGCCCCAACTGGTTGTCTACGGCGTTAAAGAGCCGAACAACATCGTCCTCTATGGACACATCTGCTTGAACAGTGATGGCGTTAAAACCATCATCCATAAGCTCATTGCGCAGCTTTTCAGCATGAGCACGCTGGCTCTTGAAATTAATACAAACCGAGTAGCCCTTACTCGCCAAGTTTCGAGCCACTGCAGCACCAATCCCTCGACTACCACCCGTCACCAGGGCAACCTGTTTTGTGATCGCCATTACAACCCCTTAAAAGCCAAACTTCCTGTTTAAGCACAATACACCGAAGCGACACCCACTTCATTAGCTGTATGTCATAAAACTGCCACTCGCAACCTCTATTTTGGTCTACACCAAAAACCTTAGCATTGGACAACTGTCAATGAAGCACTCCCTTTCCCGGCGCCACTTTTTACGCGCTGCAGCAGCCACCGGCGTTGCCCTGACTGGCTGGAGCAGCCAGGTTATGACTGCACTTGCCGAATCCAACCGTCGAGAGATGTTTTCACACGGTGTTGCCAGCGGCGACCCGACTCACAACAGCGTGATAATCTGGACTCGAGTGTCAGTACCAGGCCAACCACTGGTGTCTTGGGAGCTGGCAAAAGACGGAGCTTTCAAACAATTGCTGCAACGGGGCTCAATCACTGCCAATGCTGACCGGGACCACACCATTAAAGTGGATGTGCGCAACCTCGAACCCGGGAAAACTTATTACTATCGCTTTCGCTGTAACGGCGTTGTTTCTGAGCCGGGCCGCACGCGCACATTGCCCAGCGGCTCTCTGGATAAGTTGACCCTGGCCATCGCGTCTTGCTCCAACTTTCCCTTCGGGTACTTTAACGCCTATGAGGTGATCGCCTCTGACCCAGACGTAGACTTTGTCCTGCACCTTGGGGATTACATTTACGAGTACGGCCACGATGGCTGGGGAGCAGAGAGCGGAGTTGAGCTGGGGCGGCAACATCAGCCTGCCCATGAAATTGTGTCGTTAGCGGACTACCGCGAGCGCCACGGCCAATACAAAGGGGATACTGCGTCGCGACTGATGCACGCATCTCACCCGCTTATCCCCACTTGGGATGACCATGAAAGCACCAACAACCCATACATGGAAGGCGCCCAAAATCACCAGCCAGAAACGGAAGGTGACTGGGGTTCCCGCCGCCAGGCGTCGGTGCGCGCTTACTACGAGTGGATGCCCATACGTGAGCCCGCACCCGGCATGAGCCGGGAGCAGCTGTGGCGCCATTTTGCGTTTGGCGATCTGGCATCACTGACCACATTGGAAACACGGCATACAGGTCGCGACAAGCAAATTGACTACAGCGATCACGAATCGAGTATCAAAAGCCCACAACAACGGGATGAATTCCTGGCCAACGTACTCGGCAACCCCGAACGCAAGATGCTGTCAGCGGATATGGAGCAATTTTTTGCCAACAGCATGAAGGACTCCGTATCCCAGCAGCGCCCCTGGAAATTGATTGGCAACCAGATTCCCATGGCGCGCACTCATATGCCAAATGTGCGCGGCAAACTGCCTGGCGTGGCTAACTTGTCCAGCGAGGTGTTGCAGCAGTTAGGTTATTACCTCAAGGCAGGCGATTACGACTTGCCGTTATTTTTGGACACCTGGGATGGCTACCCGGCCGCCCGTGAGCGTTTTTACCAATTGGCTCAACGTCAGGGAGTCTCAGACCTGCTGGTACTGACCGGCGACAGCCACAGTTTTTGGGCCAATCAGCTGTTTGATAGAGACAGCAAGCCCATGGGTGTAGAGCTGGGCACAACTGGCATCAGCTCCCCGGGTGACTTTGAAATCTACGGTACTGAAATAGCCAAGGTGATGGATCGCATGACAGCGGAACACAACAAGGAAGTCACCTGGGCCGACTGCCTTCACCGGGGCTTTATCAAGCTCAGCCTGACTCATAAAAGTGCTCAGGCCAGCTTTATTGCTGTCGATACTGTCAAAAGCAATCGCTACAAGGCAAAGTTGGTAAAACAGCTGAACATTAAAAAGCGCGCTGGTTCACTGTATTACGCCTAACGACGCCATAAAAAAACCGCCATTTTGCGAAAGCTAAATGGCGGTTTTTTTATGGCTGAAATTTATCCTCTAAGACAAACGATCGAACTGAACACTTGGCACAAAAAAGCCCGGCAGACCAGCTGCCGGGCAAAGCGAAACATAGGGGCAGTTATTATTTAAAAGTCCATAGTCGCTGACAGAGATACGGTACGGGGTGCACCAATCCAGGCAGCTTGCTGGGCAACCGTTCCCAAGTAGTCTTCGTCCAGCAGGTTGTTGACCACCAAGTTCAGTTTCACGCCAGAGAACAAACTGCTGACGTCAGCCAGGTCAGTACCAATGTACAAGTCGGTCACATTAAAGGATTCCGCCACCCAGGTATTGTTCAGATCCACGAAGCGGTCAGAGGTGAACTTGTTGGAGATACCGGCGTAGAAAGTCTCACCGGTCCAGTCCAAGCTGGCCACAAACAGATCTTCCGGAATACCAGCAACAATATTGCCAGGAGTAACACCGTTGAGCGTATCCACTGCAGCATCACCAGTACCCAGGTAGGAAGCATCACTGTAGGTGTAAGCCACATACAAGTTAAGGCCGTCAGCCAACTGATAATCCAACGCCAGCTCCACACCACGGGATTCAATACCACCCGCGTTGAAGTAAGTACCATTAGTGCCGATCAGGAAGTTGGGGCCCGTGGTGCCGTTGGCGCTGTTGTCGAGGAAAATCAGGCGGTTTTCAAACTGGTTGTCGTAGTAAACCGCAGACAGGTTGTAATTGCTGCCAGCGTAGCGCAAACCAATTTCTGTAGTTTCGGAGGTTTCCGGCTCGATGTTGGTCAGGTCCGCCGCAGGGCGCTCCAGCACCAAATCAGACAAGGCCTTAAAGTTTTCTGCGTAACCCAGAAACACTTCCAATCCTTCGACACCGGTTTCCCAAACCACACCGCCAGAGAGCAACACGTCCGAATCGGAATTTACCGAGGCATTGAGGCTAGGGTCGAAGCGGTCTTCACGCTCTACATCCACCAAAAATTGCTTGAAGCCCAAAGAGCCAGTTACCGCACCTACGGTGATGGTGTCTTGCAAGTACCACTTGAAAGTTTCCTGAGGGTAGCTGCGGTCGTACTGAATCCAGTAAGGCTCTGGGTCAAACTGGGCATCCACACCGGTAATGTTGTGCCAGTCACGGGACTCGTCACGAGTTTGATCTTCGTACCACACACCGGCGCGCATTTCATTTTCAAAACCCGCAAGCTCTGTGGTCCAAGTTAAGTCAGCACTCAAACCGGTGCGATCCTTGTCATAGTGAGTATGACGGTAAGATTGCACCGCATTGGCGTCGGCGGGGAAGCAGGAAGGATCCATCGCAGCAGGGGCTACGGCGTTCGGTGTGCCATACAGGTTAACCACGGTAAAGCTGGGCACACAATCCGCTGCTGGGGTCAGCACATTGCCGGCGTTATCCACAAAGAAGAAACGATCTCCGGCAGCTCCACCACGAGCCACAGTGCCACCCAAAAATTCGCTTTGCCCGGCACTATCGGTAGTGACATCAACTAAGTATGGAGGCACCCAGTCACCGCGACCGGTGTTCTGGTGCATGTAAACAGCAGTATCCAGTTGCAGGCTTTCGCTGAGTTCAAAATCTACTTTTACGTAACCGAACAGGTTTTCCCGCAAAGTTGACCAACCGCGACGGAATAGTTGATCCTGAAACGGCACACCAGACCATTCGCCGGTGAGAAAATCCGTTTCTGGGTTGGCGGCAAACTGTGCAGCGGAGTAAACCCGCTGGTAGTTGTCTTCGTGAATATCATCGTAGGACAGGTAGCCAGTCAGATTGGCATTGGCAAAAGACGATTCCACTTTAGCGGCAATGTGGTCGCGCTCATTTTCGGCAGTCTCGGTAATCCAATCTGTGGCTTCCTGTGTGGAAGCAGAAATCCACGCACGAGTATCGCCAAGGAAGGTACCGGTATCGTAGCGAACCGACAGGCGGCGGGCATCGTAATCACCCATGGAAACTTCTGTGCGCACGCGGGAAGTTTCCAACGGCTTGTCAGTCAGGTAGTTGAGCGTACCGCCCAGTGCTTCATGAGAGCGGGAGCCAATATCGGCAGTACCTTGTGATACATCCACACCGGCCAAGTTACCCGGGTCGATAAAGCGGTTGGCTTTGGAGCCACCGCCGTAGTTGGAGTTTCCGTTGGGCATACCATCAATGGTGGTGCCCACCTGCTGTTCACCCAGGTTAGTGGTAAAACCACGAACGGTGATCGACGTTGACCAGTCGTCAAAGCCGTAAGTATCACCTTCATTGACAGTAACGCCAGGCAAGTTGTCGATCACCGCATTGATGCTGGTCAGGCTCGACTGTTGCAGCTTCATGGACTCAGTCACCTGGTTGTTGGCGTAAGTGGTACGCTGGCCACTGACTACGATCTCTTCGCTAATGTCACGATCAGCGCTGGCATTGGTACCATCATCAGCCAGAGCACAGGCACCAGTAGCAGACGCAATAGCAGCTACCAGCAGCTTACGCTGCCAGTGATTTTTAACAGGGGTGTGAATGTTCATCATAGCTCTCCGGGTTTTTGGTATAGACCAAGTTTCGAGAGAAATGATAGTTCTCGATTGTTACACAATTAAGACCGTGAGCTGTTCTGTGAGAACTAAGTGCAGCTTATGAGTTCTAATCACTTTGGTCAGTTGCCGTGTCGAGATCAATCGTGATACAAACCAATCCCATCAGCGCCATCTTATCGAAGTAAAAATGACCAAATCTGCGCACAACAATTTTGTCTATGCCTACGTACGCGACAGACTCACCGAGCAAATACGATCTGGAGAGTTAGCCGCCGGAGAGCAATTACCCACCGAACGAGAGTTGTGTGAACGTTTTGAAATAACTCGGCCAACCCTGCGTCAGTCATTGGCACAACTGGAAAACGAAGGCTTGATCTTTCGCCAGAATCGCATCGGTTGGTTTGTGTGTTTACGCAAGCTGCGCTACAACCCGATGCGCCATATCTCTTTTTTGCAGTACGCTGCTGAGCAGGGCTTTCAGCCTCAAACTCGGGTTATCAGTCAGGAAAAATGCAAACCGCCCCAGCATATTGCGGACAAGTTGGGGATGAATCCACGAGCTCATGCTGTGCACCTCACTCGGGTACGCTCTGTCGATGAACGCCCCGTATTGGTAGAACGCCTGTGGTTTAACCCCAAGGCCATGCCCGGCATGGAACAAAAAGATCTGGCGGGCTCCATCACTGCCATTCTAAAAAACGACTTTCACCTGAAAAGCCTGGTATTCGACGTTACTGTAGACACGACCTGCCTGCTAAATCCTCACGCCAGTTACCTTGAAACCAACGAAGGAGCCCTGGGGCTTAAGCTGGTTCGAATAATCAGTGATAACAACGGTCAGGTGATGGAATACGATGAAGAGTATTGGCGCCACGATGCCCTGCAAATTGAAAACCAGGCAACCCTGGCTTTTACATAGGGTTAGTAAAGACTAAAAACCTAAATAACAGACGCTGACTGACCCCAATAGTTTATTGGCCAGCCAAGCTGTTGGGCGGTTTCGGCAAGTTGTGGGTTCGGATTTACCGCACAAGGGTTTGGTACAAGTTTCATCAGCGGCAAGTCATTGTGGGAATCTGAGTAAAAATAGCCGACAGCCTTACCCAGCGATGGATAATTCATGGCTTTTAGCCACTGCTGAAGACACTCGATTTTCCCCTCGCGATAGCTGATTGGGTATTGGCACTGGCCACTGATCACACCCTTGTCGAGCGACACCACAATGCCGATGCAGTCAGATACCGCCAGTGATCGCCCGATGGCGTTGACCAGAAAATCGGGGCTGGCAGAAATAATAACCGGCAGATGACCCTGCGCAATATGGTGCTGCAATTGAGCGCGTGCTTCAGTAAAAATACGAGGGGCAATCCATTGATCAACGAACAATGTCAGTAACGATTGCAATTCATTGAGCGTCTTTCCATGCAGCGGCTGCAGCCAAACACTCATATAACGCTCCATATTCATATGGCCGTTATTGTAGCTCTCCATCAACACACAACATTGATCGTAAGCCCGAGCTGCACCGTCCCAACCTTGTTCCATTAAAAACTGTAGCCACAATTGAGCACAGTCACCGTTAATCAAGGTTTCATCCAAATCAAAGGCGGCAATTAACGGGTAATCCTGACAAGCTTTTTCCAGGACTGACGATACATCGGGCTGCACTAGAGATGTCATATTCAAGCCGCAAATTTGAGGTCGCGCGGATTATGTTTTGGTGTAGACCAAAATGCAAGCTTTAGATCTGCCAACCTCATGGAAGTTATTCAGCTCACCACGGGAGCGAGCTTAATGACCAAATGAATAGCAACCTTGAGTTAGCCAGCAATAGTCGCCAAAGTACCTTCCAAACTCTCGCATTGTGCCAACAGCTCGTCCATTTGTTGATCTGACAACGCCAAAACCTCCAGCGCCGGATCGCTGCGAAGCGTATCTTCATCCGTTGCGTTCGGATCGAGCATATGCCGGGCAAAAGCCACCGAAGCCTGAATAATGGCCACGGGATCATTGCTGCGGTTAATGCTTTCCACACACTCTTGGCGACTGATCGCCTGAGTGACCAACAAGGGCATTTCCCAGCCTTTACAGACTTTCAAGCCCACTTGCTGCTGGTATTCCTCCTCCAGTTGCTCAACCAGGGCTGGCATCAATTCAACACCCATTTTTGCCGCCAGTTTTAACACTGCCTGCAGCACCACCGGGCGGCCAATAGAGTGCAGTAGCGCCGCCAAAAATATGGTGTCTTCACAGCTACCCAGTTGCCGTGAAATGGCTTTGCTCCACAGGGCGGTCGCCAGGGAATGCTTCCAGATCTCGATAGCCCGCCATTCGTAACCGGGTACTTTGAACAGTTTGGCACTGAGCGTGGACGCTAGCGCAATATCGGATATCGTGCGCATGCCCAACCGGGTAATAGCTTGTTGCAACGAATCCAGCTTATTCACTGGAGAATACGCTGCAGAGTTGGCAATGCGCATAGCGTGGCTGGCCAAAGCCTGGTCTCTTTGCAGTAGGCTAGCCAGCTGCTCGCTGGATGACTCAGGGTCCATGGTCAGCTGAACAACCTGATTGGCTACTGCGGGTAGCATTGGCAGTTCCATAGTGCCCTGCTCAATCATTTCTTCAAGGGCTTCGCGTATTGGGTGACTATCCATTTTCATTCAATGTCTCAGTAGTTATTGTCGGGGCAAGGTACCTTGTCTATTATCGGTCGCTGTCCACTTTTATTAACAGAGCAGTTATCCGCAAGGCTGTATTCACCAACAGCCTGCCATTAGGATAGCGAGTTTTAAGAAGCCCCCACCTGAATGAAATCACAGATTCTGTATCGAAAAATCCATCACTGGGGGTCGATTATTGTCGCACTGCCCCTACTGGCCACCATTGGCACTGGCATTTTGCTGATGATTAAAAAGGAAGTGGCCTGGATTCAGCCGCCCACGCAAAAAGGCGAACAGCGGGAACAACTGCCCAGCCAAAGTTTCGAGCAATTGTTTAATGTCGCCAAAGCCATCCCGGAAATGGAGCTGCAACACTGGAGCGAATTGCAGCGAGTGGACGTAAAGCCCGGCAAAGGAGTTGTGAAATTTGTGGCCGCCAACAACTGGGAGGCGCAAATAGACACCCACACCGGCGAACTGTTACTGCTGGCCAAGCGCCGCTCCGATGTAATTGAAGCCATCCACGACGGGAGCTGGTTCGCGGACTGGGCCAAACTGGGGTTGTTCTTGCCTTCGGGCATCGTGCTACTGATCCTGTGGCTCACCGGCATCTACCTGTTTGCCCTAATGCATTATAAACGCTGGCAAAAACGCAAACGGCTTGCGGGAAAAGCCCCGTAAAACGTCACAACCCTACAGCTTGTGGGTTTTATGCGTTTGCGCGTTACCGTCTGTCCATTCTGGGAGGGTCACTATGTTAGTCCGTTCACTGTCGTTCCGTTTACTGGTAAGTACTGTCGCCACACTGGCCATTGGCCTTGGGGTTGCAGTCACCGCAGCCGCCAAAGAGGGCGATGCCCCATCCGCTTTCGCGGGCCTTAAACTGCGCAATATCGGCTCTGCCCACACCGGCGGGCGCATTTCCGACCTGGCCGTCGTGCCCGGCCAAACCCACAAATACTATGTGGGCGTGGCTTCTGGTGGTGTTTGGAAAACTGAAAACGCCGGCACCACCTGGACCCCTATTTTCGACAACTACGGCTCCTACGCTGTGGGCGTAGTGGAACTTGACCCAAAAAATCCAGACGTGATCTGGGTCGGCACGGGCGAAAACAACTCGCAGCGTTCGGTGGCCGATGGCGATGGCGTGTACAAATCCGTGGATGGCGGCAAAACCTTCACCCACATGGGCCTGAAAAAATCCGGCCACATCAGCCAGATCGTGATTGACCCTCGCAACAGCAACCGCGTGTTTGTGGCCTCCCAGGGGCCTCTTTGGTCTGACGGCGGTGATCGCGGCCTGTACCTCACCGAAGACGGCGGCCAAAACTGGCAGCGAGTATTGGAGATCGACAAGTACACCGGCGTTAACGAAGTGGTGATGAACCCCAGCAACCCGGATGAAATGATCGCCTCTTCCTACCAGCGCCGCCGCCATGTGTGGACGCTGATCAACGGCGGTCCTGGCTCTGCCATTCACAAAACCACTGACGGCGGCAAAACCTGGCGCAAACTCAGCAACGGCCTGCCGGGCAGTGAACTGGGCCGCATTGGCTTGGCTGGCGCTCCCAGCGAAGCGGGCACCGTATACGCCATTGTGGAAGCCAACGACGCCGACAAAGGCGTGTACCGCACAACCAACTTTGGCGAAAGCTGGGAAAAGCGCTCCAGCACCATGACCACCAGCCCCCAGTACTACAACGAGCTGGTGGTGGACCCGCACAACCCCAACAAACTGTTTATGTTGGACACCTTTTCCAAGGTGTCTTTGGATGGCGGCAAAACCTTCGCCAACCTGGCGTTTACCGCCCGCCACGTGGACGACCACGCCCTGTGGGTAAACCCAGAGCACAGCAACCATATTCGCATTGGCGGTGATGGCGGCGTGTACGAAAGTTTTGACAACGGCCAGCACTGGAACCACCTGCGCAACCTGCCCCTGACCCAGTTCTACCGCATTGCCGCCGACAACGACCTGCCGTTTTATAACGTGTATGGCGGCACCCAGGACAACAACACCCTGGGCACTGCGGTTCGCAACACCTCGGTGGAAGGCATCACCAACGCCGACTGGTGGATTACCCTGGGAGGCGACGGCTTTGACCCCGCCGTAGATCCCACCAACCCCGACATTGTCTATTCCCAATACCAATACGGCGGCCTGGCACGCATCGACCGCCAGACCCGCGAAAAGGTGTACATCACCCCACAACCGGCAGCCGATGAAAACGCCTACCGTTGGAACTGGAATTCGCCACTGCTGATTAGCCCCCACAACCACGAGCGCTTGTACTACGGTGCCGAAAAGCTGTTCCGTTCAGACGACCGCGGTGAAAGCTGGGTAGCGGTTTCCGACGATCTGTCTCGCGGCCTCGATCGCAACGCACTGGAAGTGATGGGCCGGGTGTGGAGTATCGATGCCATCGCCAAAAACGACTCTACCTCCACCTACGGCTCGTTGATTGCTCTGGACGAAAGCACTCTGCAAGAAAACCTGATTGCTGTAGGCACCGACGATGGTCTGATCCACGTCACCGACAACGGCGGCGACAACTGGGTGCGCTACAGCAAATTCAAGGGCGTACCGGAAATGAGCCTGGTGGAGGATTTGCAGTTCTCCCGCCACAACAAAGACGTGCTGTACGCAGTGTTCGATAACCACAAACGGGGCGACGCCAAACCCTACGTGCTGAAATCCAGCAACCGCGGCAAGAGCTGGCAGTCCATTGCCGCCAACCTGCCAGAACGCGGCACTGTGCATACCATTGTGGAAGACCACGTTGACCCGAATCTGCTGTTTGTGGGCACCGAATACGGTCTGTTCTTCAGCCAAAACGGCGGCGGCAGCTGGACACAGCTGAAAGGCAACTTCCCCACCATTGCGGTGCGCGACCTGGAAATTCAGCGCCGGGAAAGCGACTTGTTAGTCGGCACCTTTGGCCGGGGCATTTACGTACTGGATGACTACAGCCCACTGCGCACCCAAGCCTCTGCGCTGGCCAATAACGAAGCCACCTTGTTCTCCGTAAAAGACACGCCCATCTACATCGAAACACGCCGTTGGGGCGGCTTTCACAGCAACAAAGGCATGATGGGCGACAACTTCTTTGTGGCCCCCAACCCAGATTACGGCGTGATCTTTAGCTACTACCTGCGCGACGGCCTGAAAACTGCCAAAGCCAAACGCCAGACCAGCGAACAGAAACTGCAAAAAGACGGCAAAGACAACCCCTACCCAAGCTGGGAAGACCTGCAAGCAGAAGCGGACGAAGAAGCCCCAAGTGTGTGGCTGCAAGTGAGCGACGCCAACGGCGATGTCATCCGCCGGGTACCTGCTAACACCAGTAAAGGCCTGCATCGAGTGGCCTGGGACTTCCGCCTGGAATCCCGCGACCCTGTTGAGTTGCAAAAGAGTGAAGGCAGCCTGTGGTTCAACCCGCCGGAGGGGCCGCTGGCCATTACCGGCGATTATCGAGTGCAACTGATGAAACGCCAGAACGGCGTGCTGAGCACCTTATCCGAACCGCAAACATTTAAACTCACTGAGCTAAACGTGGGCGCACTCACCACCCAAGACCGCCCAGCGTTGCTGGCCTTTCAACAACAAACGGCGGAGCTCAACAGCAAAGTGGTAGCAGCGGGCAAATACCTGGGAGAGATCAGCAACCGGCTCAAGCATGTGCTGAAAACCATTGACGCCACACCAGCACTTGGCGAAGACCACGCCCAACGGGCCCGCGCCCTTCAGGGAGAGCTGCGCAAAGCCACCTTGCTGCTGAACGGCGACAGGGTTAAAGCCGGTGCCAACGAAAAAGCCCCTATGGGCCTGGCACAGCGAGTGGTTTCCATCATTGGCAGCCATTGGGACGCACAGGCAGCACCCATGGGCACCCACCGCAGCACCTATCAGATTGCCGAAAAGCAGTACCAACAACTGGCCACTATGCTGAAAGCCAGCGAAGAAAAACTGCAAACCCTGGAAAGTGATTTGGACAAAGCAAACGCTCCCTGGACGCCAGGTCGCGCACTGCAGTAACCCATGAACAAGAAGGGCCGGATCACCTCGGCCCTTCTTGCGCTTACACCTCAAGATACATAAATCCGCTACTATGGCCGTTTTACCTGCGGCCACTGTCATGACCTCTCCGTCAACGAATACTCTGTTCGACATCAGCAACGTTACCCTCAACAACGGCGGCACACCGGTTTATCGCAACCTTAGCCTACGCATCAAGCGAGGCGAACACACAGCCATTATTGGTGCCAACGGTTCCGGCAAATCCACCCTGTTGAAACTGTTATCGGGGGAACTGTACCCGGTTGCCAACCAACAACACCGACTGCGGCTGCTGGGTCGTGAGCGGTGGAGCAAAAGCGAACTGCGCCAGCAAATGGGGTTGGTATCTCACGACCTGCAAAGCCACACCATGGACGGCGCGCCGGGGATCAACGTGGTGTTGTCTGGCTATTTCGACAGCGACAGCATCTGGCAACACCATCAGGTCAGTGACCAACAGCTACAAACCGCCATCGCCCTGATGCAGGAACTGGGCATTGAACACCTGCGCAGACGAACCTACGGCAGCCTGTCCACGGGGCAACAACGGCGACTGCTGCTGGCACGGGCCATGATCCACCGCCCCAATGTGATGCTGTTCGACGAGCCCACCACCGGCCTGGACATGCAAGGCTGCCAACAAGCCATGGGCATTATGCGGCAGATGATGGAAGACGGCGTCAGCCTGATACTGGTCACTCATCACCTGTACGAAATACTGCCGGAAATTCGACGGGTGATTTTATTAAAAGACGGAGAAATACAAGCAGACGGCGCCAAAGAGGATGTACTGACCGATGCCAACATCAGCCACTGTTTTGATACAGCGCTAAAAATTGTGTGCCATAAGGGGTATTACCAAGTGGTGGCGGATTACTGATAAATAACAACGGCCAGCCACAACTTATGGTCTGTATGGGTACAAAACAAACTGGTTGGCTGTTGGCACTTCAGCAACCTCAACAAAAAAATACCCTTTTATATGAACAGGTGTTCTTGCTTGGGAAGTGTACTGCTCTGAACTACAAATCACAGAACTTTGTGGAAATTTGATTCGATCGCCTATGTATATATCTATTGGGGAATGGTAGTGCAGTGGGTGCTGAAAAGTGAGCCGGATCATCCTGTGCAAGTTATTTTGAACTCCAAACACACCACTTCCGCATTCTATCTGTTGCCCAATTTCTGCCTCCTCAGCCGCATTAAGAGCGGGAGCAAGGTATCTCATTCTATACGCGACACTTTGCTGGTCTTGCACGGGGATAATTGTTAAGTCCAACTTAATTGCGTTGCCAGCATATTGTATCAAAGATTCGAAAAATTCGTCTGCGTGCTCATCTTCGAGCGTGGAGTTGCGTCTATTTGGGTCCGAATAATCCAGCGTAGCTATTACTTCAGACTCAATTGGCGTTCTAATGCAGCTACAACCATTTAATAAGATCGCAGCACTTACTAAAACTGTGCAAAAAACCATTTTATTGAACATCATTAGTGCCCTTAAAAAATCTCAGCTTCAGATATTTTCTTCTGCTAAGAAATTGACGTTTTTGACTTCAGCAATGTGTTGCAAATGGAAACATAGTAGATTAAACGCATTCAGGGCTTAATTTTAGGTCACAGCGATTCGTTAGCCGCCATCAATATGGCGCCATTCCAGCTGGCCATTATTGAAAGCAAAAAAAGCACTATAAAGTATGCCACTTTCTTTAAATTCGTAACCCAGCATATATTCGTATTCATCTTTTCCAACTAATGCCGGAACATAAAGCAATAAACGACTATGCAAACTTTCAAGAAAAAACCTACTCTTGATAGAATTTTCTATTACTTGCCAATGAATTTCGTAATTTTCTAATATTCGAATTGCTACACTCTTCTGTTGCTCTGTAATTTCATCAGCTATTGCACGGAAGGTATACCAAATCGAATCAATGGCTCCATTATTCAGGAAAGCTGATTCTTGCCCAACCCATCGATCTATTTGCTTTTTTGGTTGATCAAACAATGAGTTTACCTCTTAAAGTTCAACTCTATGAATATGGTTGGAACTTGCAAAATCCGAATAATGAAGGCGGTGACCTTTCCCCAGGATTAAACCATTCGCTGGATGAGATTTTCATAAATTATGCCGCCTTTCCTGCAAACTCAACTGGCGGCATGTAGCCCAATCAACTATGCGGCCTGACGTTGTTGTAGTGCTCTCGCCACTGAGAAACTTCGATTCAAAATATCCAAGCTCACAGTGAGAGCAACTCTCAATCTTTTCTTGTAGAGTATATGGCGAAAACGTTTCATAGAGATTCTTTATTTCCAATTGCAGCAGCATGTCGATTTTATGTTTAACGTCGTTGACACAGACGAGAATGCAGTGAGCATCTGATTCGGCTTGCTGATTTTTTGGCACGACTTGTTATGTATCATACTCGCTTCCTTGCCCATTCGAGACCCTCCAGTAACGCCAACGCTAGCAATCTTTGTAAGTCTTCGCTGGATATTGCTGGACTAAAACCGAATATGTAACGCAGGGTAAATATTTTAGATAGAAACTCCCTCCAGCGCATATACTGCTTGCTCTCGAATTTTGCCAATACATGAGAGTCGCGAATCTGAACTAAGCGAAAACAGACCCTAATTTTTGGCCTCCAAATTACAGGTAACGGAGGATTCGAAAATAGTGCTACAGGGCTACCATAAGTATAATTAGCCACTAATACATCAAATCGAATAGCATTATCGGGAGCTTCTTTCTCTGCATCTAGAGAAGGAAGAGAGATATAGCTAAGGATTAATTCGCGAAGATGTTCATCTGTGTTTTCTTTGGCGTTGTAATTTAGCTCCAAGAACTTAATGAATGCACTTCTCGGTACAACAGCCAAATCTCCCAAGTAAACATCTGGCTTCTGCCTACCTGACAGTTGACGCTTTATGGATTGAAAAATTCGCATATCAAAGGTATAGACGCCCTGGTAAGGAACAGGCAAACCGCCGGTTTGACTGTCCCACGCAGCCAGCTTTAGCTGGCGGAGTAAACATAAGCGGCGTGTTATGAGTTTTAAGGGTTAAAGTTTTCAAGAAACGTCAACACCAAAATTATAAATGTTGCTAGATAGCCCAAGTTCAAAGCAATGCCATGGTTAATGTAACGCCCGGCTTTATGCCTAATTTTTTCCATTACTGCCATACCTAAACTTGCTAAAGTGGGAACACATGAAATACAGAAATAGAAAAAAGGCGCTTTCAAGAGGGGATGGATCGGCCCTGAACCACCCCATGAAAATGTGACAACCAGAGTAGCACCTAAAGCACCGAGTGATGCATTAACAGCCGCCAGCTTAAATGACATAGCTACAGGGCGCTCTTTACTCATAACGTCGTAAACACGGGCGACGCCTGTGTGGTCCGAGCAGCGAAGCCATTGTGCGGCGCCTGGTTATGTGTGTCATGGTTTGCTGCCTGCTAATTGCATTGCACATTCGGGAGCTTGACTGCTACAAGAATTAAGCTCTGGCAGGATTTTCGCAAACTCTACTTGCAGTGCTTGACCTCGTTCACGAAGTACACAGAGTTCTGCACGATAAACCGAATAGGCAAACTGGTTCGTTATTTGGTACCCATAAACCTCTTCGACAATTTCCCGCATGGAACGAAGCGGCTCCGGTTCATTTTCGCTTTGCTTTGGCGGCAAAACTGACATCAACATATCCTTATTGATACCTTTGGCCTTATTGGATAAGGCAGATTGGCTAAGCGTAAATATCTTTTGGCAAACACTTATGTCATTAGCACCAACAACAGGTGGCGTAAACATCACTATCGCCAAGAGTAGAGCTTTTCGATATTTCATCAGTTCCTCATTTTTTACACATAACGCCCACGTAATAAGCGCGAGTTCGCGAGCATTCTAATTGACGCGCTTGTTATACGATTCACGGACATTTTCTAGGAGCATTTTCTTCAAATAGTTCGACTATCCATTCTTTCTGCTCAGGGAATCGCCATCCAGAACTTGGGATATCTTTCGGGTTTGCCCACAACAACCCAACTACTTCGTGATAATGGGGATCTGCGGCTTTGTTTTTGTCGACTTCGGCAAGGACAAGTGAGAAGTTAGTGTTACCCTTTGGAGAGTTTCCTAGAGACTTTAGAGGAATGATCGTATACCCAGTTTCTTCTTCTGTTTCTCGAATTGCTGTAGCACGCTCACTCTCGCCTTCTTTAGATTTTCCCGCCGGTGGAGAAAACACAAAACTCCCATCTTCATCATGCAATACGCCCAACATTGCTGGTTTTTTGTTGTTACAACCTAAAATCAACGCTCCTGTTGCCCTTACGAAATTAACTTCTTTGGGAAATAGAGTAGCTTTTAAATTTTTATATACGCCCGCACCTGAGAAAGCCATGCCGGCCGTGAATATCGATGCCACAATGGTTGCAACACCCACCCAATGCTTAACTTCAACGTGGTCTAAAAGCCAGCTTATAGTTATTTTTTCTGGTGGGAGAAGTTCTTTTTTTTGAGCGTCACATTCCTGCTTTACGGCGTTCTCGGATATCACGATTGCTTGATTTAAAATGCCGATTGCCTCATTCATACTTGCTGTAGAATCGGCTTTATTTCCCATTCTATATGTGACCTTCGCAGATATAATGCTTTGCTCAAAACTACTTTTTAACGCTGTATCGAAATACAACAAGGGTGAAACTTTATCTGCCCACTCTTCAAATTCAATCAGAGTTTCAAATGGCACTCCGTCGACTCTATCTTTCCTAAGCCTCAATAAATCTTCCGATAAAGACAAGAATACCTCCTTTTCGTATAACGCCCGAAATACGGGCGAGGAGCAAAGCGACGAGTCCAACTAGCTTGCTGGCGATCGTACTTTCGCTTGTTATGCACTACTCTACCGCTTACTGTCAGAGGGAGCCACAGTCTCCCTCAATCGATCTCGCAGGCTTTCACTTACTATTTGCTTTGGTACAAATTGAAATCTACCTTTCTCAGCTTCGGCTAATGCACTAGCAATACCCACTCCCAAACCAACACCCACTCCAGATTGCACAGGACTGCCATTAGCCCCCTGCCTACTCTGAGAAAGTGCCACAGCGGCGCTGCTCGTATCGTTCTCCGCCAATACGAGAGATCGATCCACTTCAGTTCCAATAATTGAAAAAGCCATGGCGTGTTTTTTAGGGTCGAAGGGAATAAACACCCCTCCGTCTTTCGAATCCAGATATTTACCCTTAAACTCCTCCTTGAGAACCCAGCTTGTTTCCACGACCTTCATCTCTAAGCAGCCTCGAGGCCCTTTGTAATAGACTCCTTTTGAGTCCTTACCGACAACATTATAAACCCCTGAAATGAGAGTATATTCATACTCCACACCAGTCCCGTATTTAGCGGAAAAAACGTATTCTTCACTCAATTCAATAGAGTTATACTCATCGGCTTTTTCAAGCTTCCCAGGCAAAAACCCCACACAACCAGAAAGACCTGTAACCAAGATAAGAATATAGAGAGCACTATACTTGAGACCCATAAGAAAATTTCCTTTAGCTAAAACCAACTTGTTTAAGAACCACCAACTCATCAACTACATAACGCCTCAAGAAGAGGCGCGTGTTAGCGCATCCTTCTTGCTTGAATTGTTAGGTGTGATACCAATGATTTCTGAAACACTTAGCTAAGCAAACTGATAAGCCTACAGTTAAATCAGCTACTCCTCCAGCAGCAAGACAAAGCATAAAAGCCGACCCGCTAAAGTCCAGCATGAAGGCTGAGCCAAGTCCACAACCAAGAATGATAGTTATACTTTTTTGATCAAGGTCTTTGCCATATTTACGAAGGCAATTTTTAATACACTGCTTTTTATTCATTTTAGTGAGCCTCCTGCTCTCTTTCTGAAGCTGCCTTGACTCCGCTTATAATACTAATAAATATCATTAGGGCTTGAGCATGAGGAGAGCCTACCCAGTTGTACATTGCCACCCAAATTGCTGCGGCAACACCAAAAACAACACCTACCAATATTTTCTCCATGATTATCTCCTTTAAATATAAATTTCCTCTCTACTTCTCAATGCGAGTACACGTAACGCTCACACAAAAGGCGGCGCATTAGCGACGTCCAGCGCAACGAAGTGGAGCAATTTTTAATGTTCTTGTTAGCAACCCTACTCAAGGATGACATTATTAATTGCAGGTCTGTTATCTTCACAAGCAGAGGTGGTTATCTTGACAGTTTTACCTGCCATTTTTGCTGCAAGCAACGTTGAGTAAATTCTCGCCTTAACTGCCTCGGGCAAGCTGGTTTTGACCATATAGCTGTCTGGATCAGTACACCCATCCGCAATAACTGTAGCTCCAACAGGAAGCACACGGATAACGTCGTTGCCGTAAGTTGTGCTCCATAGCTGGAAATTCTCCAGCGTAACTTCGCCTGCAGAAGCTGGGAAGGTTAAAAAAAGGACAGATATAAGTAAAATTTTGTACATTTTTGTCTCCTGATTTTCATAAGGTTGCTAACGCCTAAATCAGCCGACGCGTTAGCGGTCGGCTGGATTTTCTTGTTCTGTTTCGTCTAACAAGAACCTCTGCTCCGGAAATCGCTCCATGCGGTACATAAACTCCTTGTATAGCTTTGGTTCATCCAACTCCATACACAAGTGTTTTATAGGTCGTCGCAGTCGCTCCATGAGCATAAAGGATCGCTTGTCACCATATTTCATTGAAACATGACTAATTTCTTCAATTACTTCGATTAAATCGTATATAACAGATCGAGACATTTTTGCTCGCTTCATTGGTCTCGATGCATTCATTCGAGCTAGTTCTAAAACCTCTTCTAGAAGCTCTCGGTCACTTCGAGTTGGTGATTGGTCATTTTCCTTGTGCCCGCTTAAAATACCGTTTACTTCTTCCTCAAGTTTCCCCCACCACATGTCAAAAACTTGATCCAGAACTTTCGAATCTAACTTCGAATCTCCACCTTCCTTGTTTATGGATTCGATCATTTTCTTAAAGTCGGTTTTATTAAATTTTGTATCTTGAAACCCTGTCAATGGCCCGGTTAGATCCGAACTATCAATACCAAAGAGAAGTGTACAAACTTTGGACTTACCAAAATTTTTTGAAAGCGCACCAGCTTCAAATAAAATCCAAGGTTTATTCAGGTTGTCCTTGGTTAGACAAATTATTCCTATTTCAGAGCCTTCTAGATTATTAATAATCTCCGTGGACCATTTTGTACCTTTTTCTATATCGTCAGGAGTAAAATATGGTTTTACGTACTGCAAAACTCCAGGCAGCCAGTTTCTGACAGCTTCTGCTAGCTGCCTACTAAGATCTCCACTCCAACTTATAAAAACTTTAGTACTCACTCAGTTCTCCTTTAGAAACAGAACAGCTCGTTTAACGGGCCTTCGGCCCGATAACAATTATTATCGGGATTCTCGTTTAATATATTATCGGGCCTCCCACGAAACCCCTAACCAATTGATTTAAAATCAAAAGCATCTATATCAAATATTTTTGATCTTATTGTCGGGCCGTTTTGACCACTGTATTCATTTGATATTTACAGAGAAAAATATACTGTGCAAAAAAACAGCTTTATGGAAAGGAGATTCAAAGATGAGTCAATCGCCATTCCCTCGGTCAATTATGAATATATCTACTGTCATTCAGGCGTAAAACTATAAGGCCATCATCGCACCGATTCAAGGCGCTGCGCGAGCGCGTGCTCACACTGAATCCCTAATACTGCCTGTCAAAATCCACTATATAATTTAATGCTTCTCCCGCCTGAAACAGTCGGTAATTTTCGCAAAACAGCTCGACAATATCTTCGGCAAAAGTGATCGCTGAATTGTGGGGTGTAATAAAGACATTCTCTAATTCCCACAGCGGGCTTTCTTGAGGCAGTGGTTCGGTTTGAAACACATCCAAAACCGCGCCGCGAATGGCTTTGGTTTTCAGGGCGTTTATAAGCGCGTACTCATCCACTGCAGCGCCTCTACCCACATTGATAAACACGCCTGTAGGGCCCAAAGCGTCGAGAACATCGCGATTGATAATGCCATGAGTCTCTGGAGTATTGGGTAAAACCGTAACCAGGTAGTCCACCTGTTTGGCCAGGTGGCAAATCTCGGAGGGAGAAAAGACTTTTTCAACCATTGGCAGCTGAGTTGCTGATCGGCTTAAACCGAGCACTTTCATATTAAAGTGCATGGCAGTTTTTGCGATCTGCTGGCCGATGGAGCCCAACCCGCAAATGCCGATAGACAAGAATTCCAAACGGCGGTACGGCATTGTTTGCCACTGCTTGTTGAGTTGGTTATCGCGGGTCGCCAGCACATTGCGTTCAAAGGCCAATAGATAAGCAAACACGTATTCGCTCATCAGCGAACCGAATATGTCTTTCACACCGGTTAACCGATAGTCGGTACGCAGCCCCGCGCTGCAAAACGGTTCTATGCCCGCAAAGGACGATTGCACCCACTGCAGCTTGTCCGCTTTGTGTAAAAGAGGCGCTACTAAAGCGGGCGTGCCCAATACAATATTGGCATCAGTAATGAGCTCCTGAGCCTGCTCGGTATTTTGAGCCATGGACATTTGAAGGGCGGGTAAATTTCGATAACGCAGGTGGTTTGCGTATTCTTCGGCGTCTTTTGACACGATCAGAAGCTTATTCATGGTTCGTCGCCAAAATCAGATAATTGAGCGTGTTACTTCTCAAATAGCTCTGTTTCAATATGTTTAAAGCCCTTGAATTCCAACGCGTTACCCGAAGGGTCCAGAAAAAACAGCGTGCCCTGTTCCCCGGGCTGCCCCTTAAAACGCACATAGGGTTCAATCACAAAGCTGTCGATAAAGCCCGCCACTCGCTGGGCGAATTGCTGCCACTGCTCAAAGGGCATCACCACACCAAAGTGCGGGATGGGAACCCCGTGCCCATCCACTGAACTTGAAAAGCCAGGCACTTTGCCGGTTTTGCCCAGCTCTGGACTGAAGTGAACCACCAGTTGATGGCCAAATAGATTAAAGTCAATCCAGTCATCAGCACTGCGGCCTTCTTCAAGCCCCATTTTCACGCCATAAAATTCTCTGGCCTCGGCGATATCACGAACCTGAATGGCCAGATGAAAAGGTGTCAGTTGCATAGCTTGCCCTGTTAGTGCCCGTCGCAGTCTTGTATGGCTTTTACCGATGCATAGGTTGATACACAGTATGGCACAAGATAGGTCAGTGCAATTTTGATCGCGACCTCAGCATCCGCTGCCGCTTTTATCAGGGCGCTGCCGTGGTTGATTAACGCCAGTGCCGTACCCACGATGGCGGATACTTTTAAGGCGGAAAAAACCACCTTTTTTGAAATCGCCAGGCTTATAAAACTATCGGGCGTGGATGGCATATGGCGTGTCCTGAATTCAGAATGTGTCGGCAGTTTTTAAAAGTCAGAAAGTTGCTATAGCCCCAATTCACTCAGCCCCGGGTGATCGTCCGGACGGGGCCCTTGGGGCCAGTGAAGCTTGCGCTCACTTTCCTGAATGGGTCGATCATTAATGCTGGCGTAGCGCTTGGCCATCAGGCCGTTTTCGTCAAACTCCCAATTTTCATTGCCGTAGGAGCGGTACCAATTTCCGTTATCGTCGTGCCATTCATAAGCAAAGCGCACGGCAATACGATGGCCATCAAACGCCCACAGTTCTTTGATTAATCGGTATTCCTGCTCTCTGGCCCACTTGCGTTGCAGAAACTCGACAATTTGCTCACGCCCTTGAGGGAACTCGGCCCGGTTACGCCATTGGCTATCGGCGGTGTAGGCCAGTGCGACTTTTTCCGGGTTGCGGTTGTTCCAGCCGTCTTCCGCCATACGCACTTTTTGCACGGCAGTTTCGCGGGTGAACGGTGGCAGCGGAGGGCGAGGCTGGTCAGTACTCACTTCGGGTTACTCCAGGTGTTGGTCAAAAAGTGGCTGTTCGTTGTATCGGGGAATAAGATTGGCCTGGAGAATGACATACTCCAATGTACTGTCCGACCGCCTTAAAAGCCGCCGTCAGCATCGTCTGACACAATTACCCCCTTAGTTATAAGTAGATTTGAGCAGGGGTAACCGGGCAAAGTTCCAACAGTTGTTACTTGCGCCAGAACGTGGGCAAGCACATCACAATCAGAGTAAATATTTCCAGGCGCCCCAGCAGCATGCCGCCACACAGTATCCACTTGGAAAAGTCGTTGATATTGCCATAGTGGGCCGCCACATCACCCAGGCCTGGGCCCAGATTGTTCAAGGCCGCAGCGGTTGCCGACCAAGCGGTAACAAACTCCAATCCAGATGCCAGCAACAACAACACCATCAGATAGTACGCCGCCAGGTAGGCACCAAAGAAGCCCCAGATAGCATCCGCAATACGGTCGGAAATGGCGCGATTGCGAATTTTAATGGGCAATACAGCGTTTGGGTGTACCAGGCGATAGAGCTCGCGCATGCCCTGTTTGGCCAGAATCATCATGCGGCCAATTTTCAGGCCACCACCAGTGGAGCCCGCGCAAGCGCCGAAGAACGACAAGAAAATCAGTAAAAAGGGCAGGAAGGTTGGCCAGGCAGCGAAGTTGTCGGTGGCAAAGCCGGTGGTGGTCATGATCGACACCAGCTCAAAAATACCTTTGCGCAGGCTCTGTTCCAAATCGTAGGTGCCGGTGAAGTAAAGGTAACTGCACGTCACCAGAATACCGGCACCCATGATTTTAAAGTACATCTTGGCTTCCGGGTCGCGCCCGTATTGGGCCAAACTGCGGCGGTAAAGGGCGTGAAAGTGCAACGCGAAGTTAAGCCCGGAAACCGCCATAAAAAACACGCAGATGGACTCCACCGCAATGCTGTCAAAGTAATCAATACTGGCATCGTGGGTAGAAAATCCACCAATGGCCACGGTGGAGAAGCTGTGGCAAATGGCGTCGAACAAGCTCATGCCCGCCCACCAATAAGCACCGGCACAGGCGACCGTGAGAGTCAGATAAATATTAAACAGCGCCTTGGCGGTTTGAGTAATGCGCGGGGTCAACTTGCTGTCTTTTACCGGGCCCGGGGTTTCCGCCCGATACAGCTGCATCCCCCCCACCCCCAACATGGGCAGGATAGCCACCGGGATCACCACGATGCCGATGCCACCCAACCATTGCAGCTGTTGGCGGTAATAGAGTACGGACTTGGGCAGGTCGTCCAGGCCCGTCATCACCGTGGCACCGGTAGTGGTAAGGCCAGACATGGATTCAAACACCGCATCGGTGAAACTGAGATTAGGCTCAGTGCCCAACATCAGCGGCAGGGAGCCCGCAAAGCCCAATACCACCCAGAACAGCACCGTGATCAGAAAGCCGTCGCGAATGCGCAAATCGTGTTTGCTGTTGTGAAACGGCATCCAGATCACCATGCCCACTGCCAAGGTAATCACAAAAGCGCCAATAAAGGTGAAGACGGTTTCTTCGTCGTAATACAGCGCCACACCCACCGACGGCAGCTGAGCCACGCTGAAGATCATCAACAGCAGGCCGAGAATTCGGGCAATTACGGTAAAGTGCATGACAAACCTCGGTCGTGCGGCTTGCGACCACGAATCAAGTGCGATGAGTTCCGAACCACCCTCACCCCCTTAAAAGAACGTAAAGCCAACTTGGAACAGCTTTTCAATGTCTTTGGTGCGGCGCTTGTCCACCAAAAACACAATGACGTGATCGTTGTTCTCAATCACCAAATCGTGGTGCCCCATCATCACTTTTTGACCACGCTTGGTCTCGCGAACAATGGCACCGATGGAGGCCCCCGGGGGCAAATTAATTTCCTCAATGGAGCGCCCCACTACTTTGGAGCTGCGTTTGTCGCCGTGGGCAATAATTTCTATTGCCTCGGCGGCTCCCCGGCGTAGAGAGTGCACGCGCACAGTGTCGCCTTTGCGCACATAGGTCAGTAGGCTGGAGGTGGTAATTTGTTGCGGCGAGATAGCGATGTCCACTGCACCACCCTGCACCAAGTCGGCGTAAGCGGGGGTATTAATCAGGGTCATCACCTTGTGAGCACCCAGGCGTTTGGCCAACATCGAGGCCATAATATTGGCGGCGTCGTTATTGGTGAGAGCCAGAAACACATCGGTGGATTCAATGCCCTCTTCCAGCATCAGCTCTTGATCCGCCGCCTGGCCATTGAGCACTACCGCGCGATTCAACACCGCAGACAAGTGCTGGCAGCGGTCTTCAAACATCTCAATAATTTTGACGTTGTAGTCGTTTTCCAGCGCCCTTGCCAGGCGCAAGCCGATGTTGCCACCACCAGCGATCATCAAACGTTTGTAGGGGCGCTCCAGTTTACGCAGTTCGCTCATCACTTTGCGAATGTGATTTTTGGTGGCGATAAAAAACACTTCATCGCCATCTTCAATAACCGTGTCACCCTCTGGCATGATCGGGCGGTCTTTGCGGAAAATGGCAGCTACCCGAGAGTCGATGTTGGGCATGTGTTCGCGCAGGGCCTTTAATTCTTGCCCCACCAACGGGCCACCTTCATAGGCGCGTACCGCCACCAGTTGCACCTGGCCATCGGCAAATTCCAGTACCTGAAGGGCACCGGGCTGCTCGATCAAACGCTGGATATGATCGGTCACCAACTGCTCTGGAGTAATCACCACGTCCACCGGCATGTGAGCTTTACTGAACAAATCTTTGGCGATGCTGGGTACGGTATAGCCGGGGGTGCGAATGCGGGCAATGCGAGTCGGTGTGTGAAACAGGGTGTGGCCAATCTGGCAGGCAACCATGTTCACTTCGTCACTGGAGGTAACCGCAACCAGCAAGTCAGCATCTTCAATACCCGCCTGTTTGAGTACCGACGGCGTCGAGCCCAGGCCATTGACAGTGCCGATATCCAGGCGTTCGCGCAGTTCATTAAGGCGCGCGGTGTCGGTATCCACCAAGGTGACGTCGTTGTCTTCACTGGCCAGGTTTTCAGCCAGCGTACCACCCACTTGGCCAGCACCGAGAATCACGATTTTCATAGTGTTTTTAGTCGCTTAACGTTGCTTTATCAGCCTTCAACAGCTTTCTGTAACAGAGCATAGTAGAAGCCATCGTGACCATGGGGCTGGGGGAACAATTGGCGACCAGTGGTGGTAGCACAACCCCAGTTGGCATCAATGGTGACTACTTGCGCATCGGGCAACTGTGGGAGCGCAGCCTGTACCAGGCTATCGTTCTCCTGCGGCAGCACCGAACAAGTGGCGTAAAGCAACTTGCCACCGGGGTTTAACAGTGGCCACAAGGCCATTAATAGCTGTCGCTGCAGCGTCGCCAGCTTAGCAATATCTTCCCGGCGACGCAGCACTTTGATATCCGGGTGACGCCGGATTACCCCAGTAGCGGAACAAGGCGCATCCAGCAGAATGCGATCAAAGCCACGGCCGTCCCACCACTGCTCAGTGGCACAGCCATCGGCAGCAATCAGCTCCGCTTGCAGTTCCAGCCGTTGCAGGTTTTCCTGAACGCGCTGCAGGCGGTTGTCTTCGATATCCAAAGCAACCACCGTTAAATCAGCTTGCCGCTCGAGCATATGACAGGTTTTGCCACCGGGGGCGCAGCAAGCATCCAATACCCGTTGGCCCGGCTGAGCATCCAACAGTTGTGCCGCCAGCTGCGCGGCTTCGTCTTGCACACTGACCCAACCCTGCTGAAAATTGGGCAGCTCCGCCACATCCTGAGGCTTGGCCAGCACCACGCCATCGGCGGATATAGCCGACGACTGACAATCCATACCTGCGGCTTCAAGCAACTCGATGTACGCCTGCCGGCGCGTTTTCTGGGCATTGACACGCAAGGTCATCGGTGGGCGCTGGTTATTGCCGTTTACAATGCTTTCCCAGTGTTGAGGCCAGGCATCGCGAATGGCGTTTTCAAGCCAGGGCGGATGAGCCGATGCAAAAGCCGGATTGGATGACAGTTCTGTGCAGATGGCGCCCTGCTCTCGCTGAAAGCGACGCAAAACACCGTTTACCAAACCTTTTGCCCAGTGTTTTTTTAAGGCGACCACCGCCTGCACCGACTCACTAATGGCGGCGTGGGCGGGAATGCGGGTTTCCAACAGCTGATAGAGGCCGCAGGCAAGGACGGCCTGCAAGTCGCTGTCTTTGGGTTTGAAGGGTTTGGCCAACAGCTGTTCGAGGATCAGCGCCAGCCGGGGGTAGTAGCGCAAGGTGCCAAAACACAATTCTTGCAGCAGGGCACGATCCCTTGGCGCCACATTTTCCTGGTATTCCGGCAACAGCGTGGCCAGGGAAGCCTGTTCCCGCAAAGTGCCAGCAATGGCTTTGGCTGCGGCAACCCGAACGTTCATTCCACCGCGCCAAAGCGGCTGCCAGCAGCAAACAACTCGCTGTTGCCACGCAGAACATCGCCGGCGGGCAGCCGTGTTTTGCCCGGCAATTGCAACTCAGTAATACGCAAACCCCCACCGCCACAGGCCACTAATATGCCCTGGCTATCAGCACTGACGATCTGCCCCGGCTCACCGGATGCCTGTGCCACCTGCCCCTGCCAAAGGCGTACTCGTTGGCCGCCAATATCTGCGCAAGCCACCGGAAAGGGATTAAAGGCCCGCACCTGACGATGTATTTGCTCAGCACTTTGGTGCCAGTCAATCAGTGCTTCTGCCTTGCTCAGCTTTGCGGCGTAATTGGCCAACTTATCTTGCTGGGCTTCCGGCTGTGCGGCACCGTCGGCCAAATCTTGCAACGCTTTCAGCAGCGATGGACCACCTGCATCGGCCAGCTTGTCGTGCAAGCTGGCAGCGGTATCTTCTGAGGTAATCGGCACCTCGGCTTTTACCAGCATATCGCCGGTATCCAGGCCCGCATCCATTTGCATGATGGTAACCCCGGTCTCTGCATCCCCGGCTTCAATGGCCCGCTGAATCGGTGCCGCACCGCGCCAACGGGGCAGCAGAGAAGCGTGCACGTTAATGCAGCCCAGGCGCGGGGTCTCCAATATCGCTTTTGGCAGCAACAGTCCGTAAGCCACTACCACCATAATGTCGGCATTCATAGCCGCCAGCTGCTGCTGATGGTCAGGGCTTTTCAAATGTTGTGGCTGCAGAACTGGCAACTGGTGCGCCAGGGCCAACTCTTTTACCGGGCTGGCGGCCAGTTGTTTGCCACGCCCCTTGGGGCGATCGGGCTGGGTATACACCGCGACCAGATCGTGGCTGGCGTCTTCCAGCAGTATCTTGAGGTGGTGAGCGGCAAAATCCGGGGTGCCCGCGAAAACAATGCGCAGGCGTCTAGGCGAAGAATCAGTCATTTTTTGTGGCGCTGCTGCTTTTCCAGTTTGGCGCGTATTCGCTGGCGCTTGAGGGGAGACAGGTAGTCCACAAACAATTTGCCTTCGAGGTGATCCAGCTCGTGCTGTATACACACCGCCAGCAAGCCGTCCGGGTGCAACTCGAAGGGGTTACCATCGCGATCCAGGGCATCCACCTTGATGTTTTCCGGGCGCTCTACGGTTTCATAAAAACCCGGCACTGACAAGCAACCTTCGTCGTAATCCCGGGTGCCGTCTTCCAGCACGGTCACCTCCGGGTTGATGAACACTAGGGGCTGGTCACGTTCTTCGGAAAGGTCCATCACCACCACGCGCTCGTGCACGTTCACCTGGGTGGCAGCGAGGCCAATGCCGTTGGCGTCGTACATGGTGTCGAACATATCATCGATCAATGTGCGGATGCGGTCGTCTACGTTGACCACTGGTCGCGCTTTTGTGCGCAAGCGGGTGTCGGGGAATTCGAGGATGTCTAAAATGGCCATGGGTTGTTTGTGATCTGTTTCTAGCAATACGAAGCAGTTGACTGCTACCATTGGGGCGATGGAATTGAAAATCCATTGGGTTTCCCCAATGGATTACGCGATTCCACAAGACTCATAAAGACCAATAAGTATACACCAGAGGATGGGTCGCAATGAAAAAAGCACTACTAGGCTGTCTGCTTGGGATGATTGCCCTGGCGGTTACCGCTAATTCTGATAATTTTAACGATGTGCCAGACCGTTATACGGTGCAAAGTGGCGATACCCTGTGGGATATTTCAGAGCATTTTCTGAAAACCCCTTGGCTGTGGCCGGAAATTTGGCACGTTAACCCGGATATCGCCAACCCCCACCTGATTTATCCGGGCGATGTTATTAAGCTCGTTTATATCGATGGCCAGCCAAGGCTGACTGTAGAGCGCGGCCGCACCGTTAAGCTGAGCCCCAAAATCAAGGAACTGCCGCACGCGGAAGCAATTCCCGCACTGCCGCTGGATGCTATCGCTCACTTCCTGTCTCGCAACCGGGTGGTTGAACCCGGTGTTCTGGAAGCAGCACCCTATGTATTGGCGGGCTCCGACAAGCACTTGCTGACTGGCGCAGGCCAAGATTTTTACGCTCGCGGTGAGCTGGCAGCGGGCGTACCTACTTTTGGTGTGTACCGCAAAGGCGACCCCTACGTAGACCCTTTAACCGGTGAACTGCTGGGCATTCGTGCCAAAGATATTGGTACCGGCAAGCTAAAAGCGATTTCCGACAGTGGTGTTGCCACCTTTAATGCAACCCGCAGTGCCGAGGAAATCCGCATCGCTGACCGCCTGCTGCCTCATGAAGAGCGTAAGATTAATGCGACCTTCTACCCCAAAGCGCCGGGCAGAGATGTGGAAGGCTTGATCATTGCCGTTGAAGACGGCCTCAATCAAATTGGCCGCCTGGATGTGGTTGCACTCAACAAAGGTGAGCGCAATGGCGTCGAGGAAGGCAACATCCTGGCCATCTACAAACGTGGCGAAACCATCAAAGACCGACTCACCGGTGAAGCCGTCGAGCTGCCCTCTGAGCGCGCTGGCTTGTTGATGGTATTTCGAACCTTCGAAAAAATGAGCTATGGCTTGGTGATGAAAGCGGATCGGCCACTGGCGGTTGGCGACAAAGTTCACAACCCATAAGCTGAACCACTTTGTAAAAAAACCGGCGTTGTCATACGCCGGTTTTTTTATGGGCCTATAATGGCAATGGATTAAACAAATCAAGCAAGGATGCACTGATGAACAGGTTACCGTTACCACAACACCCGCCACCCCAAGAGGCTGCAGTTATCCTGCAATTGCAAAAGCTGGGGCTGAATGCCACACAGCTGATCGGCCTGTGGCGCCGCTTTGGATCTTTCTGCCAAGCCATTTCTGCAAAACCAGCACAGCTCCAAGGGCTATTGGAACCTTCCGTCATTGGCCAAATCAGGAAAAGTCATCACCGCTGGCTGGAACAGCCGCCGCCACCTCAAGGGGACGGCGTGACCTTACTGCCCATCAGTTCGCCAGATTATCCAGCACTGTTGCAGCAACTGCATTGCCCACCGCCACTCCTGTATGTTCGCGGCAATCTGGACTTGTTGTTACTGCCACAAATTGCCATTGTCGGCAGCCGCAGGCGCACCCAAAGCGGCGGAGAAAATGCCCGCCGCTTTGCCGCTGAATTGAGTCGTTGTGGTTTTGTAATTACCAGTGGCCTGGCCTTGGGTATCGATGGAGAAGCGCATCGGGGTAGCTTGCAAGCAAACGGCAAAACCATTGCGGTGTTGGCATCCGGCGTAGAGCAAATCTACCCACAACGACATCAACAGTTAGCCGAGGATATTCTCAATAGTGGTGGCACAATCATTTCCGAAATGCCCGCGGGCACAAAACCGCTACCCGCCTATTTCCCGCAACGCAATCGCATCATCAGTGGCTTAAGTTTGGGGGTTTTGGTGGTAGAGGCGGCGCAAAAAAGCGGCTCACTGATTACCGCTCGCTGTGCCGTGGAGCAGGGGCGCGAAGTATTTGCCATTCCCGGCTCGATTCACCAGCCGGGCGCCCGCGGTTGCCATCAGCTGATCCGCGAGGGTGCTACCTTGGTGGAAACCGTAACCGATATTGCCGAGCAACTGGGGGCCATGGTCGAGTTAAAAAGAAGCGAGTTAACGTCAATAGAGAATGACCAGCCCCTTGCAACCGACGAACAAACCTTACTGGAGACACTGGGGTTTGATCCGATGGATTTCGACACCTTGATTGAGCGTACCGGCTTTAACAGTGCCGAGCTGGGACGACTGTTAACCGGTTTGGAATTGAGCAATCTGATTGAGCAGTGCGCAGGCCGTTACCAACGAATTCGATAAAGTCGACAGGCAGTTTACAAATGCTCCGATCACGCAACCAACAGCAGCGAAACCACTAATAAATATAGGGCTTTTATCCGCAAAATTTGCCAAAGCCACTCGGTTCAGGTAGCCTTCGCGCTCTTTTCAAACCTACCTGTTGCGGTGACGACGATGAGCAAACCTTTTGTGGCGATCCTGATGGGGTCCGACTCCGACCTTCCAGTGATGGAAGCCAGTATCGAAATTCTGAAAAAATTCGATATTCCTTTTGAAATGAAGGTGTCTTCCGCCCACCGCACCCCTGTGCAAACCCACAATTATGTGAAAGATGCCGATGCCCGCGGTTGCGCCGCGTTCATCTGTGCTGCTGGCATGGCTGCTCACTTGGCCGGTGCGGTTTCTGCAAATACTCTGAAACCAGTTATCGGTGTGCCCATCAACGGCTCTCTGGACGGTCTGGATGCCCTGTTGTCCACCGTACAAATGCCTGGCGGTATTCCAGTGGCCACCGTTGCCATCGGCAAAGCCGGTGCCAAAAACGCCGCCTACCTGGCTGCGCAAATCATCGGTGTGGGTGACGCTGACATGCACCAAAAGCTGATTGCAGAGCGCGAAGAGTGCGCCCAGGCAGTGGTCGCCAAAGACGCCGCCCTGCAAGAGAAACTGGCAGCGCAGTAAACCGCCTATGGGCGACAACACTTCCCTGGCAATCGCCGCCTCTGCACTACGCAGTGGCGGCGTTATTGCCTACCCAACCGAAGCCGTTTACGGACTCGGTTGCGACCCAGACAACCAATCCGCCTGCGAAGCCATTCTGGCACTCAAACAGCGCGACAAGGGCATGGGCATGATTCTGATTGCCAGTGCTATTGAGCAGCTGGAATTTTTCCTGGCAGGTCTTAATGATGAAAAACATGCCACTCTGGCCGCCAGCTGGCCAGGGCCAATCACCTGGTTAATTCCGAATAACGGTCAAGCACCAGAATGGATCACTGGCGGCCGCGATACCCTGGCTGTGCGAGTCACCGACCACCCTGTTGCCGCAGCCCTTTGCAGCGCCTTTGGCGGCCCACTGGTGTCTACCTCCGCCAACCCCCATGGCCAACCGCCCGCCACCGACGCGAATCAAGTAGCCGATTATTTCCAGCAAGGGCTTGCAGCCATAGTCGATGGCCCACTGGGGCAACAAGCCAAACCCACCGAGATTCGCGACCTCGCCAGCGGCAAGGTTATCCGCCCAGCCTGACAGCGCCATCACTGTGATTGCGAGAAGACTGGCGACGTGGCAATCTCCAGACCTTGAACCCCCCAACCAATAATTAAGAATTTCCCATGGTCGATAAACACGCCGTAAAAGCCTACTTAATGGACTTACAAGATCGTATCTGCAACGAATTACAAGCTGCCGATGGCAGCGGTAAATTTGTGGAAGACAGCTGGGATCGAGCTGAAGGTGGTGGTGGCCGCTCTCGAGTACTCACCAACGGTGATGTGATTGAAAAAGGCGGCGTCAACTTCTCCCATGTTCATGGCACCCAACTGCCTGCCTCCGCCACGGCAGCAAGGCCGGAATTGGCGGGCCGCTCTTTTGAAGCCATGGGGGTGTCACTGGTGATTCACCCCCACAATCCTTACGTACCCACCTCCCACGCCAACGTGCGCTTTTTTATCGCCGAAAAAGACGGCGAAGACCCGGTATGGTGGTTTGGTGGCGGCTACGATCTAACACCTTATTATGGCAACGAGGACGACTGCCGCCACTGGCACCAAACCGCCAAAGACGCCTGCGAGCCATTTGGCGAACAGGTGTACCCCAAATTCAAAAAATGGTGTGACGATTACTTTTTTTTAAAACACCGCAACGAAGCACGAGGCGTTGGCGGCCTGTTTTTCGATGACCTCAACCAGCCCAACTTTGAGCAAAGCTTTGCCCTGATGCGCGCCGTGGGTGACAGCTACACCAAGGCCTACTGGCCAATTATTGAGCGCCGCAAAGACACCGAGTACGGTGAGCGAGAGCGCGACTTCCAACTCTATCGCCGCGGTCGCTATGTGGAATTCAACCTGGTGTACGACCGCGGCACCCTGTTCGGCCTGCAAACTGGCGGCCGCACCGAATCCATATTGATGTCACTGCCGCCACTGGTGCGCTGGGACTACGACTGGCAGCCAGAACCCGGCAGTGCGGAAGCGGCGTTAACCGAGCAATTTTTACCCCACCGAGAGTGGGTATAGCTCAATAGTGCCATGACTCTCAGTATTCGCCCATACCACGAGAATGACGAAGCAGCGGTTATCGCGCTGTGGTCAGACTGCGGCTTGGTTGTGCCACAAAACAATCCAGCAAAAGACATCGCGCGGAAGCTACAAGTTGATAGAGATTTGTTTCTTGTGGGCGAAGCGGATGGACAGGTAGTTGCTACCGTCATCGGTGGTTATGAGGGCCACCGCGGCTGGATTAACTACCTGGCGGTAGCTCCTCAGTTTCAACGTTTGGGTTATGGCCGCCATTTAATGGACGTTGTCGAGGCCCGTATCAAAGACAAAGGCTGCCCCAAAATCAATTTGCAGGTGCGCAACACCAACCTGAGTGTGATCGAATTCTACAAAGCCATTGGTTATGGAGACGATCACGTCATCGGGCTCGGCAAGCGACTAGAGCAGGACTAACCGTTAAATTTCCGCCATATCTTTTGGTTGGGCTTGCTTGTCGCCGCCCCACAAACCAGTGAACCAGCGTTTGATGTCTTCCCCCAACATATACAAACAGGGCACCAACAGCAGGGTCACAAAGGTCGCCGCGACCACACCCCAGGAAAGCGACACCACGGTGGGAATCAACCACTTCGCCTGAGTGCTTTTTTCCATCAGGATCGGCATCAGGCCAAAGAAGGTGGTAATGGACGTTAATACGATGGGGCGGAAACGATCTTTGGCCGCCTGCACCACGGAATCAAAGGCGTTTTTACCGGCCTTGCGCAGATGGTTGATTCGGTCGATCAACACCAGGTTGTCGTTAACCACCACACCCACCGCAGCCAACATGCCCATCAAACTCATCATGCTCAACTGCATGCCCAACGCCAAGTGACCAATGATTCCTCCGGCCAGGCCGAAAGGAATAGCGGACAGAACCAATAGCGGTTGCCAATAGGAGTGGAACAGAATCGCAATCAGGCCAAAAATAGCCAGTACGACCAAAATCATTACCTTGCCAAAGGCGCCTTCAAATTCCTTGCGGTCTTTTTCTGCACCATCCAGGTCAAAGGAAACCGTCGGATACAGGGGTTTTACCTGCTCATTGAAAAACGCTCTCGCCTGACGAGTAATCTCTTCTGTGGACAACCCATCGTCGATCAAATCCGCGCTGATGGTGATCGAGCGCTTACGATCATTGCGAATAATCGAAGAAGGCACTTTGGTAAAAGACACATCCGCTACCGCTTGCAAGGGCAACTGACGGCCATCATTCGTGCGCACCCGAAACTCGCTAAGGCTGTCCAGATTCTGGCGTTCCGCTTTCGGGTAATGCACCATCACTTTGACGTCTTCGCGCAAGCGAGCGATACGTTGCGCTTCTTCACCATAAAACGCCTGACGTAACTGGCGCGACACATCAGATAGGCCAATGCCCAATGACTCGGCTCCGGCCTTAAAGGTAAATTGTATTTCCGGTGCGCCTTCGCGCAGAGTGTCTTCCACATCGGCAACACCAACAATACGCCCCATTTGTTGGCCGAGCATGGCGGCTGCGCTGGCCAGGGTGTCGCCATTGGGGCCAGACACTACAAAGCTGATGTCCTTGGTTCGCCAGCGCCCCATGGTAGAGCGGGATTCAAACTGTTCCACATTGCTCAACGGGCCAATGAGTTTTTTGAGGCGCAATTCCACCGCCCGCGACGACACGTTGTGGTGTTCAACGCCCAGCATTTCCAGGCGGTAATCAATGCGATTATCGCGCACTCGCAGGCGCATGTTTTTAACAATGGGCTCGCCGTTGCTGGCGATAAAGTCCGCTTCGGTGCGCATTTTTCCCACGGCACCTTCAATTTGTTGGGCGGTACCCAGCACATCGTCCCAAGCCAGGCCATCCACCAGCAGAATATTGCCACGCACAGTTTCGCCGCTGATTCTTGGCCAGAAGCTGGACTTCACCCAGTTGCCCATAAACAACGCCAAGGTCACCGCCAATATGCCCGCAAACAATACGGTTGTGGAAAGCCGGTGGCGAACAACGCTGTTCACAAAGGGGCCAAATTTTTCACTGGCAAACCAGCTCATACCCTGAGCGGTTTTCAGGCGCATATTGTGCAGTGCCAGCAAAAAGCGGTTCTTGGGGTCAGTTTCCGGCTTCAGGTGGCGCAAGTGGCAAGGCAGAATCAAAAACGATTCCATCAACGAAATCGCCAGAGCAGGCAGCGCGATCAGGGGTACCACCGTAAACAAGCGCAGAGTCTGCTTGGGCAACAACAACATGGCACCGAATACCATCAGCGTGGTGATCACTGCCACGCTCACCGGCCGCAGTACACTGCGCGCACCGGCAATGGCGCCGGCTTCGTTGCGGATGCCGCGCTCATTTTGGCTGTGCACACTTTCACCGACCATAATGGCATCGTCCACCACGATCCCCAGTACCAGCAGGAACGCAAATAGGGAAAGAATATTGATGGAGATACCCAGCACCGGCATCAACGCCAAGGTACCCAAATAGGAAATGCCAATGCCCATGGCCACCCAGAACGCCAGGGCCGGGCGCAGAAACAGCATCAGCAACACAAACACCAGCAACAAACCACCCAGGGCATTACTGCCCAACAGGTTCATGCGGTTTTCCAGGTAGGCGGCCCGGTTGCGCCAAATGGTGACATCCACTTCGGGGGGCAACTCGGTGCGCAGTTCCTCAATTTTCTGTTTGACCGCATTGGCGGTTTCAATAATGTCTGGGTCCTGAGTGCTAAAGACCTCGATAAAGACTGCCGGCTTGCCATTAAAACGGTTCTTCACCCGCACATCTTCAAAACCGTCGGTGACTCGGGCCACCTCGCCCAACTTGATGCTGGTGCCATCGGGATTTTGCACCACCACAATGCTTTCAAAGTCATTAATGGTGTAAGCCTGACCGGTGGTGCGCAGTTGAATGGCTCCCTCTTCTGTACGCACTTGCCCAGCGGACTGGTTGATGGAAGATCGGCGAATAGCCGCCGCCACCTGGGCAAAACTCAGGTTAAAGCGGCGCAAGCTTTGTTCAGACACTTCCACCGATATCTCACCAATACGAATCCCTTCAACACCGACAAAATCGGCGCCCGGCAATGTACTCAAGCTATCGCGCACCCGCTCGCCGAGGAGTTTTAGCGACGCCTCATCCATCTGCGCTGCAACGGCGATCTCCACCACACTGCGCCGAAATATCTGATGGCGCACATTGGCGCGCTCTGCTTCATTGGGGATGCTGTTGATGGCGTCTACCCGAGCTTTGATATCGCTGAGCAGTTTTTGCGCATCGACACCGGGCAGGGCCGTTACCGTTACTTCAGCAAAGCCCCGGGATGAGTTGCTGACAATTTGCTCCACCCCATCCACATCGCTGACCGCCTCTTCCAGGCGCAAAGTAATTTGTTCTTCCACCTCTTCAGGGGCAGCCCCCGGATAGGGGATGGTAATGGTCACCGAATCCGGTGGCCGCTCGGGAAACATTTCGATATTCAGGTTGGGGATATTGACGATGCCGCCAATCAGGATCATCAGCATCAACAGGTTTGCAGCGATGGGGTTTTTTACAAACCAGGCGATGATACCTTTATCGTTCATAGCTGGCTCACGGGTTCGGTTTGGCCATTGCCACTGGCTGTAGCTTGAGGCTGCAACAGTGGCTGAATGGCCATACCGCGAACCAACAAAGATGGGCGTTCCAACAAAATCGCGGTGCCCGGCGATACGCCGCGCACCAAAACCGTCTCACTGGCACTTTGCAGCACGTTCACTGGCATCACCTGCAGACGATTGTTGTCATCCAGTGCCAATACATTGGTGCGTTCGTAAATGGCGCTTCGCGGCAGTTCGATGGCGTCGTCAAAAGGCCTGCCAGTAATTTCTGCTCGTGCAAACAAACCGGGCGCAAACGGCGGTGCCCCATCTTCACGTTTTTGGTAGGCATCACGCACTTCAGCAACGGCATTGACCACCCGGCTCTGGGTGTCAAAACTCGCTTCCGTACGCACGATATTGCCATGCCATGTGTGAGTTGTGCCGCCAACTTCCACGGCAAAGGCGACTGGAATATCCATACTGGCACCGGCGTGCAAGGGCAAGTCCACCAGCGCCAGCTGGCTGCTGGTCAAAGGCAGTGGCACTTCCATCACATCGGTAGAAAACGCTTTGCCCACTGCAGTGCCAATCGCAACCCGGTCACCCACCTGAACATTGGCTTCCAGCAAGCGGCCACTAAAGGGAGCTGTTAGTCGAGTGCGCTGTAAATTAACTCGCGCCTGATCCAGTTCCGCCAACGCCACTTTCACTTCAGCTTCCGCCGCGGCAATCTGTGGCTTGCGTAAAAACAAGTCGTTGGCTTCGCTGCTGCCCAACTCCTGCCATTCGCGTTGAGCCAAACGCGCCTGGCCACGCTCCTGAGACAACACTTGTTGTGCCTGAGCCAGGCGAGCCTCGCTGCGTGCCAGGGCAACTTCGTATTCCAGGGGCTCTACCTTCAACAGCTCATCGGCAGCGCGGAAAAAGCCGCCGCTGACAAACTGGTCTGACATGGAAATCACGCGGCCAGAGGCTTCCGCCACCAAGTCCACTTGCCACTTCGGACGCACGGTGCCCTGGCTGGTGACGATGGCATAGCGGCTTTTCGGTTGTGCGTAAACCACCGGCAGGGCCTGAGGAGCGGCAGAGACAGCCGGCCGCTCTTTGGGTTTGGGGCCATACAAGAACAAAGCGCTGGTAGCTGCGGCAAAAGCCGCCAAGATGAACAGTGGTAACAGCTTGCGCTGAGTGGATGAGCTCATAGTGTTCTCTTTGCTCTTTAGGAAGCCAGGGTGCTGAAGGCGGAGCTAATTGGCCATTATGGAAAACACAAAGGGGTCAGCTAATCGCTTTTACCAATATTTACACGCTATGTGGGCTGCGAACTCCTATCCTGAAGTGGGTTTACAACCGCCGAGGACGGTAAATACCACTACTCAGTTGTGGCATCCGCCCCCCCTATGTAAGACAATAGCCTGCGGCGAAACGCCACGCCGGTTTTTAACGGTCACTTATTTGACTTCATTTTGTTATCCGGCTGTCACAAACACCTCCTAGGCTCTGTTCAACTGTAGGAAAAACACCACGTTACAGGGTACTAACATGAGGTGTGGCAGCGATGAGCCGGATAATGCATCGAACCCATATTCGGAGCAGCATGAAAGTTCTTCAGGCCATTCATCAGTTCGATGTACGAGCCTTTACCTGGTGCATGCGGCGCAAACATCTGGCCCTGTGGTCGCGGCTCAGTCGCACCATCTCGTTCACCGCAGACGGGTATTTTTACCCCTTGGTGGCAGTGGCGATTCTGTTGCTGTTCGGCGCCCGCGGCGAACGTATTTTCTGGGTCATCCTGGCCGCCTACGCCATCGAGCGATGCATCTATTTCGCCTTGAAGAATCTGCTCAAGCGGGATCGCCCAGCGGATGCACTGCCAGAGTTCGAGAGTTTTATCACTCCGTCGGACAAATTCAGCCTGCCTTCCGGGCACACCTCCGCTGCGTTTCTGATGGCCGGCCTGATGAGCCACCTGTTCCTGCCACTGGTGTGGTTGTTGTACCTGTGGGCCTGCCTGGTCGGCACATCTCGGGTGTTTCTGGGGGTGCACTTCCCCACCGATATTCTCGCCGGTGCCACCATGGGCAGCTCCATCGCCCTGATGGCCATTCCCTGGATGTAGCGTCTTCTTTTGCAACCGGCAATGGAGTGGCGGTTCAATGAAAATTCTATACGGTGTACAAGCCACGGGTAACGGCCATATCACTCGCGCCCGCGCCATGGCGCCCGCCCTGCAGCAGCAGGGATTACAAGTAGACTATTTGTTTTCCGGCCGCCGTCCTGAACAGCTTTTCGATATGGAGCCATTTGGCAACTACCGTTGCCGACAGGGGTTGAGCTTCCGTACCCACCAGGGAAAAGTCGCCCTTTGGCCAACGGCCAAAGCCATAAAACCATCGGTATTCTTCCGCGAAGTGCGCGATCTGGATGTATCGGATTACGACTTAATCATCAGCGACTTTGAGCCCATCACCGCCTGGGCCGGTTTTTTGGCGAAAAAACCGGTAGTGGGTTTGGGCCACCAATACGCATTTATGCACCCAATCCCCCAACAGCGGGGATCCCTGCTGGCACGGGTAGTGACCCGCTGGTTTGCCCCGGCCAAAGTGCGTCTGGGCTTGCACTGGCACCACTTTGACCAGCCCATTTTGCCACCCATTGCACCGGTTTCTGTGGCGCCTCAGGCCAAAGTCGAAGGGCTTTATCTCGTATATCTGCCGTTTGAGTGTCTGGGCGCCATTCGCCGCCTGCTGGCGCCTTTTAAGCAGTACCGCTTTGCCATATATCACCCGGAAGCCGAGCGCGCGGATGAGGGCAACCTGCAGTTCTACCCACCATCACGCAGTGGCTTTCACCGCACCATGGCACAAGCTTGTGGGGTCATTGGCAACGCCGGTTTTGGCCTTGCCAGCGAAGCGCTGCAAATGGGCAAGAAATTGCTGGTCAAGCCCCTGGCGGGCCAGCCGGAACAGGTGTCCAACGCGCTTACCCTGGAGTTACTGGAGTTGGCCCAGGTAATGGATCAGCTGGACACCTCCGTGGCAGAAAAATGGTTGCAACAGAGCCCGGCCCACAAAATTGAATACCCGGATGTGGCGGCAGCGGTGGCCCAGTGGATTGCCGCCGGAGATCTGACCACCATCACCGAGTTGGCCGGCGAACTTTGGCGCCAGTCCAGCTGCGTGGAGTCACGTGCCTTTGCGGTCAATGTACTTGGCGAGTGGCTTTACTTGCCCGATATGACTTAGCGGTGTTTGCGTCAATCGCTGTAAAAAACCCTTAGTAAAACTGTCAACGGGCTGTCATTCAGCGATCCTACAGTGCAAAAAAACTTGGGAATATCGGCATGAATAACTTCCAACGCCCCTTGAGTTTTAACACCTTGTTTCTGTCGGATATCCACTTGGGCGACAAAAGTTGCAAGGCGGATTTTTTGCTCAGCCTGCTCAACCAAGTGCACTGCAAAACCATCTACTTGATTGGCGATATTGTCGATCTTTGGGTGATGTCAAAAAGCAGTATCCACTGGCCAGCGAACCACCAAAAAGTACTCCATCGCCTGACCGAAATGGCCAACAGTGGCACCGAAGTGATTTACGTGCCCGGTAACCACGATGAGCCACTGCGCAACTACGTGGGCAGTGAATTGATGGGCGTTGAACTGCACCGGGAATACATTCACACCACCGCCGACAACCGCCGCTTGCTGCTGTTGCACGGCGACGAATTTGACTCGGCGATTATTTTCAGCCCGCTGCAACGACTCATTGGCTACTGTTCCTACAGCCTGCTGCTGGCCATTAACGGTGCCAACAATCGCATACGCCGCTGGCTGGGTTTACCTTACTGGTCACTGGCCTACCACATCAAAAACAAGGTCGGTAACGCACGGCGAGCCATTGAAACCTTTGAGCGCGCCGCTGCGGAAGAGGCCCGACGCAGGGGCTTTGACGGCATTGTCTGCGGCCACATACACCAACCGGAAATTCGTCACTACGGTGACACCCTGTACTGCAACGACGGCGATTGGCTGGAAAGCTGCACCGCTCTGGTTGAAAACCATGACGGCAGCCTGGAGCTACTTCACTGGGCCGATTATCAGCAAACTGTTAAAGCGGAACCCGCAGCCAATGACGCCTACGCCTGCATCACTTCGCTCCCAGTGAGGGCAAGTTAGAGCACTTTTTACACTAGAATTGGCTGCGTGACCTGAACCTGGTGTGACTTGCTGAGACACGCCGCAAGTACATCCATGTAGGCTCGGGGCCAGCTTCCATGATGGCCACTGTCACAGCAAGCCACCCCAAATTTACGTCTTCAAGTTTTGTCGGGGCGCAACAATTTGCAATAAAACCGCAACCCCACAGCAACATCACCGTCATCTGCTGTTTATAGAGTTCTCCACAATCAGAAGAGGACTCAGCGATGAAAGTAACAGTATTTGGCGGTGGTTATGTGGGCTTGGTGACTGGGGCATGCTTGGCCCAGGTAGGCCACGATGTGGTTTGTGCGGATATCGACACCGACAAGGTCGCGCAACTCAATAGCGGCATCAGCCCCATTTTTGAGCCCGGCCTGGATGCCTATCTACAAGGCGGCTTGCGCCAGGAGCACCTGCGCTTTACCACCGATATGGAAGCCGCAGTCGCCCATGGCGACGTGCAGTTTATCGCTGTGGGCACCCCCGCCAATCAAGATGGTTCTGCCGACGTACACAGTGTACTGGCGGTGGCCGCCACCATTGGTCAATATCTGGATCATCAAGCAGTTATCGTTACCAAATCAACGGTTCCCGTGGGTACCGCCGATCAAGTTCAGCAGGTTTTACAGCAATGCTTCGACAGCCGCGGTGTTTACCCTCAGGCGCAAGTAGCCTCCAACCCGGAGTTTCTGAAAGAAGGCGCGGCCATTCACGATTTTATGAAACCGGATCGCATTGTGGTGGGTACGGACTCTAAGTGGGTGGAAGAAACCATGCGTGAGCTGTACGCCCCGTTCAATCGCAATCACGAACGTTTGATGGTGATGGATGTGCGCTCCGCAGAGCTGACCAAATACGCGGCCAACGCCATGCTGGCCACCAAAATCAGCTTTATCAACGAAATCGCCAATATTGCCGAAACTGTGGGTGCAGATATCGAGCACGTGCGCCAGGGTATCGGTGCCGATCCACGCATCGGCTACCACTTCATCTATCCCGGCTGTGGTTACGGGGGCTCCTGCTTTCCCAAGGACGTACGCGCACTGGAAGCCACCGCTGTCAACAACGGCTACGTCAGCCATCTGTTAAAAGCGGTAGACGGCGTTAACGAATGCCAGAAGCGGCGCCTGTTTGAAAAAGTACACCGCTATTTCGACGGCGACTTGGCGGGTAAAACGTTCGCGATTTGGGGGCTGGCTTTCAAGCCCAATACCGACGATATCCGGGAAGCGCCCAGCCGTGAGTTAATGGCGCAATTGTGGCGCAGCGGAGCCAAAGTAAAAGCTTACGACCCTCACGCCATGGATGCCATCCAGGGCATTTACGGTCATCGCGACGATTTGGTTTTGACCGGCACCAAAGAGGCCGCCGCCGCGGGTGCCGATGCCTTGATTCTGTGCACCGAGTGGAAAGCCTTTTGGGCACCGGACTTTGCCGCTTTGCGCCAACAGCTGAAAACCCCGGTTATTTTTGACGGTCGCAACCTGTACGACCCCAAGCGTATTCAGGAACAGGGCTTTGACTACTTTGGCATTGGTCGCAGCGCTCGGGGTAAGAACGTCACCGCCATTGCCAAGGTCGCCTAGGGCCTGTTTCAGGGCGGTTAAAAGGCTTTCACTAAAGGTAAATGGCCTCTGCCACCATGGGTTCGCCCACCTCGCCGCGTTTGCGACTGCCGAACAGTACCTCGACCAGGGTCAGGGCAAACTCCAGCGAGGTGCCTGGCCCCTGGCTGGTGACACAGTTGCCGTCCACCAGCACTCGGGACTGATTGTCCACCTTGCGTGCCGCCATCTGCTGAAAAGCCGGGTGGCCGGTGGCAGTTTTGTCGTCTAGCAGGCCGTGGCTGCCAAGCACCAAGGCCGGGGCCGCACAAATCGCCGCATACCATTTCCCAGCCCCCGCCTGTTGTTTCAGCAGCTCAACCAAACGCCCGTTGTCGCGCATATGTTCAGCGCCGGGGATACCGCCAGGCACGGCAATCAAATCCCAATCATCGCCACAGTCATCAATATGACAGTCGGCACTCATGGCGATGCCGTGAGCGGTAACAACGGATTTTCTGCCCTCGTCGGCCACACTGGCCAGGGACACTGCCACGCCAGCCCGGCGCAGCACGTCAACAATAGTGACAACTTCGATATCTTCAGTGCCATCGGCGATGGGCACCAGCACGTTCTTTGCCATGGTAATGTTCCAATTGGTGAAAGTGTCGGGTTAAACTGTCGCTGTTCTGACAATCATCTTTTCGCGTTATCAATTTTGAGTCAACCATGACTGTGTTTATCCTGCAAAACCAGCATCACCAGTACCTTGGCAAAGATGGGGAATGGCTGGATGGCTGTGACGCCAATGCACTGTTTCGCAGCCCTCACTACGACATTGCCCTGAACCAGCTGGTTGAGGCCAATGCCAAAGACTACGCTCTGCGTGGTGTCGTGGTCAGCTGTGATGTAGACAGCCGGGGTCGGCCGCTGTTGCAACAGGACGAACCACAAAAACCGTTAGAAGAATCCAATCAGGACTGCGATGCCGATGCTCAACCTTCGGCCGCAGCAACCAGTGAGCAGAGTGCCGAACTGGCCACCTCGTAATCAGCCACCTCGTAACTATCTCGCTCAGGGAGCCTGTTTTGCCAGATAACCACAACCCGCCAACCGGGCAGCTGCAGCAGCGCCTGGCCCTTTTGAAGCAACCCGGCCGCCAGAAACTGCTGGCGGGCATTCGCCACGGTGTGGAAAAAGAGAGCTTGCGGGTAACACCCGATGGCCAGCTGGCACTAACCCCGCACCCACAAGGGCTGGGCTCAGCACTGGCACACCCATCGATTACCACCGACTTTTCAGAAGCGCTGCTGGAGTTTATTACCGAGCCCAGCGACTCTCACCAGCAAACTATCAATTATCTGGAGCAATTACACCGCTATACCTACCGCCAAATCGGCGATGAGTTACTGTGGGCCAACAGCATGCCCTGTGTGCTGGGGGCCGACGAAGACATTCCCGAAGCCCGCTATGGCAGCTCCAATGTGGGCACCATGAAACAGGTTTACCGCATTGGCCTGGGCCACCGCTATGGCCGTTTGATGCAAACCATTGCCGGGATTCATTACAACTTTTCCCTGCCGGATTCGCTGTGGGAGTTGTTGCAGCAGGAAGACCAGCACAACGGTTCGCTGACCGACTACAAGACGGAAGGCTATCTGGGCCTGATCCGCAACTTCCGCCGTTATTTCTGGCTGCTGATGTACCTGTTTGGTGCGTCGCCAGCGGTGTGTCGCAGTTTTGCAAAAAACCGCAACCATCAATTGAGCCCTATCGGCACCGATCATCACAGCCTGCACAGCCCTCAGGCCACGTCCCTGCGCATGGGCGACCTGGGTTACCAAAGCTCGGCCCAAGACGAACTGGTAGTGTGCTACAACACCCTGGATCAATACATCACCACCTTACGCAGTGCCCTCAGCAAGCCCTACCCTGACTATGAGCAAGCCGGCCTTAAAAACCCCGATGGCAGTTACCGACAGCTCAACACCCACTTGCTGCAAATCGAAAACGAGTTCTACAGCCCGATTCGACCCAAGCGCACGACTCATTCCGGGGAACCCCCGGTGCGTGCCCTGTGGGAGCGGGGCATTGAATACATCGAAGTTCGCTGCCTGGACTTAAATCCCTTGCTGCCGGTGGGCATAGACGCCCGGCAAATGCGCTTTGTGGATACCTTCCTGGTGATGTGCCTGCTCAACGACAGCCCAACCACCTACACCGTCGAGTACTATGGCATTCTCGAAAACCAACGCCGCATGGTGTATCGGGGGCGAGACCCGGAGCTGACACTGTTGCGTAACGAGGTAGAGGTGCCCTTACAACAGTGGGGCCAGGAGCTGTTTGCGGCCATGGCGCCCGTTGCCAAGCTGTTGGATAACAGCCACGGTGGCACCGATTACAGCGAGGCGCTGACCCATTTTGCCCGCCAGCTGAACCAGCCTGAGCTCACCTTGTCGGCGGGCATACTGGCGGACATCGAAGGCAATCAGAGCTCCTACTTCCGCCGCGCTCTGGCACATTCTCGCCAACACCGGGAGTACTTTATGGATTCGCCGTTGGATCCGGCGGTGGAAGAACAACTGCAGCAACAAGCGCAAGACTCCCTGGCCAAACAGCGGGACATCGAAGCCGCAGATAACATAACTTTTGAGGAGTTTTTGGCCAATTACTACCGCGGTTGCGACTTCAGCCTGTAATCCACCGTGAATTACCTGGCCCACATTCTTCTCTCCGGTGATGAGCCTGAGATCAAAATTGGCGGGCTATTGGGAGATTTTGTAAAGGGCCCTCTGCGGGGGCAATACCCCCACCGCATCGAGCAGGGCATTGCCCTGCATCGTGCCATTGATAGCTGGTTCGACCAACAATCCCAGGTGATTGCAGCCCGCGCCCGTTTTGAACCTCCTCTGCGCCGCTTCGCCGGGATTATCGTAGATATCTGTTACGACCACCTACTGGCAAAAAACTGGCAACAGCACCACCCTCAACCTTTAAACCGGTTCAGCGGTGATTTTTACCAACTGCTGCGCGACCACTATCACTTGCTGCCACAACGAGCTCAGCGCTTTACTGACCACGCCCCCGGCATTGGCCTGCTGGAAAACTACGCCCATCGACACACTGTTGGCCTGACGCTCAGCCGCATCGAACAACGCTTTCGCCGCCCGGTGGATTTAAGTGCTGCGTCAGTACAGCTGGAGCACCAGTGGCCGCAATTGCAGCGAGAGTTTGACCAGCTGTTTCCACGGGCGAGAGCCTTTGCCGAACAACATAGGTAGTGATTAACCAATCTTTACCCTGCTCGATTGAAGCCCAAAAGCAGTTTCTGCCATACTCGCCATCACTTTGGATTGGATACAAATACAATATGGACACCGTCAAACTGCCCGGCGTCAGAGCCTGTTTCGGGATTATTTTTCTGGTGTGTTGCGGCCTGATCGCCACCGCGTTCTATATGCAGGAAGTCATGGGTTTGGAACCCTGCTATATGTGCATCTTGCAGCGTATTTTCGTTATGGCCACTGGCTTTGTGGCACTGCTGGCATTGCTGCACAACCCTGGCCGACTTGGCTATCGCGTGTATTCACTGCTCACCGCCGCTGCCGCCCTCACTGGCAGTTTTTTCTCGGGTAAGCAATTGTGGTTGCAAAGCTTGCCAGAGGGACACCCCTATATCCCGGATTGTGGCGCCTCGGTGGCCTATTTGTTTGAAGTAGAAAGTTTTTTTAACGCTCTCGACAAACTGCTGCGCGGCGATGGCAATTGCGCCGAAGTACAGTGGACATTTTTGGGCCTGAGCATTCCCGGCTGGACCCTGGTGTGTTTTATTGGGCTGGCGGCCTTGGCTTTGTGGCAGTTCACTCGCAAGCCCGATAGAATCAACAACTAACCACAACCCATAAAAGTCCCGCACTATGTTAGAGAACTGTAAATCACTGCAAGAACGTTGGGGCGGTGTCAGCCACATCATCGACCGCTGGCTGCAGAACCGTCAGGAGCTGCTGGTGGGCTATTGCGACCTGAGCAATGTGACGGAGTTTGACAGCAACAACCCAGATCATGGCCAGCAATTACAGGCGCTTTGTGAGAACCTGGTGGACTATATTTCCGCAGGCCACTTTGAGGTGTACCAGCAGCTGATGGAAGAAGGCCGGGCCTTTAACGACAAACAAGCCCTAAGTGAGGCCAGCCAGCTACTCAATGAAGTGCACAGTGCTACCCAGGCAGCCCTGGATTTTAACGACAAATACCTGGCTACCGATGACTTGGAAACCCTGGCGGTTGACCTGTCACAGTTGGGAGAATCCCTGGCCGCGCGCTTTGAAATTGAAGACCGCATGATTGAAGTTCTTCACACCGCTCATCAAGAACAGGCAAGCGCAGGCTAACAACACCAATCAACCACAAAAAAACCTCGGTAATCACTTACCGAGGTTTTTTTGTGGTTGAACACGGTCTGAAGCGGTTTAAGGGTTCACTTTAAACAGCTCTACATCAAATACCAGCGTCGAATGAGGTTGAATGGTCGGCCCTGCAGCACGTCCGCCGTAGGCCAATTCAGAAGGAATAAAGAAGCGGTATTTAGCGCCCTCTTTCATCAACTGTACACCCTCTGTCCAACCGGGAATGACCCGGTTCAGCGGGAAGGTAATTTTCTGGTCACGATCGACAGAGCTATCGAAAACGGTGCCATCAATTAAGGTACCGTGGTAATGCACCTCGACCTCATCGGTGGCCTCAGGGCGGGCACCAGAGCCTTCGGTTAATACCTGATACTGCAAGCCGGAGTCTGTGGTCACCACACCATCTTTGCTGGCATTTTCAGTGAGGAACTGCTGACCAGCCTGCCAGTTGGGGTTGGATTGTTTACGTTGCAAAGCGATTACCTCCTGACGAACCACCAAATAATTGCTTGCTGTGGTATCCACTACCTCCAGGGCACTGTCGTCGCTAACCTGGACGGCACTGCTGGCAACCGCATCGCGAGCGCCTTGGGCCACTGCGTCGGCATTGACCACCACACCATCACGCTGCATCTGTTTGGCCAGTTCATAGCCCAATAGATAGCTGGCTTTGTTGGCATCGGAGTCCAGCGTCAGTGGCTCCGGCTGCCTCTCTTCTTTGCCGCAGCCGCTTAATTGCAACGCCAGCAGGCTGGCAATGGCTATTGCGAGTGTTTTTTTCATGGCTTAGCCCTTATCGTCGGTTTGTGCCGGAGTGACTTTCAGCAATTCAACGTCAAACTGAAGCACTGAGTTGGGGCCAATACTCGGGGTGCCACCGGGCCCGTAGGCCAATTCCGCAGGGATAGTCAGTTGCCATTTATCCCCTTCTTTCATCAGTTGCAACGCTTCCGTCCAGCCGGGAATCACCTGGTTCACCTGAAAGTTTGCGGGCACACCGCGCTTAAAGGAGCTGTCAAATTCGCTGCCGTCGATCAATGTGCCGCGGTAGTGGACTTCAACACTGTCAGCCGCCCCTGGTGTCGCGCCCTCCCCGGAAGCGAGCACTTTGTATTGCAGGCCTGTGTCAGTGGTAACCACATCTTCTTTGGCGCCATTGGCTTGCAGGAAGACCTGTCCTTCCGCCAGATTCTTCTCAGCCAGTTGGTTAAATTCCGCCTCTGCCTTGGCTTGTGCTTCTTGCTGCAAAGCCAACTGATCTTTTTGGAAAGTTTCGATGGTCTGAGCAATTTCCTCCTGGCTCAAGCGTTCTTTGCCCTCAGCGACATCGCGGACAGCCAGCAACAGGGCATCGCTGTCCAGGTGAAAACCCTGGGCCTGGAACTGCTTCGCCATATTCTGGCCAATCAGGTAGCTCATTTTCTGCTGCTGGGTGGTCAACTCCACCTCGGCATTGCTGGCGGCTTTGTCCGCAGCCTGCTCGTTGCAACCTGCAAGGGCTACTGCAAAAGTGGCGATCGCCACGGGCTTGATTAACTTCATATTCCCTCCGATTCTCGGGTAAACAAAATGCTGAATTCTATAGCAATCACGACACCATAACTTATATGTTCATACACAGTGCGGCATCGATCACGGTTGCTGGGGGCTCGGGCATGGAAAGGGATTGCCCATAGGCCATCAGGTTGGCCAAAACTGGCTGCTGATTCGTTGCTTCTACAGTGTCACACTGGCTTTGCCACCAGTTCCATATCTGTTGCTGGCTATAGCGCTCTGCCTCCAATTCGGCAGCCAGCAACAACTGCCTTGCCGAGTCGTAGTCTCTGCCTAATTGATCTTCTGGCAGTTGTTGGCGCAGCCCTCGCAACGGCTTAATAACATGGCTATTCCACTGGTCAGTCACTTGATCTAGCGCCTCAATGTGTTGAGCTTGTAACTGATAGCCTTGGCTACCGGCAAAGCAACAGAACAGCAGCAGATTCACATTGGCACCGTGGGCGTTTTGCATGGCCAGGCACCAGGGTTCGATGTCACCGTAGAGGGCCAGCGAGTAATTCCAGAACGGGTTGTTGTTGCTGTCACTCATCGCGGGTGTAGAGCAAATCCCAAACACCGTGGCCAAGGCGTTCACCGCGTTTTTCAAACTTGGTCACCGGGCGGTAATCCGGGCGCGGAGAAAACTCCCCTGAACCAGCTACATTGCTAAAGTTGGCAGCCGCTTCCATAACCTCCAGCATATGCTCGGCGTAATTTTGCCAATCCGTCGCCAAATGAAAGGTGCCGCCAACCGCCAGCTTGCGGCCAATTTGCTCGACGAACACCGGCTGGACAATGCGCCGCTTGTGGTGCTTTTTCTTGTGCCAGGGATCCGGGAAGTACAGCTGTACCCGCGCCAGACTGGCATCGGCAATACAGTCTTCCAGCACATCGTTGGCATCCGCCAGATAGCAGCGCAAGTTACTCAAGCCCTGCTTGCCGGCATTGTTAATCAGGCGGCCAACGCCTGGAGGGTGCACATCGATACCAATAAAGTCTTTGTCCGGCTCTGCCGCCGCCATTTCCAACAACGAATCGCCCATACCAAAGCCAATTTCCAACACCAAGGGGGCGTTACGGCCAAACGTTGCTCCGGTATCCAGTGAGCCGTCATAAAGGCTGAGCCCGTACTCTGGCCACCAACGTTCAAAGGCGTTGTTCTGGCCTTCGGTCATACGGCCACCGCGCACCACAAAGCTGCGTATCGACTTTTTCTTAAATTCCGGTTTTATTTCCATTAGGGTTTATTCTTTTTGAAAGCGCTCACTAACAGGAAGGCCCAGCCGGCCAGAAAAGCGAGACCACCCAGCGGGGTGATGGCACCGAGCCACTTTATCCCGGTGGTTGCAAGCACGTACAGTGAGCCAGAAAAGACCACAATGCCCACCGTAAATAGCCAGGCGCTGATACTCGCCATACGCCGACACACAAGCTGCCCAGCCGACGCCAGAGACAAAAGGGCAAGAGTATGAAACATCTGATATTGCACAGCGGTTTCCCAGACACCCAATTGATAAGCGGTAAATGTGGGTTTTAGCCCGTGGGCGCCAAAAGCACCGAGGGCAACAGCCGTAAAACCACTGATTGCGGCAATGGCCAACCACTTTCTTTGCATGTGAAATCCCTAAAACAAGAAAGCCGCAACGAATATTGCGGCTTTAACGAACTGTGTTAGTTGCCTATCAGGCTTCCATAGAGGCCCGGACTTTTTTCATGGCGTTCTTTTCCAGCTGGCGGATACGCTCAGCGGAAACACCGTACTTGTCCGCCAGATCGTGCAGGGTGGCTTTTTCTTCGCTCAGCCAACGCTGCTGCAAAATGTCCCGACTGCGCTCGTCCAACTCTTGCATAGCCAGCCCCATACGGCTGTAACTGTCTGCCTGACTGTCTTCTTGCTCCAGCTGCATCGCCGGGTCAGAGCGCTTGTCTTCCAGGTAGTAAACCGGTGCCTGGTAAGCGTTGTCGTCGTCATCGTTGTCGGGGGCGTCAAAACCGGTGTCGTGGGCAGAGAGACGTTTTTCCATCTCGTATACCTGATCCACTTCCACACCCAGATCGCTGGCTACCGCTTTAGCCTCATCGTGGGTCAACCAGGCCAAGCGCTTTTTCTGGCCGCGCAAGTTGAAGAACAGTTTGCGCTGAGCCTTGGTGGTCGCCACTTTAACGATGCGCCAGTTGCGCAATACGTATTCGTGAATCTCGGCTTTGATCCAATGCACTGCAAACGACACCAGACGCACGCCCTTTTCAGGGTTGAAACGCTTGACGGCTTTCATCAAGCCAACGTTTCCTTCCTGAATCAGATCCGCCATATTGAGGCCGTAGCCGTTATAGCTGCGGGCAATATGCACCACAAAACGCAGGTGTGACATGACCAACTGACGGGCTGAATCCAGGTTTTCCTGATAATAAAGCTGCTCGGCGAGGGCTTTTTCATCCTCGGCAGAGAGCACCGGAATGGTATTAACCCCTTGAATATAGGCGCCAATGTTGGCTCCCGGAGATAACCACTCGGTAGATTGCAGGGCTGTGCTAGTGCTTGTCGTCATACTTGTCTTCTGTGATAGGTACCACTATGTACCTTGATTCCCATTGGCGATGCCAGAAGGGCCGGTTAGTTTACCATTTCTTTATGGCTTGGCAACCGAACCCAGTACTTGATTCAAAGTGCTGTTTTATAGTGAATTTTTTAAAAAATCTATGACCTTTATCAAGCTTTACATTGAAGGTTAGCGCGGTTCTATGTCACCCAGGTGACGCCCTACTGCCAGCCAGGCACCAACCAGGCCAAGTACACCACCGCCCAATAGCAAAGCCCCCAGTTCGGTAATACCGAGGTTGACGATCTCAAAGCCGCTTTCGTAAAGGGCGCTGAGGTGGGCCACAGAGGCGCCGAGCCACAACAGCCCGGCACATACCAACAGCCACCCCAGCAGGCCGCCGGACACACCGTACCAGAGGCCGGTGTAGAGAAATGGTCGGCGCACGTAACCGTTGGTACCCCCCACCAGTTTGACCACCACAATCTCATCACGGCGATTTTCCACCGCCAGGCGAATGGTATTACCGATCACCAGCAGCACCCCCAGGGCCAGCGCAATGCCCAGAGCAAAGGCCACCCGGCGACCCATATTGAGTATGCCGTGAAGGCGTTGCACCCATTGCATGTCCAAGCGAACACTGTCCACCAGAGGCAATTGTTGCAGTTCATCCGCTGTGGCAGACAGCTCTTCGGGGCTAACCAGCCCTTGGTCAAACTCAAGCACCAGCACATGGGGCAGAGGGTTTTCCTCCAACTGCGCCAAGGCATCACCGAGCCCGGAATGTGACTGAAATTCCTGCAAGGCATCCTCCGCAGACACCAGCTGGGCACGGGTCACCAAAGGGCGGGTTTTCAGTTGCAAGTGCAGTTTGTTGGCCGCCGAAAGGCTGCTGCCGTGCTTGAGGTACAGGCTCATCTGGGCGCTGCTTTCAATGCCATCGCTCACCTGTTGCAGGTTGTTAACCACCGCATAGAGGGCCGCTGGCAACGCCAGGGCAATAGCAATCACCAAGGTGGTCATGGTGGCTTGCAGGGGCATTTCACGCATCTTGCGCCAGGCGTTGATGGCACTGTCGCGATGGTGCTGAGCCCAGCTGTGCAACCTGGCACCCACACCGGTACGACTTTCCCGGGCACCTCGAGCGCGTTGGGTAGCGTGATTATTGCTCGCCATAAACACCACCGCCGTAGCCGTATTCAAAGGCGCTGTCGCCAACCAGCTGCCCCTGTTGCAACGCCAGGCGGCGCAAACCCAGCTGGGATATCAAGCTGATATCGTGGGTGGCGATCAACATGGTCACCCCCACTTCGTTAAAACGTCGCAGCAAGCCCATAATTTCCGCCGACAGTTCCGGGTCTAGATTACCGGTGGGTTCATCCGCCAACAGAATTCGAGGCTTGTGCACCAGCGCACGGGCAATACCCACCCGTTGCTGTTCACCGCCAGACAAACTGATCGGGTTCTGGCGCTCTTTATCCAGTAAGCCAACACCATCCAAAACCGCCCGCACCCGCTTGCCAATATCGCGAGCCGGAAAGCCCGACACCTGTAACGGCAGCGCCACATTGGCGTATACACTGCGGTCGAACAGCAGTTGATGATTTTGAAACACCACCCCTACATTGCGACGGTAGTAAGGCACCTGGCTGCGATGCAGACGGCCTAGGTTCTTGCCATTGATCAACAGCTGACCTCGGGTGGGCAGCTCCATGGCCATAATCAGTTTGAGCAAAGTGCTTTTGCCTGCACCAGAATGACCGGTAAGAAACGCCATTTCCCCTGCCTCAAGCTCAAAGCTGACCCCGTTAAGAGCCTCTTTGCCGCCGGGGTAACGCTTGCCTACGGAATCAAACTTAATCATCGATGCTCGTTTCGCTGGCCAGCAGGGCCGACACAAACTCAGCGGCCACAAAGGGTTGCAGGTCATCAGCGCCTTCGCCAACACCGATAAAGCGAATCGGCGCGCCAAAGCGGCGGGCCAACGCAAAAGCAATCCCGCCCTTGGCGGTGCCATCCAATTTGGTCAGCGCAATACCACTCACTTCTACAGCATCGTGGAATTGTTGCATTTGCGACAGAGCGTTTTGGCCAGTGCCCGCATCCAACACCAGCAACACTTCGTGGGGAGCGCTGTCGTCCAGCTTGGCAATCACCCGCTGCACTTTTTTCAGCTCTTCCATCAAATTACTTTTGTTGTGCAGGCGACCGGCGGTGTCGGCAATAATCACATCCACATTCTTGGCGCGGGCCGACTGGATGGCGTCAAAAATAACCGACGCGCTATCGGCACCGGTGTGCTGAGCCACCACTGGCACCTGGTTGCGTTCGCCCCAAGCCTGCAACTGCTCTACCGCAGCCGCACGGAAGGTATCGCCGGCCGCCAGCATCACCGATTTACCTTCCCCCTGCAGGCGCTTGGCCAGTTTGCCAATGGTGGTGGTCTTGCCCACACCGTTAACGCCCACAACTAGGAGAATAAAAGGGCCATCTGCCTGGGTGTCACAAGCGAGCGGTTGCTCACAGGGCACCAGCACATCTTGCAGCATGCGTTGCAGAGCCGCCTGCAACGCAGCACTGTCTTTCAGTTCACTGCGTTTTAGCTGATCGGTGAGATTGGCAATAATATCCGCCGTGGTTTCCACGCCCACATCAGCCATTAAAAGCTGGGTTTCCAACTCGTCCAGCAACTCTTCGTCGATGACCTTGCGGCCCATAAACAGGCTACCAATACCTGAACCGGTGCGCGCCAACGCCCGACGCATGCGCTCACGAAAGGAAACCTTGGGTTTTTCCGCCGTCATTGGCTGAGGGCTATCAGCTGAGGGGGTATCGGATGGGAGGTTATCGGCTGGGGCAGCGCCTGCCACCTCAGACTTGCGACGGAAGCGGCCGAATAAACCGCCCTTTTTACTGTTCTCTGAATCGCCGCTGGCAGCTGCGGAGTGCTCGTTGTCGGACATGGGTTTTATCGAATTAATGGGCTGTGGGGAAGGGGTTATTGAAAGTCGTGTATCCTATCACCTCTTTGCGACAGAAGCCGTACTCATGTCACCAAAACCCTCCCGTCCACGAACCGCGAACAGCAAAAACCAGCTGCGAATTATCGGTGGTCAATGGCGCGGCCGGAAGCTGGATTTCCCAGACGTAGAAGGGCTTAGACCCAGTGGCGATCGGGTGCGGGAAACTCTGTTTAACTGGTTGAGTTTCCATCTTCCCGGCGCCCGTTGTCTGGATCTGTTTGCCGGTTCTGGGGCACTGGGCCTTGAGGCTCTGTCTCGAGGGGCTGCGCATACCGTACTGGTGGAAAAAAACCCAACCGCCGCCCGGCAATTGCAAAGCCACTGCCAAACCTTGGGTGCCGATGCCAAGGTATTGGCAACCGATGCCCTGGCCTGGCTTAAAACCAGCAGTGCCAGCCCTTTTGATGTGGTGTTTCTTGATCCACCTTTTGGCAAGGAGCTGCTGGAGTCATGCTATCAACTATTAACAGATCATGGCTGGCTGACATCCAATGCACTCGTCTACGTAGAGTGCGGAGCCAATGAGCATAACCCCGCTCCAAATAACTGGGAACTGCATAGAGAAAAGCACAGTGGCCAGGTGGTTTATCGCCTATACCGCTGTGGCTAGAGCGATTTGCCAGTTAACACGGAGTTGTCTACTATCGATGGCCCACTGTACCGACAATAATTATGAAAAAAGTCATCTACCCAGGCACCTTTGATCCAATCACCAATGGCCATGTGGATTTGGTGGAGCGGGCAACCCGACTGTTTGACCACATTGTGGTGGCCATCGCCAGCAGCGAAAGTAAGGGGCCGCTGTTTACTTTGGAAGAACGCATCGCCCTCGCCCAGGAAGCTTTGGCTCACCTGGGTGACAAAGTAGAGGTAAAAGGCTTTAACTGCTTGATGGTGGATTTCCTCCATCGGTGTGGGGCACAAGCGGTGCTGCGCGGTTTGCGAGCCGTGTCTGACTTTGAGTACGAATTCCAATTAGCCAATATGAACCGCGCTCTATCCACCAACGCGGAAAGCATTTTTCTGACCCCTGCGGAAAAACACTCCTACATCTCTTCTTCCCTAGTGCGGGAGATCGGCTCTCTGGGCGGTGATATCAGCGCCTTTGTTCACCCAGTCGTGGCTGCGGCTTTGAAGAAAAAATTTAACCTCTAAGCCAGATATTCCACCTCTTTGCCATAAAACTGTGCGATGGTGTCAGTAGCAACCAGAGGTCATCTATGGACACAATCACACAAGCCAGCGTACGCCCCAGCAAAAGCCTGGAGCTGTTGTCACACCGGGAAATCTCCGAGCTATTAAATACCAATGCCGACGTATTGGGGCAATTTCGCCAGTGCGCTCTGGCGGTGCTAAACACCGGCAGCGAGATTGATGACGCCGCAGAGATGCTGGCGGCTTATAAAGATTTTGAAGTCGCGGTTGAGCCCACGTCACGGGGCCTGAGACTGCGTGTATTCAATGCCCCAGCGTCTGCATTTGTGGACGGCAAGATGATTCGCGGTATCCAAGATCATCTGTTTGCCGCCCTGCGGGATATCGTCTTCACCCACACCAAGCTGCTCGCCAAACAGCCCCCCGAAAATCCAGAAGCCATCACCGACATTGTGTTTCGCATCGCCCGCAATGCGGACGCCCTGCCCTCCAATACGGCACCGAACCTGGCGGTGTGCTGGGGTGGCCACTCGATCAGCCGTGAGGAGTACGATTACTCCAAGCTGGTGGGTTATCAGCTGGGGTTGCGGGGTATCAACATTGCCACCGGTTGCGGCCTGGGCGCCATGAAAGGCCCGATGAAAGGCGCCACCATCGGCCACGCCAAGCAGCAAATCCACAATGGCCGCTATATGGGCATTTCAGAGCCGGGAATTATTGCCTCTGAATCCCCAAACCCGATTGTGAACGAGCTGATGATCTTGCCAGATATTGAAAAACGGCTTGAGGCATTTGTGCGCCTGGCTCACGCCATTGTGGTGTTTCCCGGTGGCGCCGGCACCACTGAGGAAATTCTTTATCTGATCGCCATTCGCCTGCACCCGGATAATAAAGACATCCCTATGCCTTTTATTCTCACCGGCCCGGAGTGCAGCCGAGCGTATTTCGACAGCCTGGATCGCTTTATTCGCAACACTCTGGGGGCAGAGGCTGCAAATTGCTATGACATTATTATCGACAACCCGGAACAGGTAGCCCGTCAAGTCAAAAGGGGCATGGAACAGGTTCACCGCTACCGCCGCAAACATCAGTTAGCGTACTACTTTGACTGGCACACCCATATCCACTGGCAATTGCAGGAGCCCTTTGAACCTAACCACGATAATATGGCGGCTCTCAACTTGCACCGCGATCAGCCAACTCAGCAATTAGCGGCGGAACTGCGACGGGCTTTTTCCGGCATTGTGGCAGGCAATGTAAAGGCCTACGGCATTGAGCAAATCGAGCGTCACGGCCCCTATCACCTAAAGGGCGAACCCCAGTTGATGGACGAAGTCAGCAAACTGTTGCAAGAATTCGTACAGCAGCGGCGCATGAAACTCAGTGGTGAATACAAGCCCTGTTATGAAATAACCACCGGTTAAAGGTCAATCCAGTTAAAAACCCGAGCGCGGATATCTTCCCGTTCGTTCACCATATGGTGCATGACTCCCGCTATGGTATCGAGCCGTGCAGAGGGAAATTGGCGGGCAATCTGGGCCAGGTTATAGGGGCCATCGACTGTGGTATCCATATCCCCCTGTAAAACAGCAATCGGCCACGGGCAGGGGTCGGCGTCAGCAAAGTCCGATGCCCACTGCACCATGGCACTCACCCAGCTCAGTGGAATGTGGCGCTGCTGCATGGGCTCGCCATGCTCAAGGAAATGCAGAAAGTCTTTATCGTGAGAGTTGATGGCAAACTCCCGTGGCGCTCGTTGAACAAACCAGCGCAACAGCCAGTATTTGAGTAGCTTTCGTCGCCATTGCCACGGCCTCACCAAAGGAGCAAGCAGGTAAGTATTTTTGAAGGGTGCATCAGCACCCTGCGCAAACAGCTCTTGCAACGTACCCAACAACACCGCTCCGCCAGTGCTTTGGCCCACCCCGTAAAATGGGCGAGGCAGGTCATTACAGCACTCCAGCAAAGCGCGAAAAACCCGCTGGTAGCTTTTAAAGCTGTCGACGGCCAACGGCTCACCCGTAGACAAGCCATGGCCAGGCAGATCAAAAGCCACCACCGTCTGCCCTCGATCCAGTAAGGACTTGATCAAGTGATTGTAGAGGCCAACGTGGTCGAAGTACCCATGCACCAAAAACGTGGTGCCCTTACTGGATGCTGGCAGCCAACAGTAAGCACAAATAGAGTAGTCACCAACACTCAATTGACCCACTCGAAGTATCGAATCGGCCCCTTGGCTGACTGGAAACTTATATTGACACAGATATTGCTGTAATAAGGGTGCATCCAGTGGCAAATCATCGGATAACAGCGGTGCTAATGGTGGCAAGCCATCGCGTATTGCCTCAAAATCACTGGTCTTCAGGTTAACTACACGAACCATGCCACAACCCATTGCTGTTGAATATTATATGGTAGCTTGCGCTCGCCAACAGGGTAGCTAGTTTCACCCCGATGAATTACGCAAATAAACGCCGTATCGAGCGCCTGATTAAAAAGCACGGCCCTACTCTGGTGAATTTCTTAAGCAAACGGTTAAAAAACCGTGAAGATGCTGAAGATATCGCCCAGAGCACCTTTCTACGCCTCTATACCATGGACGACCCCGAACGGGTAGACAACCCTCGCGCATTTCTGTTTCAAGTAGCCTCCAATATGTCGGTGGATCAATTGAGACGACAGACTCGCATGAACCACTACCTGGAAAAAGAGCACCTAAAAGCTGACAGCCAACAGCGTACCAGCGATGACTCGCCAGACCAGCTACTGGAAGCCCAGCAAAAAAGCGCGGACATTTACCGGGTTATTGAAGCCATGCCCAGCAACGTGCGTCAGGCATTCATGCTGAGCCGCACTCGCAACCTACCTTACGCCGAAATAGCCAAGTTGATGGGGGTTTCGGTCAGCAGTGTCGAAAAATACATTCTTGACGCCTTAAAGCGATGTCGGCAGGGGCTCCTTGTTGATAAAATAGATGGCTCAAAATGAGTGCACGGTCACACTTTCTGCGATTTTTCTCAAAAAAGAGCTGGGGGTTCACCAGTTTGAAACGTCTATATACATAGAATCACACTCATAACGATCACAATCGGGGACGATACAGGGCCATGTCTGAGCTCACTCAACCACAATCTAGCGAAGATCTGCTGGACCAGGCTTGTGCCTGGGTGGTTCGCCTGCGCGCAGACAATGTAGCCGAATCTGTGTTGGAGCAGTTTGCGGATTGGCTAACCACGACCCCTCAACACCGCCAAGCTTTTGATCAAGTGGCAGAGATGTGGGGTGATTTGGGCATTGCTAGTCAGCTCCCTCTGTCGGCTGTTAACCCAGCGCAAAAAGCTGATACTTCAGAAAAACCCTCATCTTGGCTGGCCAAGCTGTTTGGCTGGAAACCCATCGGTGGACTGGCTGTGGCTACTGCTGTGGCAGTGGCTGTTACCCTTGGTGTGATATCGCCTGCCCAACCAGACATATACCAAACCACTGTTGGTGAAAGCCTTGCGGTCACTTTGGATGACGGCTCTAAAATCGAGTTAAATACCAATTCGACCCTGGAAGTACAGTACAAAGACGACCTGCGGTGGCTGCACCTGGTCAGTGGCGAAGCCTACTTCTCTGTTGCCAAAGACAAACAACGCCCATTTGTGGTTGAACTGGATGGCGCTCAGGCCAGAGCCGTAGGCACTGAGTTTAATATCTTCAAAGATGTTGCTAACAGTGCCGAGATCACCGTAACAGAAGGTACCGTTCAAGTAACTAATGCCCGACAGCCAAGCCTGCCCAAGTTTGTTGAAGCTCACCAGGCAATCACGTTTGACAGCAAAGGTGGCTTACAGAATCTGCGTACTGCCGATAGCGACATCATTACTGCTTGGCGCCAAAGCCAGATCGTGTTCGACAATACGCCTTTGAGCGATGTCATCTCGACCCTGAACCGCTACAGCAAAACACCCATTGAGCTGACAGCTGCAGATTCCGCCAAAGCCCCCATATCTGGCACTTTTTCTACTGAGCGCCCATTAGAAACCGCCCAAGCCGTGGCCGAAGCACTGACGTTAACCGCGGTACTTAAGGACAATCGCTTGCAACTGGAACCAGCGAACCCGCCCGACTGCTAGTCCACATTATTGCTCCCGATCTTTACCGGATCGTTCTATACTAAGCCTTTAAATCTCTCTGCGACACAGCAATTGGCCGGTGTCGCCTTTTGTGTATGGGAATAAAGGGTAACCGCCAACAAGTAAACCTTGGGCCATGGTGCACAGCGCCATTGCTAGTGGCACTGTGCGGCTCGCCTGCCGCCGATATCAACGACTCACTGCCCTTAACACTTCCAGAGCAGCCCCTCGCTGAAACACTCATTGAGCTAGGAAGACAATCCAAAGTCTCCATTATTTTTTCTCATCAAACCGTGGAAGCACTGCGTAGTGAATCCCTGAACGGAGAACTGCCTTTACTCGAAGCTCTGGAGGTGGCATTAGCCGACAAGCCTCTGCAGTACCGGGTAATATCGCCAAAAGCGATCGCTATTGTGGAAACATCCGCTGCATCGGAAAACAGCTCTTCACTGGCTGTGGAGGATCACATTGAAGAAATGGTGGTCCATGGCACGCCAATCACCGGCTCTCGCCTGCGCCGCAGCGAGGCTCAGGCTTTCGCTCCCATTGAGATACTGACCGCTACCGAACTCAGTCTTAACGGTGCACCGTCACTGTCAGAACAACTGAAATTTGTCCCCATTGTTTCTGGAAACTCCACCAGCACCGCTGTTAGCAATGGCGGCGATGGCACTGCTACCGTCACCTTGAGAGGTTTACCTGCAAGCAATACACTGGTTCTTATTAATGGTCAGCGGGTTGCCAGCAACGGTTTTGGTGGCGATGCGGTAGACTTGAACACCATTCCCTCAGCGGCGATCGAGCGCATTGAGATCCTCAAAGACGGCGCCTCGGCAGTGTATGGCTCTGATGCCATTGCAGGCGTCGTCAATGTCATCCTGAAGCGCAAA